>JAFVTF010000008.1 GCA_017503375.1 Lentisphaeria bacterium | reverse complement strand
TTGGGGCTGTTGCAAAACCTGAAATTTGAAAGCACATTTTCGTACGGATAAAACGGAGTGTACTGAGTGTACGGAGGCATTTTTGGTTATTACCGACCGATTTCTCAAAAGAAATAAAAATTTTTCTCTTGGGTAACGGTTGTTTTAATCACCAAACCACCTCCGTAATCTCTGTAAACTCCGTTCACTCTGTTCAAAAGACTCAATTAAAATGCGTTTTCTGTATGCAGGTTTTGCAACAGCCCCATCTCAAAGTTGAAATAGCAGAAGGATTTACCAACCTGTATGGGGAACAGCGCTTTTTTTTAAAAAAAAGTTAAGTTTGTGATTGAAAATCCTTCCTTGACATGTATATTTATGCGATGCGGATTTTTTGTAAAACGAAGAATATCCGGGAAATGAGGAACGGCAGTGTCACAGGACGTAATCAAAGCATTGGAAGAATTGTACAATATCGGACGGTATTTTCTTGATTTTGGAATACTTGTTCTGATGGTGTATTATGTTCTGTACTTTTTACGCGGGACACGCGGAGCCAGCGTGCTGGCTGGTCTGGTGATTGCGCTGCTGTTTCTGACGGTTTTGACAAAATCGCTCCGCTTTGATGTGCTCAACTGGCTTCTGATGAATTTCTGGACGATTCTGGCGACAGCATTGATTGTGATTTTTCAGCCGGAATTACGGAGGGCCTTTGCTCAGCTGGGGAGCCGTTATTTTTCCCAGCACTCGAATACGCAGCGGAGGACGATTCTGGAAACTGTTACTGCTGTCACCAAAATGTCAAAAACAAGAACAGGCGCACTGATTGTTTTTGAACGTCAGATCGGATTGGCAAGTATCAAAAATTCAGCAATTCAGTTGGAAGCAAAGGTCAGCGAGACACTTCTTCTTACGATATTTTTTCCGAACACCCCTCTTCATGACGGAGCTTTGATCATCCGTGGTGATACGATTGAAGCCGGCCATGCGATTCTTCCTTTGACACAGCAGCCGGAGTATGCCGCAATGAATCTCGGGACACGGCACAGAGCCGCAATCGGTGTTACAGAAGAAACCGATGCCATTGCAGTGATTGTCTCTGAGGAAACCGGTTCGATCAGCGTGGCAATGCGCGGTATTCTTGAGCGGAGTATCACTCCCGGTCAGCTGAACGATATTCTTTCCAAACAGCTTTTGGATAAAGACCGGAAGATTGCGCAGAAAAATGAGGAGCCGGAAAATGTCTGAGCAAAAAACTGTACCTGTCTGGAAAAAAATGATCCCCGGATTCATCCGGAAGGATTTTGTCCGGAAAATCATTGCTTTATTTCTGGCATCCATTATCTATGTCGCTGTTCTGGACCGCCTGAGTACAAGCCGGGAAATTCCGGGAATTCACATTCCCCTGAAGGCTCCTGCCGGATTCGTACTTATTGAAAAAGGGTCTCCGGCAGTCCGGCTTTCTGTGACAGGAAGTCAGAGCAAATTGAAAGAGTTGAAACCGGAAGATTTTACGTTTTCTGAAATAGAGATCAAACCCGAAAATTATGAGGAAGGAAAATCTTATACTCTTCCGCTCTCTCCTTCCAATTTCCATGGACCTCTCGGCGTAACCGTTGTATCCGTTTCTCCGGAATCTCTGCAGGTTCATATTGATAAACTTGTAACAAAAGATTTGAAGGTGAAAGCTGAGTATGATACGACATTTCCGCTTCCGCACGGATATGTCGTGAAGGGGACGACCGTTACCCCGGAATTAGTTCGTGTAACAGCACCGTCCATGGTCATGAGAAATTTGGAGGATATCAAAACTTTGCCGGTAGAGTTGAATACAATGACACAGGATTTTGATATAGATAAAAACATTGTGGTTCCTTATGATGGAATGAAGGTTTCTCCCCAGTCCGTGGTCGTCCGTACAAAAATCGAACGTAAATTTGAAGAAAAAACATTTTCAGATTTGAAAATCAATATTATGCAGGATTCCAACTGGCGGTTTGAATTGCCCTCTGTTGAATATGCCGATGTCACTCTTTCTGCTCCGTTGGAGATTCTTCAGAAACTTACCTCCGAGAATATCAAGGTGTATGCCTTTGTCGGAAAAAATATTAAATCCGGGTCTCATACTTTGAAACTCCAATGTAACGTCAATACTCCCGGTGTGACGGTTTTGAAAATCTCACCGGAAACAGTAAAGGTAACTTTGAAATGAAAAAATTATTCCTCTTTCTTTTTGTAATGATTCTGTTTGTTCTGGCCGGATGTTCCAAACAGCCGGAAGAAATGAGCACTGTCCGGATAAATTTGATCCTTGATATATTCAAGCTGATAAAACAGAACCGGCATGAAGAGGCTTATATCAAAGTAAAGAAATTGAGAGAACTGGATCCCACCAATGTTCATCTTCCTGTTTTGGAGGAAGTGGAAAAGGAAAACAGTGAACTGCAGAAATTGAATATCCTGCTGAGCGATAAAAGAAACCAGGCAAAAGCCATAGAATACCTTAAAAAAATTGTCGAAGAACAAGGGGAATCAAATAAAAATAAATCAAGCCGCACAGCCGCAAGACTTAAAGATCTCTTCCGACTTGATGAACTGAGTGATATAATCGTTTCTCCAAAAGCTGAATTCAAAGACAATCTGAAATATCTTCCGGCTTCCAAAGTGCTGGATAATGCGATTGAGGAATTTGTTCTGATCACTCAGAAATGGAATATTTCCTACCGTATCAGAAATAAGGCTATCCGCCAGAAACAGAAAGTCGCGAGACTCCGCAGGGAAGAATCCTTGCGTGCAGTACAATCTCTGGAACTTTTTGCGCCCGGACTTTCTGAAAGAGATTTTCAGACGATGATGGCTATGAGTCTCTATGCCGCCGAATCCGGAACAAAATAAAAATACAACTGTCAATCTCAGAAAAGAATTTATAACATAGCAAACTAATCGACAAAAACCATAAAAGAAAGGTCAGATTATGAAAGTATCAAAAACACTGTTGGCCCTCCTGGCTCTCCCGATGTTCTCTGTTGCAATGGCAGCAGAAGCTCCCAAACCGACAATGGCTCCCGGTGCAAAACAAATTCAGGCTGCTCCCAAATCCATGGATGAAGCTCTGAAATTTCTCCCCGCTGTCGTAATGGAAGTCGGAGGCAAAAAAATTACCAAAGCCCAGATCGTGGATTCCCTGAAAAAGATGATTCCGGAACAGTTCGTCGGAAGTCTTCCCGAAGCAAAGCTCAAGCAGATGGTTAACGGTATGCTCGATTTGGAAATCATGGGCGCTCTCGCTGCTAAAAATGGCTATGCTCCGTCTGAAGCTGCTGTTAAAAGTATGCTGAATGCTGAAATGGCAAAATTGACTCCAGATCAGAAAAAACAGATCGAAGAAAGAATGAAAGCTGCCGGTAAAACCGTAGACAAGTTCATTGATGAAATGGCCAAAAATAAAGAGGCCCAGAAGGAAATTGCGATCAATAAATGGGTTATGGAAAAAATCGCTCCCATCGTCAAGGTCTCTGATGCTGATGCTTTGAAATTCTACAACGACAATAAAGCCAATTTCGTTACAAAAGAAACAATCACCGCATCCCACATCCTGATTCAGCCGGAAAAGAAAGGTGATAAAGCCTCCGAACAGAAAGCTGAAGCAAAAGCTAAAGCTGTTCTTGCTCAGCTCAAACAGGGTGCAAACTTCGGAACATTGGCTGAAATTGAATCCGCATGTCCTTCCGGAAAACGGTCCAAAGGAAGCCTCGGAAAAATGGAAAAAGACGGGCTGGATAAAGATTTCTGGAATGCTGCTGTCGCTCTGAAAAAGGGGACAATCTCTGATGTCGTTAAAACTCAGTTCGGTTATCACATCATCCGTTTGGAAGATAAGACCGCTGCACAGCCTATTAAATTTGAAGAGCTGAAGAAAGATATTGTTGCTCATCTGAAAAATGAACAGACATCACGCAAAATCGCTGATATGATCAAGCAGGCAAAAACAAATGGTTTTGCCAAGATCAGCAAGTTCTGATTTTATTCAGAATCATTTCAAAAAAATGACCGTCGAATGGCGGTCTTTTTTTTGGGGCTCTGTTTTCCAAATGAGGGGATAAATCTTTCTGACGAAAAATTGTATTTTGATTTTTGCAGTGCCAAAATCGGAATACCGATAAAATGTTGGAAAAAGTGGATGCTTTTGAGAAACAGCGTCTTTCAATTTGTATAAAAAGCATTATTTTGAAAAATATGGGATGTCCGGGCAGAGAACAAATCTTTTATGAAAAATATTTCAGAAAAAGGACTTGCATTTTTTTTAAATGGGGATATATTATAAGAATCTGTAAGTGTATAACCCGATCACACGACAGAGGTATATGGAACTGCGTTTTCTGGCGGAAACATAGTTCCGAAAAAAAATCGTGGTTATCCGGGGAGGCTCGGGTGCCAAAGTTGGAATTGAAAAATTCCATTGAGAAAACAATATCGGAGATTATTGAAGATGAAAACCTATTTGGCGAAAGCCGGCGAAATCGAACGCAAGCATGTTGTGTTCGACGCAGCAGGTATTCCCCTTGGACGTCTCGCAGTCAAAATTGCAAACGCCCTTCGCGGAAAAGACAAACCCACCTATACCCCCCATGTTGACACCGGTATCTATGCCATCGTCATCAATGCGGAAAAAGTCCTCCTCACCGGTTCCAAGAACGTGAAGAAGGAATATGAAAAGTACACCGGTTACCGCAGCGGACGCAAAATCACAACCGCTAAGGAAATCCGTGCAAATAATCCGGAACGCATGATCCGTGACGCTGTCTGGGGCATGATGCCCGATACCCGTCTGGGCCGCGCTCAGTTCCGTAAACTCAGAGTCTATGCAGGCGCAGAACATCCGCACGCTGCACAGAAACCCGAAATTGCTGAAATCTAAGGAGATTCCGAATGAGCAATGAAATCTGCACAACCGGTCGCCGCAAATCTGCCAGCGCAAGTGTTCGTCTCTCTGAAGGCACAGGCAAAATCGTTATCAACGGCGTTGAATTTGAAAAATATTTCCAGACTGAAGCTCTCCGCGGTTACATCTGCCAGCCCCTCGCTGCAACAGGTTACAACGGAAAGGTGAACGTCCGCGCTAACATCCTCGGCGGCGGTAAAGCCGGTCAGGCCGGTGCTCTCCGTCACGGTATTGCACGCGCTCTTCTCGTCCTCGACGAAAATGTCAAACAGGTTCTCAAGGACAATGGAATGCTGACCCGCGATTCCCGCGAAAAAGAACGTAAGAAACCCGGTCAGCCCGGCGCAAGAAGACGCTTCCAGTTCTCCAAACGCTAATCTGCGTTTTGGAAAGATGCCGGTATATTTTTTCCGGCATCGTATGGAAAAACAGACAATGCAGGAGGACACTTTTTATGTATTCTCCTGCATTACTGTATCCCCCGGAAACAAAAAAAACAACTGTTTTTCAGCTCTTTCACACCTGCTGATATCTTTCCAACTCATCAAAACAGCTGTATGAAGCTGACAGGATAGAGTTCCGGCAATCACCGGAATAATCAAGAGACCAACGGGGAACAAAGCAGCTGAGAATGATATCTAAGAAACAGACAGCTGAAACCGAGCTGTCTGAAACATAAAAACAACAAAGCACAGGAGTTATTACCATGGCAGAAAGACTTTCCAAAGCCGAGTCCAATCTCAAAAAACTCAGAAGATCTCCCATTCCCATGACTTTTGTGAAGAAGCAAAAGGGAAACTGGAACCATCAGAACTGGCTTGATTTTCTTGCATATCTTGAAGAAAAACAGTATTTTCCGATTGACACTGATAAAGTAGGACTTCTGCTGGAAGAAAAGAAAGTCCAGTACTTTGAAAGCCAGAAGGAAGATTAAAAGTGATAAATTCAGTGACTCTTTGACGAGAAGGGGTGCTGAAATCAAAGATAGATCCGCAGGCGGAAAATGGAGCTGCATTTTCTGCTGAAACCTGCAAAGGTGCGGAAAAATGATTTTTTTTCAAAAAAAAACTTGAAAAAAAGGAAATCCGGTATATATTATTCGGATAAGCGTATACACCGCAATGCGTCGCGGCATTGACGGATTCCACTGTTTACGCAGAAAATTAGGTAAGATCCGGTATGGAGCCGGGTCGTAACGCACAAAATTATATTGAAGGTTGTGTCTGTCATGAAAGTCAGAGCTTCTATTAAGCGCAGGTGTGAATCCTGCCAGATCATCAAACGTAAGGGTATCGTGCGTGTTGTCTGCGCAAAGAATCCCCGTCATAAACAAAAACAAGGTTGACCATCATGCCCAGAATCCTCGGAGTCGATATCCCGGCGAACAAGAGAATTGAGTTCGCGATTCAGTACATCTACGGCATTGGTCCTGCCATTGCTAAAGAGATCCTCGAAAAAACCAAAATTGATCCTGATACCCGTGCTGCAAAGCTTACGGATGAACAGATCTCAGCGATCACCAACCTGATCCAGGACAACTACATTGTTGAAGGTGACCTCCGCCGAGTTCTTGCACAGGACGTCCGCCGTCTGCAGGCGATCAACTGCTACCGCGGCATCCGCCATCGCAAGGGACTTCCCTGCCATGGTCAGCGCACCCGTACAAACGCTCGTACCCGTAAAGGTAAGAAGCTGACAGTCGGTGCAATCCGTGATAAAACGCTGCGTCGTGTTGCCGCATCTGAAGCAGATGCCAAGGCCGCCGCCGCTGCTAAAGCCCCGGCGAAGAAGAAATAATCTTCACCCACTGACGAATTAATTTTTGAAAGGTTTCCAGAATGTCTGAGAACATTGAAGAAAAAGCAGCAGTGGCAGTTGAAGCAACACCTGCCGCAGAGCCCGCGAAAGCTGCAGCTCCCGCTGAAAAACGGAAAAAAGGCGGACGCATGGTTCCCTCCGGAATCGCTTACGTCCTTGCTACATTCAACAATACAAAAGTAACATTTACTGACCTCCATGGCAACGTTCTCTGCTGGTCCACCGGCGGAAAGAATGGTTTCAAAGGATCCCGCAAGAGCACAGCATATGCTGCTCAGGTCGTTGCAGCTGATGCTGCAAAGAAGGCGGAAGCCCTCGGCATGAGAGAAGTCGAAGTCCGGATCAAAGGCCCCGGTGCAGGACGTGAATCTGCAGTCAAGGGCATCGCATCCGTCGGAATCGAAGTCACTGCGATCAAGGATATCACTCCTGTTCCGCATAACGGCTGCAGACCTCCGAAGAGACGTCGTGTCTGATCCGGTCTTCTGCTGAAGACATTTCGTATGGCTCCCGCACTGTTCTGCGGGAGATTTTTGAGACTAAATATTATTTTTGGAGGATATACTTATGGCTGAAAATGCACTCCCGATTCCTGAAAAACTGGAAATTGAGGAAAGTACAGCGACGGAAAGATACGCAAAATTTACTGCGCAGCCGTTCCAGAGCGGATTCGGACATACCATCGGAAACGCACTCCGCAGAGTGCTTCTCTCCTCATTGGAAGGTTCCGCAATCTCCGCAGTAAGAATTGATGGATTCGCCCATGAATTCGCAACCATCCCCAACGTTGTTGAAGACGGTACTGAGATTGTTGTGAACCTCAAGAAAGTTTCCCTCATCCTGAACGCTGAAGGTCCCAAGACCTTTGAAATCCGTAAAAATAAGGCCGGTGTCGTTACCGCCGGTGATATTTCCACAGATGGCATTTTGACCGTTCTCAATCCTGAACAGGTTATCTGTACTCTTGATAAAGACACAGATTTCCGCGCAGAAATTGAAGTCAAAAATGGCCGTGGATGGACTCCCGCTGAACAGAATAAGCTGGAACTTGCTAAAGATGCTCCCCTCGGAACCATCGCAATTGACAGTCTCTTCAGTCCTGTCACACACGTCCGTTATCAGGTTGAAGCTACCCGTCTGGGTGCCAAAACCGATATGGACCGCCTTGTGCTGGAAGTTGAAACTGATGGCCGCGTGACCGCAAAGGATGCTCTCGAAAAGGCTGCAAAGATCCTGAGAGATCACCTCAATCCCTTCCTCGGAAGTGATGTTGCCCGTCCCGCAGCTCCTGCTGATCCCGATGTCATGCGCCAGTATCAGCAGTTTATCAGACCTGTTGAGGTCCTTGACCTCTCCGTCCGTGCTATGAACTGCCTTAACAATGCGAATATTAAAATGCTCGGTGAACTCTGCACCAAGTCCGAATCCAGAATGCTCAAGTTCCGTAACTTCGGTAAGAAGTCTCTGGAAGAGATCAAGGAAAAACTTGCTTCCATGAATCTCTCTCTCGGTATGACGTTCAAGAAAGAAGTCGCAGACCTGATCAATGCAGATGCCGAACAACTTAAAAACTCTAAGAAAGAGGAGGCTTGACACTTATGCGTCACCTGAAACATACAGCCAAGCTCGGCCGTAACTGCGGTCACAGAAAAGCTTTGCTCGTCAACCTTGCCTGCTCCATCCTCGAACATGAACAGGTCAAGACCACTGTCACCAGAGCAAAAGAAGTCCGTATTCTCGTGGACAAGCTCATTACTCTCGGTAAAACCGGTACACCTCATGCACGCAGACTCGCTGCTGCCAAAATGAAGATCAATACCGAAGCCGGCAAACTCCAGTCCAAGAAAATGGTTCTGGACAAGCTCTTTGCTGATCTCGCTCAGCGTTATGCAACCCGTAACGGCGGATACACCCGTATCATCCGTATCGGTCATCGCATCGGTGATGCTGCTGAAGCATGTCTGATCCAGCTCGTCGAAGCTGCTCCGGCTGCTGAAGAAGCAAAAGCTGAATAAGCTTTATTTGCCAGTTACAACGGCATGGTATGATGAATACCGTGCCGTTTTTTTTGCTTGTAAAATTAAGAAATATTTCTCATAACACATAACGGCAGTTCATTCGCGAACCTTCTCTTTTGATTTTTTTCAAAAAAAATACCTTTTGCAGTTGAAAAAGCTTGCCTTGACAGTATATTAATCAGAAACTCAAAGTGATACATAAATATTCTTTTTTATAGAATTACATCAAAAAATATGGAGATACCTGGAATGCAAACAATTCAATGCAAATACAGTTCCAGCGGTACTGTTTTATATCAATGCTGCGATAAAACTGTTGAAAATTTTATTATTCCTGACAATGTTACCAAAATTGCTTCCGGTGCGTTTTTCAACTGCGATAAATTGAGACAGCTCGTTTTTCATGGCAATTTGAAAAAAATAGAAGATCATGCCTTCCAAATGTGCAGTTCTCTTGAAGAAATAGATCTTTCTTCCACAAAACTCAAAGAGTTAGGTTCCAATGTATTTGCGGACTGCTGCAGTCTGAAAAAAGTTATTTTTTCTGACACATTGAAAACGATTCCGAGTCAAACATTTGACAACTGTACATCATTGTGTGAAATCAGATTGCCCGGAAAACTGAAAGAAATTGGAAATTCAGCATTCCGGCGATGCTCAAATCTGCATTCTATCAATATTCCTGCATCTGTTGAAACAATCGGAGACCATGCTTTTGAAAAATGTGTATCCCTGGAGCGATCAGATTTATCCGGTTCTCTGTTAAGTCAAATTTCTTCTTATACTTTTTCAGAATGTCTTAATTTGAGGGAAGTAATTTTTCCTGATGGGCTTATAAAAATCCGGGAGGGCGCATTCAAGGATTGTGTCAATCTTTTCCGTGCCGGGATGTCGCAGCTTTATCTGCTGGAAACGATCGAAACAATGGCTTTCTGGGGATGTCGTAATTTAGATTTGGGTCTGCCGGAAAACCTGACGGATCTGAATGGCGGTTTGTATGGTGTGAAATCAATAGATATTGCAAAATGTCCAAATTTTGAATTTGGAACAGATGACGGCATTTTATATAATATATGCAGGAAGACGCTTGTTTATGCACCTGAAACATTTTCCGGGGAATACTCTTTTGATGGGTTATCCCGGGAAGCGCGGGAAATATATCATATTGCGCCCTATGCGTTTTATCACTGTGACGGTCTGACTTCTGTTGATATAGATTTCATTGAGAACATTTATGATTATGCCTTTGCCGGGTGTGCAAATCTGAAATATGTAAAACTCGAAGACATTTCATCATTTGGGAAAGGCGTTTTTTCCGGCTGTGTGAACTTGTATAAAGTCAAAATCCAGATTTTGGATGATGAACTGTCTTTGTTTACACGTATTCCCGATGATACATTTTTCAAGTGCTGCAATTTGAAAGAAATCCAAATCCCGGAAACTGTATCCGTAATCGGGGACCGGGCTTTTTACGGATGCAGTTCCTTAACAGACATTAATATTCCATACGAACTGACAGAATTGGGAAGTGAGGTTTTTTCCGGCTGTTCTGCACTGAAGCAAATATTGCTTTACTGCAAGGTGACCTTCATACCGCTGTATGCTTTTGAGCATTGTGACAGTTTGCAACGGGTTTTGCTTCCAGAATGTGTAGGCAGCATTGGCAAAAATGCCTTTGATTCATGCTTCTCATTATCGAAAATCAATTTACCGGACGGCTTATACAGCATTGGATCACAAGCCTTTTTCAACTGCAGGGAGTTGAAACTCAGGATTCCTGCCTCTGTTGAATATATTGATCCGGGAGCTCTTGCATTGATTGAATCATTTTCTGTTGACCCCGGGAATCAGCATTATGTATGTGATAGTGCCGGTGCGTTATTCAAAGCAGATGTTTGGTCGTTTGAAAAAAATTGCCGTCTGTATTCTCTTGTTGCATTTCCATATTCATACCGTGGAGAATATACCATTCCCGGGAATGTAAACAAAATCCTTGATATGGCATTTTTCGGCTGTTCAAATCTCAGCGGAGTCCTTGAGATCAATGCACCGCTGCACAGGATCGGACGAATGGCATTTTCCGGATGTACTTCTCTGACCTTGCTCTTTTCAACGTTTGCAAATGCAGGCGAAGATCAGTATGAGCCAGGGAATGAATGCTTCTGGACCGCTGCATTTTCCGGGGTAAAAGAAATCATCATCTCTGATAAAGTTGATTATTTTTACTATGATAAACAGGGGGCATTGCACAGCCGCAACCATGGAAGAGTAAAATATTTACCCCCGTCATATTCCGAAAAATATACGATTAGCGGAAAACCGGAAAGAATATACACCGGATGTTTTGACGGAAATATTTTTTTGACCGAGGTTGTACTGCCCAAAAGTGTGCAGAGTATCGACCCTTATGCTTTTGCCAACTGTTATGCATTGAAAAAAGTAGAATTTCCGCAGGATGCCGGTCCTTTGATCATCGACCGGATGGCATTTGCCAATTGTTCAGTCTTGACAGAGGTGATTCTGCCGGATAATATTATCTGTATTGCCCCCGACGCTTTTTCCGGTTCAGCCTGTGAAGAACAAATCAAAGAAAAATATGGACATTTATTTGGCACGTCTCCAATGTTCCGTAGTACAGATTATCGATCTTGGGAGGATGCCGAAAGAACAAAAATCTATCGTTTAAGAAAAAAGCTCTGTTCCCAATAATGGTTGATTTGTAATCGGGGAAGAAGGGAAAAACTTTTGAGGAAATTTTTTCCCTTCTTCCCCGAACCCCATCATCCTTTTAGAAACCTTTTTGCGGCATTCCGATTTTTGCGATGCAAAAATCAAAATGCCATCATTGGGTTAAAATAGCAGAAAGATTTACCAATCTATATGTGGAACAGCGCTTTTTTTTACTTATTTTACCGGTTCAAAGATTTCCAGATGGGTTCCAGATCGATTAGTTTACCCTCTCTTGCAGATTGATCCAGAGCAAGCGCAAAAACTGCACTTTCCAAACCTTCGTTTCCGCTGCATTTCGGAGGAGTTCCGTTTTTCATAGTATCATACAGATCTTTCATGATGTATTCATCCCCGCCGCCGTGAAGATCATTGTAATACTTCAAGGTATGAGCGGTATCATCACCAAGTTTCCGGTAAGTGATGGTGGAGGTGTACAAATCCACCATGATTGTACCTTCCGCACAATTGAAACGCATCCGGCGTTCCGGAAGAGCGTTGCACATGGTGGCACAGAAAGAAACCTGCACGCCGTTCCGGAAAACCGCTGTTCCCATGCTGGTATCCATCATATCGGAATCATCATTGAACGCAGTTTCGATCTGATCGTGTCCGCCCCAGTTATTGAAAGTATCGGCTCCGTACTTTTCTTCCATATAACGGTTTTCCGGTTTGAAGACATTGGTTGCTCCGCAGAAGAACACTTTGCTGGGAAGAGAATTGCAGAACCACAGGATCAAGTCAAGATCATGACAGCATTTTTCCAGAATGTGCGGTCCGGAAATCTCGCTTTTCCTGCGCCAGTTTCTCATGATATAACCGCCGTGTGCAGGCGTGATATTTTCATTTGCTTCAATGCTCAGAAGTTTTCCGAACTCACCGGACTCCAGCATGGATTTGATATTCCGGTAAATCGGGGAATAACGCAAGACAAAACCTGTAGCAAACAGGAGATTGCCAGCGGCATGAGCATCGTAAATTTCCTTGCAAGCCTCAAGTGTTGAGGCAAGAGGCTTTTCAGAAAAAACATGTTTTCCGGCAGCAAACGCCTCAAGAATATGCTGTCTGTGAAATACGTTCGGGGAATAGACAAGCACCCATTCCACGCCGGGAGTGTTGATTGCCTCCAGACTGCCGGAGCATTTCCGGCAGCGGCTTTTATCAACCTTCCATTGTTCCAACGCTTCATCTACAACTTTATCAATAGGGTCATATACCGATAAAACTTCCACATTCTGTCCGGAGTCCCGCAGCAGGTTTCCGACGGTATATTTTGAACGCATGCCGCATCCGATTACGGCAACACCGATTTTTTTATTTTCCATTTTCCGTTCCAATATTATTTTCCAGAAACGAAATCAATCACTGCCAAATCTCCTGCCGGAATGGTAACAGTCACTTCATTCTGTCCTTTGTTCTTTTTGATCGTAAGTTTTTTCCCTGAGATTTTTTCCACAGCAGAGGTAAATTCTGCAGGGAATCTCAGAGTCTGCGTTGTTTTTTCTGCTTTGACAATGACAGGAGCCGTCAAAGGCTGCTTGTAAACGCCGCGGTTGTTCAGGAGAGAAACACGCCATCCGTTTTTCAGACGGCTGACCACCATTTCAGCGGGGCTGTTTCCGGAGACCTGGAACGGCAGCAATTCATGCCGCAGCAGGGAAAGCAGATAATGAACCGTGGGCAAACCTTTTTTCTGTCCGGCAGTTGCGGGGTCTTCCACAAGATATTTCTGCAATGTCAGAATAACTTTTCCTTTTCCCACGTTGAAGACAGTTGCAAGAGGCTGTCCGGCGGGGGTTTTCAGGAGTGTTTTTGCTCCGCGCAATTTTACAAAATGATATTCGTAAGGGATCTTGCTGTCTGCAAGTTTCTGTCCGTCAGCTGTTACAGAGGCGGTATGTTTTGCTGTTTTCCCTGTAAATTCAATGCCCGTAAATTTGCTGTCAAGAGCTTTCGGGAGTTGTTCGGAGTTGATGACGAGAATCCCGCCGTTTTCAACGTATTTCTTTACTGCCTGAACAGCATTATTGTTCCAGTTGATTCCGCCGGCAAGAATTGCGGCAGGATAATCTTTGAGGATCGCCGGAGCTCCGGAGGGCGGATTCAAAGTGAGAATATCCACAAGTCCGCTGAATCCGGTCTGACTCATATTGCAGCCATAACCTTCCTGAGGTGAAACGGAACTTCCGAAGATGCCGTACATCCAGGCATCTGTGTTGCGGTCCGCAAGGGTCGGTTTGAACATACCGTACCAGACTTTCCGGGACTCATGATTGTCCCATCCGTGGCAGAAATCCATCAACAGGGCAATGGGCGTATAAACATCCCCGCGATCCTTGTCGTTCCGGGCAAATTCTGCAGTTTCCACAACGGCTTTTCCATGAGGTGTGAATTCCGGTGCTTTTCCTTTCACGGGTTTTGATTTGAGGAAAGCTATATCCGGATGTTCAAAATCAACATAAGTTGCTCCCATGAGATAAGCGAAGAAATTCTGTCTGCGGTAGAGAGAAGCGGATTTCCCGCAATTCGGTCCGGAGACACTGCTCGATTTATGATAGTTCAAATAACCGTTTCCGAGATATGTGGCAAAATAACATCCCCAGGGCTTGTTGCCGTATTGACGGGATGCACCTCTTGCAGAAGCAATCTGAGCGGAGAATACCGGACAGCCGCCGCCGAAACATTCCATAACAGTGGAAGGTGCGCCCCATTCCATTGTCTGATGATGCCACATGGTGATGGAACTGAAGTTTGCCGCATCATTGAACATCATGCGGTTATAGAATTTATAAAGATTTTCGTATTGTTTCAGAGCTTCCTGACGGGTATCAGGCAATTTGACCAGAGGACGCTGCACGACGAAATTTTTGCTTGCATAGCGGTATCCGCCAAGAGCCCCTTTCTGATCTCTGTAAGAGCCCCAGCCAAGATGATGGGACAGGTCATTATCGAATTCAACAACCTGGAATCCCATGAAATTGGGGTGTTTTGCGCGCCATTTTTTATATTCATCCATTCCGGCGGGAACATAATCATCTTTCGGCAAGGCGAAATAGATTGAGGAATCATGGCCCAGATACCAGAAATGGAAGGTCACGTCTTCCGGAATTTTTCCTGTTTTTTCAAGAATATTCAAATAGTCATTGCTGAAAGAGAAGTTGAATTTGCTGAAATCAACCAGAGTATTTTCTCTGGTGATATTCAGGCGCAACGCTGCGGTTTCCAAATTATTCAGAACGTGTTCGGTACGTTCTGCTGTATTGTCTTTCACATTGCCGACAGGTGTCCATTTCCCATTGTCAAGATATTCCAGAGAAAAATCTCTTGCGATATATCCTGCGAGACTTCCGTTACGGCAGCCGTGATACAGCACTGCTTTGGAAAGTTTTACAGGCTTTTTGAAGTTCAAGGTGATCTGAGCTTGCTGCGGCTGATTGATGGATGCATCAGCTGCTTTTGCGGCACTGTCGATAGAGGTATTACCGTCAATAACTTTTGCAAGATCAGTCCATCCGGGCTTGCATTCTCCGGTTACGGCAGCCTGAGCTGCAATATTTTTTCCGGTGCTGTCAAAGACCTGAAATTCCCTTAGAGCGGCTCTGGAAGAGATGGAGCAATATTTTTCCACCTGATACTTCGGCGGTTTTTTGTTGTGTCCGGCGAACGGCAGGAACCAGCCGAGACTCCATACACGGCGGTGCGCCTTTCCGCGCATCAGGAAACCGTTATTCATCTCTTCTTTATCGCTGATCAGAGAATAGAAACTTCTGCTGCCGACTTCCGGCTGTTTCCAGCTGGCAGGCACAGAATGTTTTCCGGCATCAGCGAGAATCTTTTTCTGAAAGGTCAGGGGAACCGGAGGAGGAACGATTTTTTCCTTTTCCGTTTTCCACTGATCCACAGTTCCATCGGAATAAAAGACTTCGCAGAGATATTGAACACCTTCCACATAAGAGTTTTCAAACACCATGTCGATACAGCTCAAATTGGAGTGCAGAACACCGTTGAAGTTGTTTTTCGGATTCTTCCGTGTGGGAAAATCTGCGGAGTCATAATACTGGATCATCCAGAAATTTTTCTTGACATCATCACCGGAAACCCAGCGTCCGCCGGGACAGGTCACGACGATTTCCTTGATTTTCTTTGCCGGATTCACCCCTGTGATCTGAATATGAAAATCAGGTTTTCCGGAAGGACCGCTTTTCAGTGGTCCCACCAGGTCCGGGGTGTTTTTGTAATTGACTTTGATTCCCCGTTTCACCTTTTCCAGTTTGAAGGTGATATTACGGAAAATCAACGTACCTTTCTGATTGGCGCGGTAGAGATAAATTTCATAATCCTGTCCGGATTTGAACCGTCCGGGAGGGAAGGTAAAAGTCATTTTTCCGAAACTGTCTCTGGGAATCTGTTTGAGCCATGCGAACATGGAAATCTTGACAAGTTTTCCTTTATCTTTGCGGAAAAGGATTGCGCCCAGAGTAGTCGGGGGCTGTCCGGTCGTCATCAAATCAAGGTCGAGAGTACCATTGGTATTATCTTCCCCCTTGAATTTCAGCATTGCCGCAACATAATTCTTACTGTTGACCATAACAGATACACCGTCTTTTTTCTGAACAGTACCTGCCACGGTGACTCCTTTGGGCAAAGCCCGGTCAAAGGTGCAGTTCAATTCCAGTGCGTTCACAAAGAACGAACAGGAAAGAATCGCCGTCAATAAAAATGACTTATACATCTCTTACCACCGTTGCTGACCGCATTATTTTGCGGCAGGAATCGTTTTGATATTGATCTGCTTGACTTTCAAAGCACCCTTCTGATTGGAACGATAGAAATAGATATCATATTTCTTTCCTTCAGCCAACATTCCGGGAGCGATCTTGAAAGTCAGTTTTTCATATTTATCTGTTGCAACTTTTCTCATCCATGCAAGATGTTTGAGAGTTTTCAGTTTACCGCTGTTGTTTTCAAACAGGATAACACCGAGCAGAGAAGCGGGATTTCCTGCAGCAGTCAGTTCAAGAGTCAGTTCTCCGCCGGCATTTTTATCAGCCACAAAGCTGGCGATACCGATATAATAGTTTTTGTCATTGACGAGAACAGAAGCGCCGTTTTCCTTCTGAACGGTTCCGTTCATCTTGATTCCAGCGGGCTGTTCTTTGTCAAAGGTGCAATTCAGTTCAAAAGCGTTTGCGGCGGCGATACTGAGGGTTGCAGCGAGTGTGAGTAATACTTTTTTCATGTTGTAATCCTTTCTTTGGTTATGTTGGAAACAAATTTTGTTTATTACCACCAGGGGAATTTCCATGCAGCGGGATGATCCATCGTTTCGGAATCAGTGAGAAGCGTAACGGTATTTTTTCTATGGGTTTCAACATGCCCATCCCACATCAGATAATTGCAGGTTCCATTGTGACGGAATGCCGAAAAATGTTTCATTCTGGATGCGATTTCATAGTTATATCCGCTTCCGTCATCAGGAGAATCGGACATTTCAGCAATGGAAGATGGACGGTTGAGGGTATTTATCTTCAGGAACCCCAGATTCATGCTCCAGGGTTTCTTGTTAGCTCCTTTCGAAGCCTGTGTTCCGTATGCATTAACATAAGTACCGCCAGCCCTGTGTTCTGCCATCATCCAGTTCATACCGTAATGAGTGGAAGGAAAGTTTGTCGAAATCTGTTTGCCGGATGCACAGAAAAAGATAGAATTTTTCTTGGGAGTTCCAGCGCCCTGCCAACCCGGCTCAATATATTTGGCATCTGTCAGCATCTGGAAAAATGTTTTATTTGAACTGTAATTGAATTTTGCAAGATGCGATGCAACAGCCCAATTATCATTTTCATCAGAATAATTGATCGTGATCAATCCGAACTGTCGCAAATTTCCGAAACAGTTGGATCTTCTTCCGTTTTCTCTTGCGTTGTTCAGCGCGGGCAGCAGCATTCCTGCAAGGATCGCAATGATCGCAATCACTACAAGCAGCTCGATCAGTGTAAATGATGTTTTTTTCTTTTGACTTTTCATGTTTCCTTCCTTTGTATGTTTTCAATTCAGTTTCTGTTTTCGGATGCGGGTCCGATGGAATTTGTAAAAATCATCTGCGGCATGATCAGCAATTTTTTATTTCTCACAAGCGGATTATTTATTTTTTCCAACAGAAAATCCAGCGCAGTAGAAGCCAATTCTTCCGGCATATCGCAAGTTGTCAGAGGCGGTTCCAGAGCTGCCGCCCGCTTCAACGGCAGCGAACTTTCATCCATAAAATCTTTGTAACGGCGGATATTGCCATATCCGGCCACCGACACATCCTGCGGAATCTTTATCCCAAGCTGTCTGAATCTGTTATAAAAGGCTTCACAATAAACATCGCTTGGAGTGACAATTGCTGTCGGACGGTCTTCCATTGAGAGAAAATATTTCACGGCTTCACTCATCACCTCTTCATGAGTCTCTCTTGATATCTTCCGGAAACACAGAAGTTCTTCCTTGAATTCAAGACCATTCAAAACATAACAACGTTTGATCCGGTCTGCAATAAAACGATCCTGAAACATCTGATCATCATCATAAAGATCCGGGGAAAAATAAAAAATCCTTTTGTGTCCAAGATCTTTCAGCTTTGCAAATATCGCGGAAATCCCGCCGATATCATCTTCCCCGACCGAAGTACACATTGCAGAGTTATACCCCGCATGAATGATAACGGATGGAAGTTTTTCATAGAATGTTTCCGGACAGATATTGTAAATCAAACCGCTTGGTTTGACAGAATGAACAGTTTTTTCCAGATTGGAATGTTCACAGAGAACCAGATTGATCTGCCGTTCCAGACAAACTTTTTGCAGAAGAAAATGAAAACTGGATTGATGCAAATGATTTCCGCTTGTAATCACATTGACTATTGTAATTGCATCGTCCGAATGATATTCCGGAAGATAACCGTTCTGAATAAGATGAGCCCGGACCTGACGGCGCAATGGATTGTTTGCCCGCGATGGGTCCCGCAATATTCTGTATACAGTTGAGAGAGAGACTCCGCATTCCGCAGAAATCTCATTCATAGTATAAACTTTTTTTTGCTCTCTGAGACTCATTGTTCTTATTCCGTTTGTTTATAAACTTCCGGAACAATAGCACAAAAGTCTGAAAAAATCAATTATTCTTTTCAATCATAGAGCTGTTTTTGACTAAAATGACAAAAATTGACAAATCTCAATTGCTTCAATTTGCGTCTTTACAGGAAAAAACCGTCAAATAATTGCGCAGCTCTTCCGCAAAATCAGCAACTCTTTGATAACGTTTTTCTCTGTCCGGGTGCAATGCTTTTTTAATCATCCCCCGCAAAGCCGGGGCAATTTGCAATCCGAATCTGTGGCGGATCGGATTCCGTTTTCCGTCACGGATTTTCAGCAGGAGCTCTCTGGGGGATTTTCCCGTTACAGCTTTGGAGAGAGTCACTATCTCAAAAAGGATCAGCCCCAAAGTAAAAATCTCAGAACGGCAATCCATATATTCTCCGCGGACAAGTTCGGGAGAAAGGTAAGACGGTGTTCCGGAAATAGTATCTTTCAACTCTGTATCTTCCGGATGGTCCTCCATAACCGAAGCATTCCCCCAGTCCATGAGATAAACATTGTGGGATTGTTCGATCATGATGTTTGCCGGTTTCAAATCTCCATGCAAAACCTTCTTTGAATGGGCAAACGCCACAGCATCACAAATGCGGATAAACAACTCGATCCGGTCATGCAGGGATTTCCGTTCCCCAGCACGGGATAATTTCTTTGCAGCATACATTTCCCGTAAACGCCGGAGGTGATCCCGCAATGATTCACCGCCGACGTGTTTCATTATGATATGAAGACCGCCGGAAGAGTCTTTGGCGATTCCATGTACAGGAACGATGGAGGGATGTTCCAGCTGGGCCATGAGCTGGGCTTCACGGATAAAGGCTCTGCGCCGTTTCGGATCAGACAGATGTTTTCTGTGCAGAGATTTCAGCGCAACCATCCGTTTGAGAAAACGATCCTCTGCCAGAAATATCACAGCAGTCCCGCCGGAACTTAATTCACTGATAATGCGGTACTCCTGCTCCAGATCCGGCAGAATCATGATCGAATCGGTATTGATCTGAACCGATCCGGTATCGCAGGAAACGGTTTTCATGAATCTTTCGGAAACAGGTCTTCCATCGGGGAGAAGGATCTCCTTTTCAGACTGACTGTTGTTTCCGGAAGATTTCATTTTACCATTCTCACTTGATGCTGAAAACCCAGCCTTTTTTATCATCCCAGCACCGTGTAATGGCAAAGGGGAGAATGCGTTTTCCGGGGTTTGCTGCAAGCTTTGCAAGGATTCCGTCAAGCTCATATTCTTTTTCCGGAGCAAGTCCGAGAAGAGCAGTAAACTCTGCAGATGTTCCGCTGAAAGGAACGTTTGCCGCAAGTTTTTCCTCGGAGGACGTGAGCAGATCAATTACACTGCGGCTTGCAAGTTTGTATGCCTGAACGCCCGGCTGATGGAATGCATTGATGTGGATCAGTTCCGCATACGCAGCAACAGCTCTTTCATAAAGAGCAATCAGCATACCGAGATTGAAAGCATCGACTTTATTGAGACGGAGTTCGATCACCTGGCGTCCCTTGCTGCGGAGTGCATTGGAAAGTCCTGTCATAAATCCGTGGAGATAATCACCCATATCAATTCCTTTGGATATGGGTGCCCCCATTGCATCTTCCAGAATTTCAATGAATGTCACAAAGAAATCATCTCTTCCGTCATTCAGCTGCTGAATAAAGGCATGGGCATCTGTTCCGCCTTTGTTGCCGAACACATTCAATCCCTGATGAACAGGTTTGCCATCCAGGTCTTTTTCTTTTCCAAGACTTTCCATAACGAGCTGCTGGAGGTAACGGGACATCAGCACAAGTCTGTCGGAATAAGGAACAATCACCATATTGCGGTCCCCTTTTCCGTTTCCGGCAATATACCAGACTGCGGAAAGCATGTATGCGGGGTTTTCTGTCAGTTCAGGATTGCGTGTGAGCGCATCCATGTGACAGGCTCCGTCAAGCAGAGCTTTGAAGTCGATTCCTGCAAGAGCTGCGGGAAGATGACCGACGATACTTGTTTCGCTGGTACGTCCGCCGATGGACTCTGCCATTTCAAAAACTTTCAGCCATTTGGAACCGCGTGCCAGATTATCCAGTTCACTTTCGCGCATCGTGATCGCGCAGGCATGCTTTGCAAAATCAAGTCCTGCCGCGGCATATTTATCCATGCAGGCTTTCATATTGTTCTTTGTTTCCTGTGTTCCGCCGGACTTGGAAATATTGATTACAAGAGTTGTTTCCAGATCGGTCACTTCAAGTGCATCGGCCAAACCTGCGGTGTCGGTATTGTCAAGGAAATAAATCTTCAGATTACCATTTCTTGCGGCATCGCTTTTTTCATTCCAGTAAGGACCGTTGACAGCCATCTGAAGAAGCTGGGGACCGAGAGCGGAACCGCCGATTCCATTGATATAAGCAGCTTCAAATTTCCTTCCGGTGGAACCTGTGATCGCTCCGGTACGGATTGCCTGAGCAAATTCTTCCACTGCCTGAAATTCTGCGGAACCGGTATAGACAGAACGGTCCGTAAAGTGCGTAACCTTTCTGTTCTCATCCGGGTTCTTAATCTCGCCTTTTTCGATTTTCTGCATTTCTGCATGAACACCGGAAAAACGTTCTGCCATTTCGGTAACGGCAGAATCCTGAAATTTCATCCCGGCAAAGTTGATCTGAAAACCGGTCTTTCCATCCACAAACGTATATTTGCGGCAGCGATCCATCCAATCATTCATAATGTATACTCCTGTGAGATTGATTGTCCAATACAAATGACTGGAAATATACACCGGAAATCAATAATTTTCAAATGAAATTTCCATTTTTTATTAATACCGGTATATGGGATTGAAGTTTTCAGCTCCAATTTGTCGGATCAACAATGATATATTTTTCAGCTTTGTATTTTTTGCACAATTCCTCAAGTTTTCGCAAAGCCTCTTCTGCGGTATCGGCTTCAGCTTCTATCTCCACAAAAGATTCATCATTGTATTTCCCATCCCAGAATTCATAAATCTCGCCCCATCCGTTTGTCATCCGGGCATACCAGCGGTCATTCAAAACCAATTCAACCGCAGGTTCCTCTCCTTCTATCTTTTTTTTCGTCTTGCCGGAAAAATCATATTCCTTCTGTAAACGGCTCATGATTTCGCTGACAGATTCATTTTTCTCCATCTACGCCTCCTCTTTCCGGCAGATTTTACCTTTACTTCACAAGATTTTCACGGTCTTTTTTATATTTGGAATCGCCGGGAAGATTCTTCTGAATCTCTTTTTTCGCCTCACGGGCATCTGCCTTGACAGAGTTTTCTGCACGGCGCAGTTTCCGTTCTGTTTTCTTGATAGCGCGCTGTACTTTTGCCTGATTGTTCTGATAATACCAATATCCGCCTGCTGCAAGGGCTGCAAGTATGATCAAAACAACAATAAATTTTCCTTTGGACTTGCTGTCCGCGCGTTTTTTACTTTCGAGGACATCATTGACGCGTCCGGATGAATTTGCTGCATTGACAGCGCATTGTGTGGAACAATAAGCGGAACCGTTCATATAGACGATACACTTTTCGCAGATAGGTTTTCCGCAAGTTGCGCATCGGATGACAGCCGGTGTTTCGGGATGATTGAGACAAACGCTTTGAGAGATATCAGCCATAATAAGCTCCTTTCGTTCGATTGAAATTCCGGACGATAAACCATCTTCTGATGTTACCATACCTCCGTTTTTTCAATTTGCAAGTGTTTGTTGATATAAAATACATTTGAAAATGATTAATTTTTATCTTTTCAGCCAAAATGACTGGAATTAATCCACAACAACTGTTATATTTATTCTTGATAAATTGTCTTTATTGAATGGACGAACTCTTGCTGTTTGAAGGATTTTTCTTTCGGAACCATTACCACTCCGGTATTTCTTGTTTGCTGTATTTGACAAAATCAATTTTCTTCCGCTCAAAAAGTGTAAAAATACCTGTTTTTTGAAAAATTATGGGATATCTGTGTTTTTTTTCAAAAAATACTTTCACAATGGACTTGAACATTTGCAGGATTGTGCTAAAGTACGGAATAGTAGAAAAATAATCTTATTCAAGGAAGGTAGACATAATGGCTATTACACAACTCAACAACGTTCTCGTGAAACATGGTAAAATCATGTTCGGTATCATCACTGCAATCATCATCGTTGCATTCGTCTGGTTCTTTACTCCGGGCGCAGACGGCAGCATCCTTTTCGGGGCAAATCCAAATTCACCCGATGCCGTCTTCGGTGACGTGGCAGGAACCCCCGTCACAAACAAGGATATTTCCGATGTCATCAAGGCTGCAACCCTTTTCCAGGCAGTTCAGCTGGGCAAATCCCCCAACGAAACAAGAATCAATGTCCAATTTGAAGAAGCGTTCCCCATGGCAGCTATGTACAAGGCCGCTCAGCGTTTGGGTGTGGTCATTCCTGACAGCGAAGTAGCAAAGACTCTCCGCGCTCTGCCCGCATTCCAGAAAGACGGCAAGTTCAATGCAGATGCTTACATCAA
This sequence comes from Lentisphaeria bacterium, assembly GCA_017503375.1. GTDB lineage: Bacteria > Verrucomicrobiota > Lentisphaeria > Victivallales > UBA1829 > SIG79. The sequence goes on along the minus strand of JAFVTF010000008.1, from coordinate 48,387 downwards.
TTATGAAAAAGCTCAGCTTCATCCTGCAGGATTCAATGCAAAAGATCTTGAAGAAGCTGTCCGCATGATGCTCACATTCAATGCTCTACCCCAGTATCTGGACAACAAGGTTCTTTCTCCCTCCGAAGCAGAAGAAGCTCTCAAGAACGATTTGACCACCACCGAAGCTTTGAAGATCGTTTTCAAAACAGATGATTTCAAGAAGACAATCAAGCCCACCGCAAAAGATCTTCAGACATTCTATAACAATAATAAAGGTATGTTCCTTTCACAGGAAACCTACAAGGGCGAAACCGTTGCGTTCCGTTACAATGATTACAAGGTCAGCGAAAAGGCTGCAAAAGATTTCTACAACAAGAACAAAGCAACTCTGATCAATCCCGCCGACGGAAAACAGATGACTTATGCGCAGTTCAAGGCTGATTATGTCAAAAACCAGCAGAAACAGCTTGCGCTGGCAGATGCAAAAGCTTTCCGCGAAAAAGTTTACAAGGCAACAGAACTGATTGCCGGTAACAGGAAAGCCTATTTGCAGGAATATCAGAAACTTGCAGCTTCAGTTCCCAGCAAACGTCTTGCAATCGGCTGGTTCAGCGGACTTGACAAGGCACTGCCCGGAGTCGGTGAAGAAGCCGCTCTGAAAGCTGCATTGGTCATGAAAGCCAAAGAAAATGCTCCTGTCACCGATCCTGTCATCGGCGAAAAGGCAGTTTATGTTGCAGCAGTTACCGATGTAAAAGCACCTGCACAGCTGAGCTTTGCCGCAGCAAAATCAGAAGTTCAGAAGAGATATATTGATCAGAAAGCTGCAATCAATGCAAAAGAAGCTCTGCGGAATTTCCGTGCAGCACTGGAAGGTGCAAAGAAAGCCAAACAGGCAATTGACGAAAAGAAGATCCGTGCACTTGCCAAAGGCGGTACTGTTGAAAAAGTTCCTGCCATCAAACTTTCCACCATTAAAGCAGGTGTTCTGAAGATCAGCAAAGAGCTTCAGGCACTGTCCACAGCGAAGGTTTCCGCACAGGAAATGAATATGAAAATGATGCAGGGACAGATGCAGATGCAGTTTGCCATGATGCAGATGCAGCAGTATATGCCCATTCTTGAAACAGCAACCGGAGCACTTTCCAAAGATACAATTTCCGGAGAAGGAGATATGGTTTATTTTGTGATGAAGCGCACTGTTCCGACAGCAAAGGAACTTGCTTCTCAGAAAGGTGTTTTTGATGAGCTTTACAGTTCAGAAAAGCAGCAGACAGGCATTGCCGCATTTTATGAATGGATCAATAAAAACACAAAGAACCATGTTCTTCAGCAGCAACAGGCACAGCAGGAACTTCCCCGGAAGTAATTCCTGAGTCAGCAGGTGAATTTTTATGGCAAAAGCAAGCCAGAAAACGAGTAAAAAGACCAGCGGAGGAAGTACAGCTTCTGCTGCAAAAGGATTCCGTTTTTTCAGTAAATGGAAATTCTGGTCCCTTCTGACGATTCTGATTCTTTTGGGGCTTGGAACAGCCTTTTCCTATGTCCCGGAAGAGGATGTTCCGGGATTTCTGGAACAGGTACACGCATTCTGCCTCCGGAACAGAAACAATTTGATTCTGAAGACGGGATTGGATTTGCACCGTTATGATGAAGCGGTAACGGTCCGGACAACAGGCTCTCCCGACATTGCAGTGTATTTTGCACCCGGGAAACAGATTACGAAAGGCCTTTGCCAGTTTATCGACTCAGCAAAGCAAACCCTTGATGTATGTATTTATGACCTTGATCTTCCGGAAGTTACAGAAGCATTAGTCAATGCAAAAAACCGCGGGGTATCTGTTCGTGTCGTTACTGATTCAGACAATCGGAAACTGAAAGCGATAGACCGACTGGAGAAGGCCGGAATCTGGGTTGTTGCAGATGAACGTTCCACGATCATGCACAATAAATTTGTTGTTCTGGATGGACAGAAAGTCTGGACAGGTTCATTCAATTTTACAGAGAACGGAAAGATCCGGAATGACAATAACGCCCTGATTCTTGATTCCAGAGGAATTGCTGCTTTTTACAAGGAAAAATTCAAAGAATATATGTCCGGCAACTTCAGCAAAACAGCTGTGATCAAGACAAAAGAATTCGGCAAAACCTCACTTGGCAAAATGCCTGTACAGGTGGCCTTTTCTCCCAGTGACGGAGTAGCGGACATTATCTGTGCCCAGCTTTCCGATGCAAAAGCATGTGTGTATGTCATGGCGTTTGTATTGACTTCAGAAAAGATTGCCCAGAAGTTGGGAGAACTGGCAAAAAATGGAGTTGAAGTTCACTGTGTGCTTGACAGAGGACAGGCAAGAACCCGTTACAGTCAGAGTCAGTATCTTCTCAGCTGCGGAGTGAAGATGGATATTTCCCCGAACTCAAAAGGAAAAATGCATCATAAAGTAATCACAATAGATGAAGATACTGTTATCACCGGAAGCTACAACTTTTCTGACAATGCAGAAAAAGGAAATGATGAAAACATTATCATTATCCGCAATGTTGAGCTTGCTAAACTTTACAACAAAGAATTCAAACGCTGTTTGAATGGAACCAAAGGATATTGATATGCTGAAAAAGATTTTGCTTCTGACGGTATTTCTCTGTGCATTTGCAGTTTCGGCACAACAGAAAATTGCGGTTGTGGATATGGACAGACTGTTCAGAGAATATTACAAGACAAAAATCGTGGAAGCCAATCTGAAACGGCAGGCGGATATTTACAAGGAATATTCCATCAGACTGCAGGAAGAGATCAAGCGTTTGAGAGCGCAGTTTATTGAATTGCGTGATGCCGCACTGAATGTTGTTTTGACGGAAGCTTCCAGAGAAAGCAAACGCCTTGCGGCAAAGGACAAGTATGCAGAGATCACTGTAAAAGAAAATGAATTGAAAAATTATAACCGGGAAAAACAGGCACAGCTCCGGGATGATCAGGATAAACAGAGAACCAAAATTCTGAATGATATAAAAGCAGTCATTCAGAACCGGGCAGTTCTGGGTGGTTATAATATGGTATTGGACAGCAAAGCTCTTTCGATTTCCGGACTTCCGGTTGTGGTGTACTCAGAAAAAGCAGCAGATATCACCGATTCCGTTCTGAAAGAGCTGAATGCCGGACACCGGACGAACAATAAAGCTCCTGCAAAATAAGGGAAAGGATAGAAGAAAATGGCAGAATATACAGCAGCAGAATTGGCAGAAATGGTAAACGGGACAGTTCTCGGTGATGCAGAACGCAAAATCTCCGGAGTGAACTCTCTTGCACTTGCAACAGCACAGGATGTTTCATTCCTTTCCACGATCAAATATCTTAACAAAATGGAAAGCAGCAAAGCCGGTATTATTCTGATCGGACAGAATATCAAGGCGGAACCCGGCGAAAAACGGACCTATATTGTATGTGAAGATGCAGATAAATCATTCGGAAAGCTCTGCAATCTGTTCACACCGGAACCGATTCATTATGAGCCGGGAATCGCGCCGGGTGCATTTGTCCATCCGACAGCGGTTGTTGATCCCACAGCATCCATCGGCCCCAATGCGGTGATCCAGGAGGGTGCAACCGTCGGGAAAAACACCGTGATCTGCGGCGGAGCTTACATCGGACATTTCGCCAAAGTCGGCGACAACTGTTTTATCAATGCGAATGTTTCCATCATGCATTACTGTGTTCTCGGAAACAGGATCATTATTCATCCCGGTGCAGCCATCGGCGGAGACGGTTTCGGTTTCACACCGACATTCCGCGGATTGGTGAAAGTGCCGCAGAACGGTATTGTTCAGATTGACGATGATGTTGAAATCGGTGCAAACTCCACCATTGACCGTGCCCGTTTCGGCAAAACCTGGATCAAGAAGGGTGTCAAAATCGACAATATGGTTCACATTGCCCATAACGTTATTGTAGGAAATTCCTCTGTTCTGATCGGTCAGTGCGGAATTGCAGGCAGTGTGGAAATCGGCTGCGGAGTTGTGGTTTCCGCTCAGGCAGGAATCAACGGACATATCACACTTGGAGACGGCTGCAAGATTGCCGGTGCTTCTGCAGTTCAGCACAGTGTTCCGCCGGGAGCTACAATGATTGGAATACCGGCAGCCAATGAAAAAGAATACTTTGAACGTCATACTCTGCCCCGCAAAGTCAAACGTCTGGCTGCCCGTATTGAACAGCTGGAAGCGGCTCTTGCTGCTTTGACAGATAAGAAAGAAGATGCGGAATGAGGAATCTGTTCCTGCTGATCTCAGCCGGAGTTCTTATTGCATTGTTCTCCGGCTGTGCCCATGAAAAGTATGGAAAATTTACTGTTCAGGTAATCAATACGGTATCCGGAGTTTCAGCCGGAATGAGTAAAGACGGGGAGCTTCTGGTTCTCTCCAGAGAGGATGACCGGCAGGCAATTTCCGTACCCGGAAACAGAGCTGATCAGGAAAAACTGTTCAGCTGTTCCGAAGCACCGTTGATTTATCTTTCCGTTCATTTGTTCGGACAGAAAAATACCTCCATTGTCCGCATTGAGCTTCCTGCGAAGGGAAAACAGCTGAAGTTTTACCGTTACCGGGAAGTTGGAAACAATCTTAACCACAATGGCAGAAAAGTTTGGATTATGGATTTGAAAGAAGTCTCTCCGGACGGAAAAGAGTTAAGAGTTTCATTTGAAACAGAAGGTCTTCACGGGCGGAAAACGGGGACCTATTATCCGGAAACGAACACGATCTCGGTACGGTGATGTCTACCCCGCTTCATATTCCAGAATTGCTTGCGCCTGCCGGGAATTTGAATACGGCTCTGGCGGCGTTTGATGCAGGAGCCGATGCAGTTTATGCCGGGCTGAAAAAATTCAATGCAAGGGAGCGGGGAGATAATTTTTCCGCAGATGAGATGGGGCGGCTGATCACGTATGCCCATCGGAACGGAAAAAAAGTTTATCTGACCTTCAATACATTGCTCCGGGATTCAGAACTCCGGGAAGCGGCTGCGGCTCTTGCTGAGCTTCATTATCTTCATCCGGACGCTCTGATTGTTCAGGATATCGGGGCGGCTGCCATGATCCGGGAATTTTTTCCGGGATTGGAAATTCACGCATCCACCCAAATGGCGATTCACAATTCGGCGGGAATCAGAACTGCTGCGGAAATGGGTTGTTCCCGTGTGATTCTGGAACGTGCTGCAACACTGGATGAACTGCGGGAAATGGTGAAAAAATCGCCTGTTGAACTGGAAGTTTTCATTCATGGTGCGCTGTGCTGTTCTCTTTCCGGGATTTGTCTTTTATCTTCCCGGATCAGTCATGGCGATGCCAGCGGCAACCGGGGGAAGTGCAAACAGCCCTGCCGGATGCTTTATAAAGATTCTACCGGAAAAAGCGGATTTTTCCTGTCAACCAGAGACCTGTGCGGATTGGATCTTGTTCCGGAATTTATCCGGATGGGGATTTCCTCTCTGAAAATCGAAGGACGTCTGCGGAAAGCGGATTATGTTTCCGGTGTGGTAAAAGCCTACCGTACTGTTCTGGACAATCCGGAAAATCCGGAGGCCCGCAAAGAAGCATATCAAATTTTAGACAGAACCTGTTCCCGGGAACGTTCTCACGGTTATTATACCAGAGAATCCTCATCGAATCTGATTCGTTCCGATGCACCCGGCGGAATCGGTCAAATCCGGGGAAAGGTGATCCGTGCAGGAAAAAATTCCTTTGAGGCCGAACTCAGTGCCAGCTTGCATGTAGGCGATAATATACGGGTGCAAAGTGTCAATGGCGATGATGCACAGGCGTTTACGGTTCTGGACCTCTCCACGTCTGCGGGAAAGGTCAAACAGGCCCCTGCAGGATGCCGCTGTACAATCGGAGCCCCAAGACGGAATATTGCAGCGGGAGGGATTATTTACCGGATCGGATACACCCATGATACCATGGAAAAACGGATTGGCAATCTTCCGCCCTTCAAACCGGCTGTACAGCTTGAAATCGGACTGAACGGACAACAATTCACCATTCAGGCGGAACAGCACAGTTTTTCCGTTCCTCTGGTGCTGGAACCGTCAGAAAAATACCCGGTGACAGAACTCAAGCTGAAAGAAGCCTTTGAAACGCTGGGAACGCTTTCCTTTTCGCCGGAAGTCCGGAAAATTGAAATTTCCGGAGACTGGTTTCTGCCGGCTCCGGTCCTGAAAGAACTCCGGCGTCAATTCCGGGATTGGATTGCCGATAAAATCTCCACGGAAGAACTTCGGAAACGCTCAGAACAATGTGCTGAAAATTTACTGAAGCATGCAGAAATGATGCAATTCAAGGGCGGTCTTTCAAAATACGATGGAGGAAAAGAACTGCCGTTCTTTACGTCGGAACTGGAATGGAATATTCTGGAAAAAGAAGTTGAACGCTCAATACGGGCGGGTGAAAAGCTTTTTTGTGCCGCAAATCTTTCCCACTTTCAGCTGAAGAAAAAGTTTCCGGAAATAATATTGAAAACGATTCCGCCGTTTCCGGTTTCCAACCGTCTTGCGGCAGAAGAGGCCGGACGGATCGGTGCCGCAATGGTTCATGCCCATGTGGAACTTCCGGAAGAGGAACGTTATTCCATGATGAAAGGTTCGCCTGTTCCTGTGGAAGAGTACTGGGGAAATCCGGTATTGCTTGCAACCCGGGCTGAAGTTCATGCAAAAGGCACGCTGGAAACATCCCAGGGAATGCGCTTCAAAATAGAAAAACGCGGTGAGTTCACCTGTATTCTGGAAGATATCTGAAGCTCTGTTCCCCATATGGGTTGGTAAATCTTTCTGTTCTTTTAACTCAATGATGGCATTTTGATTTTTGCGTTGCAAAAATCGGAATGCCGCAAAAAGGTTTGAAAAAGGATGATGGGGTTCGGGGAAGAAGGGAAAAACTTTCCTGAAAAGTTTTTCCCTTCTTCCCCGATCACAAAACACCCTTTATTGAGAATAAAGCCTTTTCCTGTAAGCGGGTTATCTCTTTGCTTTAACCGTCCGGCAATCAATCAGTTCGCCGTCAATGCTGATTGCACTCACTGTGATCTGATCTTCTGTGATATCCACCTGAAGGAGAGTATCAGTATCGTTAGCGACGGTCAAAGCGGGAATTTTATCGGCAGAAACAGTCGTTCTGTTTTCCCGTTTGAAGTTGCAGATTCCGGTCTCCGGTTCAACGGTAAAATATTTATGCAGGTGACCGGAGAGAATCAGATCTGTTTCGGGGATCAGACTGATCATGGAATATGCCATATCAGAATCATATCTCCGTTCATAAACGGGCATGTGGATAAGAACGATTCTCCATTTTGCATTGCGGTATTCTTCTGTCCGGGACAATTTTTTGAGCCATTCCTGCTGTTCCTGAATCATTTCCTGATTCTTGTAAATTCCGGCATCATCATCCGGTTTATCGTTTCCGGCATCCAGAGCAATGAAAAGAGTATCTCCCTGACGGAACGTAAAATAGCTTTTTTCCGATGGATGGGGCAGCAGCTCCTGATAAAGTCCGGCAAAAGAACCGATCTGTTCATGATTACCGCGGATAAATACCAGCGGTTTTCCGGTTTCTTTGCACCAATCGGCTTCCAAATCCAGGAATCCGTTGTAGAAAGATTCATCTCCGCAGGCACTGGAAAGGAGGTCTCCGATATTGATCAGAAAATCACTCTTTTTCAGGGCATCTTTTTCGAGCAGTCCACGAACGCGTCCGGTATTGGAATGAAGATCGGAAAATGCTGTAAACGTGAATGTTTTCCGTTCTGTTTCCAGTGTTTTGAACTCATAAATTTCACTGATATTTTCCTGCATGGTGATGGGATGCAGTGTAATGACCCGGTATTGATAACCGGTTCCGGGTTTCAAATTCTGCAGATGGCGGACATGGATTCTGCGGTTGCGGATCAGGATCGCATTCCGGCGGTCAAATGCCAGCCGGGTCCATTCTTCTGATCCTTTCTGACGGTATTCCAGAAATGCTCCGCAGTTTCCGGCACTTCCGAAAGAAACAGTCATCTCTGTCTGAGCCGGATTGGTAATCCAGGGACCATGCTGGATCTTGTGAGCAGGAACCCGGAGTTTTTCCATTTCTGTTTCAAACTCTGCGCGGGAAAGTTCCTTTTCGGGGTAAATTCCGGTTTCTGCAAAGTAAACTCTGGAATAATCATCCAGCAGGAGGAGACCGTAATTTTCCACTTCATGGAATCCGCGGGTCAGATTGGTCCAGCAGGAATATTCCTTTCTGGCTTCAGCATACCGGCAGACATTGAAATAGACGGAAAGATTGTTCATTTTGAAAATGGAAAGAGGGAATACAGCTTTTGCTTTCCAAAAATTTGTTCCGGTTTCCACCTCAGCGGTCCATTGATCGTCAAGACCTCTGTTGTCGGCTTTTCCGCCGCCTGCGCCAATGGCAAACTGCATCAGCCACGGTTCCGGAGCCAATGTACCGAAAAAGATTTCCAGACGGTCTCCTTTTTCAAAAATGCTCCAGTCATTTTTTGTATTCTGAGCGTGGATCTCAGCAGGTTCCTGACAGATCACTTCCAGAAAAAGTTCTGTCCGGGAACGGGAAAGTTTCATTTCCATTTTTCCATCGGGTTCGCCGCCGTGGAACTTGAAAAAATCATCTGCCTGCACCGGAACAGTTCCGAACGGAACAGAAATCGCCTTCAATGCGGTAGATGCGTAACTGATCAAACTCATTTATTCCTCTTACTTTCCGAAAAAAGCGGCTTGAGCTTCCGCTATTTGTGTTTTCAACTCTGCGATGGCGGGAAGAACGGTCATATCTCCGTTCAACGCCTTCAATATTAAATCCCCCTGCTGAGCGCAAAGAGGATCGTGGATTTTCTTGAAATAGTGATCCATCAGGAACAGTGCATACTTCACCAGACGGTATGGACCGAACGGGAATTCATCATTCTGTCCGCCGACTGCCACACAGCGTTCCGAGCGAACCGCTTCAGCAAAATCCGGGAACGCTGCACTGTCCGCAAAGATGATGGTATAGTCTACGGTTGCTTTCTGACTGGGGCGTCCATGCCAGTCACTGCTGCCGATGAACGGTTTCCGGAACTGATATTCCCGGATAGCCTCCATGACTTTGGCATTCAGCAATGCCATACGCGGAACGGTGAAGTTCCCCAGTTCCAGCGCATCGAAGTTTCCTCTCCGGAGAATGAGATCCGTCATGAGCGGAGCACTGGCATAACGTCCATTTTGTTTCCAGTAAGGATGGCAGAAGACGGAAATCCCGCCCAGCTCTTTGATTTTGCTTGTGATTGCTTCAAACTGAGCAACATATTTTGCTTCGTGTTCCGGATATCCGGCAAGTTCCTGTTTGATTTTTTCGACCCGTTCATTGAAATCGCTTTCGGGATCATATTCCCAATTGCTGACAGAGGCGGAAGAGCCTAAACTCAGGATATGATTGATTCCTGCCCCGTAACTTTCCGCTTCTTCTCCATGATAGACTTCCAATCCGGAATCGAATTTGCTCATTGCTTCGATTGCCTGAAGGGTTGGCTCATAGATTTTATGATCGGTCACGGCAGTGAAGTCATACCCTGCCTGACGCATGTAAGCAGGTACAAATTCCGGAGGATAATTCCCGTCAGATCCGGTACTGTGGGTATGAACACTTCCTTTATAAACATTGTACTTCAGAAGGTCTTCTTCCAGAGTATAGAAATAAAAATCTTCCCGGTATTCTGTTGTTCCGTCGATCACGGAAATTCCGACCCAGTGTTCATGTTCTCCGGAAAAATCCAGTTCAAAGAACAATGTATCGCCGGAAACATGGGATTTGACTTTCTGCCAGAGCAGTTCCCTGTCGGGAGTCAGACGGGCGATTGATTCATCAGCCATACGGTGATCGTCCCGGATATATTTCACGTCGATTTCATCTGCATATTTTTTGAAATAAGCATTCTGTATTTTGAGTTCAAATTTCACATGTGTATTTGCGGGCAGAACCCGTGCGGGCACGTTTGCAAAAGCACCGGTCAGAGAACGGGAAGCTTTGATTCTGCAAAGCCGTTCCATGACAGTTTCGTTTTTGACATTTGACTGATTCATTTTTATCCTTACTCAGTAATTTCCGCCGAAGCCGAAAAGTACGTTTACTTTCAATTCAGCATATTTGGAGGAACATTTGTTCATCATCATTTCTTTTTCCGCCATAGACTGTACATGACCATCCAGGAACAGGATATTGCAGTATCCGCGATGACGGCTTCTGTTGGAATACTGTCCGAGGGTAGTGGCAACTCTCCCATGTTCTTTTGTCAGAGATGTGTCAACAGCATCCAAATTTGTATTTACATTTGTGGAATCCATGAGATAAGACATTCCGCTGGCACGTTTTGCCTGACCGAATTTCTGAATGGCGGGAAGAGAAGTATAAGGTTTTCCGCCAGTGTTGTACTGATTCATTCCATACTGAACATACATGAATGTTCCAACACCGATCGGAGACGCAGGACATTTCATGACACCGAACTGCCATTCCCGGGGAACACCTTTGCTTGAACCTTCATTATCAGCGACTTTCCCAGTAAAATCCATCCCAACGTAAGGGGCGGCAAACATATTCCAGCTGCGGGTCACATCGGTGTATAGCATTCCCCGGCTTTCCTCAGGACTGTCTTTGACATTGCAGGGAAGAATGATATCGTTATAATCTGAAGCATATTGGAGTATCGCGGTTCCCCATTGTTTCAGATTGCCCTGACAGTTTGTTCTCAAACTTGTTGCTCTTGAATTGTTCAATGCCGGAAGCAGCATTCCTGCCAGAATTGCAATGATTGCAATAACGACAAGCAATTCGATTAATGTGAATTGTTTTCTCTGTGTTTTCATAAAACCTTTCTCCTTATTCCAAGATAAAACGTTTAAACAAAGCCGGGGTCTTTCCGTAAGTGATCCCCGGTGAAAATTCCAATTGACAGGATATGGTCGCATCCGGTTTGTCGAAATCAAAGATCACGGAATTGAACCCGAATACATTCCCCTTGACAGGCTGTTTGCCCAGCAGTGTCCACGGAAGTTTGACAAAATACAAAGTCTTATTCCCATTCCGGACGACTTGCGGTGTTCCAACCTGTTTTCTTCTGACATCCGCAGGACCGGTAAAGCAGAACAGCTGCGGTCCTTTGGGAGTGGCAGACAGAACAAATTCCCGGTCATCATCGCCATAACCGCCCGGTGACAGAACCAAGTCATAATCGTTATTGCCCATATCGAACGCGAACTGCATGGCATCCTGATTCCATGCAAGCTGATCACTGTAACGGGAAATGTGAGCATCATCAGTGATTTCTGCGCCCAGATAGAAATTATCTTTATCATAACCGAGATAAATCTTTGCGGATAAATCATCTTTTCCTGTCCAGATTCCATGAGTTTCAATTTCTGCGGGCTTGATGTGCTTCATGGAATCCATCACCAGCGGCTTGACTTTTTCAAAGCCTTTCAGCTGATTCCCCGAAAGCGACGGCGGAACAGAAAGTTTTTTTACTATGTACCATTCATCTTCTTTTTCCGCATGGTATTTCACGCCGTTGACATTCACAGTTGCAGAAAGTTTTCCGGTTCCGGGAGCTTTCACAAAAGCGGCTTCGCCGATGGTTCCGTGTTTGACAACGATCTTCTGTGACGGACAGCCATTCAAGCTGACTTCCGCCTTCAAATCACCAGTGGTTTTGTTTTTGATACTGACTCCGACCTTTCCGCCGTTAATGCGGTTGATTGCCACATAAGCCTCCGGCAGGACATATTTTCCTTTACGGAACGCATTTGCAACAGTCTCCCGGGGTGCATCAAATTCCAGATAAAGCACTCTGTCGTTCAGTTTCAGGTTTGCGTTCCCCTTCTTTCCGCTGAACGGTCTGCCGAGGAAATCCATTCCGGACCAATCCGAAGGCATATTGATCTTAGCATCCACATCTTCTTTGGAATAAGCCCAGAATGCAGCAAGGGTTTTCTTACCTTTTTTGAATACGTAACAGTAAATATCCGGACAGGGAGAAGCATCTATGGGATTCGAGACAAAAGCCAAAGCTCTTGCGGAAACCGCCCATGTCGCGGCATGAGGTTTCGGAGAACCCCATTTCCGGTTCCACATTCCCCAATCGGTTCTGCCGTAACCGCGCCGTGCTGATTCACAGCTGGGATCATTTTCAAACATGAAATAAATCCATTTCCGGACTTTCATCGCTTTCAGGATCACAAGATTTCTTGCGTTGATCTTTGCAACCTCTTTGACTTTTTCCGAATCCAGTTCCGGGAAATCCAGAAAACAATAACCGCTTTCGGTTCCGGTGATGAATGTATCCTGCCCGATCACAGAACGGGTCACTTTGAATCTGTTGAGCAATTTTCCGGTTTCCGGACCGTCCAGCATCAATCCTTTAGCGACAGTTCCTTTGCCCAGATAAAGACTGCATGCCAGACCATCGGTATGATTCCGGAGCGTTTTCCACAGATAGGTTCCGAGCTGAGGATTCATATCAATAAATGTGCCGCAGCCGCCGACAATATTGGAAGGTTTCTGCTTCTTCACTTCCTCATACATGATCTTCTGAACCTGAACGTAATGCTCCAGCTCATACTTTGACTGATGATAGATATTGTAAATTTCATCCATCAGATACCAGTCCTGAATTTTATCCTTATATTTTTGGGAAAGCATGGCAAAGAAATTCCGCCATGTCTGGTAATATTCTGCATCGTAAGGATTGATTCCTTTTGCCAGTTTTGAATCCACTTTTTCCCGCAGGAACTTTGGCTGCTGTGGATTCTTCGGCGTGGAATGCTGGGAGATATGGAAGAGGAAGAACGGTTCCATCCCATGCTTGAGCGCATCTTCCAGCTGTTTTTCTTCTCTGGGCATCCTGTAAGAATCCGGCCCGGTCTGAATAAAACGTCTCTGAAGACCAATAACATTGGAACCGTTTCCCATGCGAATCTGTTTTTCAAAAGATCCGGCACCTTTTGCAGTAAAGAACGGATCGCGTTTTCCGATTTGTTTATTCACAATAACGCAGGAAGTTTTCACGTCAGAAAGTTTTTTTCCGTTTGCAGAAAGAGTTCCTTTGATGAAAAACCATCCGAGCTGTTTTTCCAGGCCGGATAATTTGATCCGGAATGAGCCGTCCTTCTCTGCCGGGAGCATGATATTCTGCTTTCCTGCTGCAACATTTTTTCCATCAAAATTAAAGATTTTCCATGAAAATTCAGCTTTTGAACCGGGCAGTTTATTATCTTTATACTCAAAAGAATAAATGATTTCTTCGCCCGGATAATAAACTCCGCCGTGATCGCAAACGGAAATTCCCCGTTTCAAATCGACCAGTTTTTCCACCGGCTTTTCAGTGGCTGCCTTTCTGACCGGACCGAAATAAAGATTGTCCAGCCAGTTCGTACCCTTCACATTTTTATATCCGTGAACCTTGAGCAGAAGTTTTGCCTTTGTCACATTTCCCGGAATATCTATGATTTTCTTATATTGCGTCCACTCTTCCGGTCTGCGATTCCACGGATTCTTCAGGGAAATGATATTTTTCTTTTTATCTTTGATTTCCGGAAAAACAACGGAGACATCCACCTGATTGAAGGTGGTATATCCGGCAGCTTTCATCCAGAACGAAAGTTCCAGTTTCTTTTCCGCCGGAAGTTTGATCTCCTTGTGATACCAGATATAGCAGATATGCTGATTTGTCCAATCCAGCCGCATGGAGGTACTGCCGCCTGCCCCCTGAGAGGTTGAGGAATCGGGAACAGGGAACAGCCATTTTTTATTGTCGCCCAGTTTCCATCCGGCGGGTTTCCATTGGGAAACGCCGTTTTCAAAACTGCTGTTCTCAATCAGGTTTTGAGCAAAAGTTCCCAACGGAAGAACCGCAGCCAATAGACTTAACAACATGTTTTTGCAGTTCATTTTCTATTCTCCAGTATTAAGAGATTTCCGCTTTTTCGTAGGCTCTGATCTGATAGACACGGGCAGAAGCATCTCCCCGGGTTGAACGGACCGTCAAACGCAACGCGGAAAGTTCCACAGGCGGGAAAACATGTTTCCGGAACCGCAGATAATTGTCTTTTTCCTCAGCCAGAACAATTGTTTTATCTCCGCAAATACCTTCCAGAACATACTCTTTCACGCACTCTTGCTGAGAAGAATAAATATTGATGTGTTCGAGAGAGGTATCAAAGACCAGTTCCACGCAGGAAACTGTTTTCTTTTCCGGGAACGTGACCTGAGCAGTCTGCGGGAAGGCTGCCTTTGGATCGGAAATCCAGATGGAAAGCGCATCACCGCCGCGGTTTTCGCTTTTGATTATATTTTCACCTTCAAAAGGTCTCTGCTCCGGAATCAGATTGAAACTGTGATTGGTATTATCCCCCTGCGGCGGCCATGAAATCGGCAGATTGGAACGCCAGATACCGGGCAGATACCGTTTATTCAAACAGCTTTCCACAGAAGCCGGACCGCTCAATCTGATGTAATAACGTTTTCCATATTCAACAGCTGCATTGAACCGGAACAGAACTTTCTGAGCTTTGCCCGGTGCAACCTGCACTTTTGACTCTGCAAGAACAGTTCCTTTGCTGAAGTCATACATTTCCTCCTGAAGAACCAGTTCCGCGCAGACTTCTGCAGGTTCGGAACCGTTATGATTCATAAGGAATGCTGCTTCCCGGATTTCCTGTGTTGTGGCAATGAAAGACTGTGCCGCAGGAGCTTCTCCGGTTCCCAATGCTTCTGTTCCGGCACATTCCATATCCAGCAGAGAAAGTCCCATACTGGAAGAGACTTTCACATCTGCATTGCGGCAAAGGTTATCCGGATCATCCACAACGACATCCGGCAGGGTATGGTCCACACGGTAAAGAATCCGGAGCAGCTCCTTCATGCGGGATTCTGAAATATCCCGGGGAGTTTCTCCATATTTACAGCAGAGAACCGCCGTTGCAGCGGCAGCCTGACCGCACAACGCACAGGTTCCCATCAGACGGGTCGACGACAATGCTGCATGGGTAACACTGATATTTCTTCCTGCCATCATCAGGTTTTTCACTTCCGGCACGTAAAGACAGCGCAGCGGGATCTGATAAAGTCCGGGAGACATGATTCCGTGCTGGGGACCGCAGGGGTGGTTTCCGCTGAAAATCCCTTTGAGCGGGTGAATATCCAGATTCCCGCCGCTGTAAGCAACACCATCCGGATAAACCGCATGAGCAACCACATCACCTTCTGTCAGAATATAATCCCCCATAATACGGCGGGATTCCCGTTTTGCCGGAATGCTTGAGATCCATTCGATCGCATAATTTTCCGCATTGTGATCTCCGTGATTTTTAATGTGATCCCAAACACCGTAAACGATTCCGAGGAGTTTTTTATAAATTACTTCATTGTCACAGATAGTATCCATTTCCCCGCCGCATTCGATCCACCAGAAACCTTTGCGGGGATCCTTGTGAGTACGGCCGGGCCCCAACATTTCATCGGTGAACTTTTCCGCCCATTCCGGTGCTTTGAACGGAACGGGGTGTCCGGTATCGATTGCCCGGAAATAAAGACTGGAACCGAGCGTGCAGCTGTCTGCTTCATCCGGAGCCAATGTTTCATTGAATTCGCTTTTTGCTTCTCTGCCGTGACGGTACTGTGCTCCGGCTTTGACTGACACAAAAGAGTCTCCGGAACAATCCAGAACCATTTTCGGCTTGATATAATTGGTGAGATCACTGTTCAAAGTCCGGGCAAGGATTTCCGTGATTTTTCCATCTTCCACCTTGACATCATAGGCTTCCGTATTCAGAAGAAGAGTCAGATTTTCCTCTTTTTCCGCCACATCACGCAAAACCTGACTGAGATGATTGCGCCATCCGTTTTCATAAAGATATTCCGTTGTCATACGGAAATCTTCGATGGGACCTGTTTCCCGGGCATCGCGGGTCGTCCAGTTCGTTCCGCCTACGATCAATGCTCCGATGGATTCACATTCACATTCCGTTCCGGCAGGACCGCCCAGAACCGGACGGTTGTGGACCAGCAAAGTTTTTGCCCCGAGCCGTGCCGCCGCAACCGCTGCCGAAATTCCAGCCATACCGCCGCCGACAATCAGAATATCCGGAGAATAATACCTGTTTAAATCCTGTGGATTTTCCCGTGAAAAATAAGTACTCATCAAAATATCTCCTTATTCCAGAATGAAACGTTTGAACAATGCGGGGGTCTTTCCATAGGTGATCCCCGGTGAAAATTCCATTTGACAGGATGTCGTTGCATTCTTTGCATCAAAATCAAAAGCAACCACATTGAATCCAAAAACTGTTCCCGGAACCGGTTTCAGCTTGCCAAGATATGACCAGGGGAACCGGATCAGATAAACAGTCTTGTCTCCTTTGCGGACAATTTGCGGTTTGCCGATCATCTTCCGCTGGATCGCATTGGAACCGACATAGCAGAACAGTTCCGGTCCTTTCGGGGTGGCAGAAGCGATAAATTCACTGTCATCCGCATCATAACCGCCCGGTGAAAGAACCGGGTCAAAACTGTTGTTGCCGCTGTCAAACGCACACTGAACGGCATCCTGATTCCAGGACAACTCTCCGGCATAACGGGTAACCGGGATATCATCCGTGACAACAGCTCCCAGATAAAAATAGTTTTTATCATATCCCAGATAAATCGTTGCAGACAAATCATCCTTTCCGGTCCAGATTCCGTGACTGTCGATATCCGCAGGTTTCAGATATTTAATGGAATCCATGACAAGAGGTTTGGCTTTTTCAAACCCTTTCAATTCTCCATTCTGAATGGAAGGCGCAACGGAAAGTTTTGCTGCTCCATACCATTCATCTTCTTTTTCCGCATGATATTTCACACCGTTGACCAGTGCGGCGGCTGAAAGTTTTCCATTGCCCGGAGGACAATCAAAGAGAACCTCTGCAACCGTTCCGCGTTTGATGGAAATATTTTTCGCAGCCAGTTTATTCAACGCAACTTCAGCTTTCAAATCTTTTGCGGATTTGTTTTTCAAGGTGACACAGACTTTTCCGCCGCTGACACGATGCAAACTCAGATAAATTTCCGGCAGCACATATTTTCCGCTGCGGAACGCCTCTGCAACAGTCTTCTGCGGAGCATTGAATTCCAGATAAAGAACTCTGTCATTCAGTTTGAAATGATTCTTTCCGGCTTTCCCCTTCAACGGTCTGCCGAGAAAATCCACACCGCTCCAATCGGAGGGCATGTTGATCACTGCATCAATATCTTCCTTGACGAAAGCCCAGAATGCCGCAAGCGTTTTGTTTCCTTTGCGGAACACATAACAATACACATCCGGACAGGGGGAAGCATCCACCGGATCAGTCACAAACGCCAATGCTCTGGCAGAAACTGCCCAGGTTGCCGCATGAGGTTTCGGAGAACCGGAGGCTTTGTTCCACATCCCGTAATCAATTCTGCCGGAACCCCATTTCTTGGATTCGTACATACCGTCATTATCAAAGGTGAAGAATGTCCATTTCCGGACACCCATTGCACGCAGAACGACAAGATTTCTGGCATTGATCTTCCCGATCTCTTTCACTTTTTCCGAATCAAGTTTCGGGAAATCAAGAAAACTGTATCCGCTTTCTGTTCCGGAAACAAATTTTTTATTTCCGATCACAGAACGGGTGTCCTTGAATCTTTCCACCAGTTTACCTGTTTCCGGACCATCCAGATCAACACCTTTGGCAACGGTTCCTTTTCCCAGATACAGACTGCAGGAGAGTCCATCCAGATAATCTTTCACCTGCGGCCACATTCTTTTTCCAAGCGGGTCTTTATCCATGAACGTTCCGCCGCCTGCGACCATCATTGCCGGATCGATTTTCTTGATCGTTTCATAAAGGGCTTTCTGAACGCCTACATAGTGGGGAACTTCCCATTTGCAGCGGTGATAAACATTATAAATCTCATCACCGATATACCAGTCACGGACTTTTCCATTGGAAATTTTTGCAAGCTGAGCAAAGTAATTTTTCCAAGTCCGGAAATATGCTTCATCGTACGGATAAATCCCTTTGGCAAGTTTATCGTTGATCATTTTCCGCATGTAAAGCGGCTGCTGCTGATTGTTCGGCGTTGTATATTGGGAAACATGAAAAATAATGTAAGGTTCAAATCCATATTTTTCACACATTTCAAGCCAATTTTTCAGCCGTTTTTCCGCTTTCGGATCAAGACTGTCCGGACCGGACTGCATGAACCTGCGCTGGGCAAGATAATTGCAGGAACCGTTCCCCATACGGATCTGTTTTTCAATTGTGCCGGGGTCCTTGGCTGAATAAAACGGGTCACGTTTTCCCTGCTGTTTTTCCACGATCACACCGGAACTCAGCATTTCTGAAACTGTTCTTCCGTTTTCGGTAAATTTTCCCTTGAGCGCAAACCACCCGCGAAAATCTTTCAACACAGGAAGTTTGATCTGAAAAGCACCCTCTTTTGAAGAAGGAAGTGTTACGGTCTGCTTTCCATCTGCAACTTTTTTCCCGTCAAAATCCTGAATCTCCCATGAGAAATCCATTTTCCTTCCGGGAGCGGAATTTTCCTTGAATTCAACAGAGTAGGTCATTTGTTCACCGGGATAATAAATCCCGCCGTGATCACATACCGGAACACCGCGTTTCAGTGTGATAACGTTCTTTGCTTTCGGTTCATTCCCTTTTTTCTGAACAGGTCCGAAGTAGACATTATCGATCCAGCTGGTACCTTTTTTGCTCTTGAACCCATGGATTCTGATGCAGAGTTTTGCATTCGTCGCACCCTCCGGCACTGTAATCACTTTGCTGTAACAGGTCCATTCTTTCGGCGGGCGGTTCCATTTGCTTCCCAGAACAATATTCTTCTTTTTCGGGTCTTTGATTCTCGGAAACTCAACAGACATTTCAATAATGCTGATATCTTCATAACCTGCGCTCTTTGCCCAGAAGGAAAATTCAACTTCTTTCATCCCGTTGAGAGGTATCTCTTTTTTATACCAGACATAACAAATATGTTTATTTGTCCAATCCAGTTTCAATGAAGCGGTTCCGCCTGCTCCCTGAGAGTTGGCTTTATCCCAAACAGGGGCAAGCCATATCCGGGCATCAGGACGTTTCCAGCCGGGAGGACTCCACAGAGAAACCCCGTTTTCAAAACTGCTGTTTTCCACAAGATTCTGAGCGAAAGCTCCAACCGTCATTGCGGCTGTCAGAAAAAGTGCGGACAATGTTTTCATATTTTACTCCAGAATAAAACGTCTGAACATTGCAGGGAACTTACCGTAAGTGATACCCATTGAAAATTCCATCTGGCAGGAGATTTTTGCCTCCATGGAATCATAATCAAATGCGACCAGATTGAATCCGAATACAGTACCTTTGACAGGTTTCAAACTGCCAAGCTCTGACCAGGCAAAACGCATCAGATAAATGGTTTTGTTTCCATTCCGGACGATTTGCGGTTTACCGATCACTTTCCGTTCTTTACAGCTGAAGAGTTCCGGTCCTTTCGGAGTTGCGGCTGCAACATATTCCCGGTCATCATCAGCATAACCGCCGGGAGAAAGAACAGGGTCATAAGCATTGTTTGCAGTGTCAAAAGCAAATTGCAGAGAATCCTGACTCCAGGACTGAACACCGGAATTCCGGGAAATCTGAACATCATCTGTGATTTCTGCACCCAGATAGAAATAATTTTTGTCATAGCCGAGATAAACTTTGGCAGACAAGTCATTCTTTCCGGTCCAGTAACCGTAAACGTCGATCTCTGTGGGTTTCAGATGTTTCTGAGTATCCATGACCAGAGGTTTGGCTTTTTCAAAACCTTTCAGCACTCCGTTCTGAATGGAAGGCGCAGATGCCAATTTTGCAACGCCATACCATTCATCATCTTTTTCCACCGGATATTTCACTCCGTTAACCACGGCAGACGCAAAAAGTTTCCCTTTGCCCGGAGGACAATTGAAGAGAACTTTTCCGATCGTATCGCGTTTGACCGTAACCTTTCTTGACGGCTGTTTGTTGAGAATAACTTCAGCTTTCAAATCCTTGCCGGATTTGTTCTGTACATCAACACAGACTTTTCCGCCGCTGACACGGTGCAGGGTCACATAAACTTCCGGCAGGACATAATTTCCATTGCGGAATGCATTGACAACAGCATCCTGCGGTGCATCGAATTCCAGATAAAGCACTCTGTCATTGAGTTTCAACGTATTGAGACCCTTCTTTCCTTTCAGCGGTTTTCCGAGGAAATCCATACCGGACCAGTCGGAAGGCATGTTGATTTTCGCATCAACATCCCCCTTGATATATGCCCAGAATGCAGCCAGTGTTTTATTTCCCTTTTTGAACACATAGCAGTAAACATCCGGCCGGGGAGAAGCATCCACAGGATCCGTCACGAAAGCCAATGCACGCGCGGCAACAGCCCAGGTTGCGGCATGGGGTTTCGGACATCCGGTCTTTTTATTCCACATTCCGTAATCTGTTCTGCCGGAACCATTCTTTTTGGATTCATAGGAAATATTGTTGTCAAAGGTGAAGAATGTCCATTTCCGGACCCCCATTGCACGCAGAACGACAAGGTTTCTTGCATTGATTTTTCCCATTTCCTTGACAGCATCGGAATCGATTTTCGGGAAATCCAGAAAGTTGTAACCGCTTTCTGTTGCGGCAATAAACGGTTTGTTCCCGATTATGGAACGGGTATGTTTAAAACGGCCCGCAAGTTTTCCGGTTTCCGGACCATCAATGGCAACACCTTTGGCAACGGTCACTTTTCCGAGATATAAACTGCAGGTCAAACCATCAAGATGATTTTTGACATGAGGCCACATCTTTTTGCCGATGGGGTGTTTGTCCATAAACGTTCCTCCGCCGCCAACCATCATCTTGGGATCAATCTTTTTGATCGTTTCATAAAGAGCTTTCTGCACGCCGATATAGTGGGGAATTTCCCATTTTGAACGGTGGTGAGTATTGTAAATCTCATCGCCCATATACCAGTCACGGACTCTTCCGTTTGCTGTTTTTGCAAGCATGGCAAAGAAATTTTTCCATGTCTGGTAGTATGCCTCATCATAAGGATTGATATCTTTGGCGATTTTATCGTTGATCATTTTCCGCATATAAAGAGGCTGCTGCGGATTGGTGGGAGTGGCATGCTGGGATGAATGGAAAATGATATACGGTTCAAAGCCGTATTTATCACACATTGCGAGCCAGTCTTTCAGCCGTTTCACCTCTTTCCGGGAATAACTGTCCGGTCCGGTCTGCATGTGTCTGCGCTGTGCGATAAAATTGCTGGAACCGTTCCCCATGCGAATCTGTTTTTCAATAGTTCCGGGTGTTTTCGCAGAGAAAAAGGGGTCGCGTTTCCCTTTCTGTTTTTCAATCACGATCCCGGTGCTTGTCACCTCAGCAACAGTTCTGCCGTTTTCCATGAATTTTCCCTTCATGACAAACCAGCCGCGGAACTCTTTCAAATCGGGGAGTTTGACCTGAAAAGCCCCTTCTTTCGCCGCAGGAATGGTAACAGACTGCTTTCCTTCGGCGATCTTCTGCTTATCAAAATCCTGAATTTCCCAGATAAAATCCATTTTCTTTCCGGGGACAGCATTATCACAGAATTCAATAGAATAGATTTTCTGTTCGCCCGGATAATAGACTCCGCCGTGGTCACAAACCGGAACACCGCGTTTCAGCGTGATCACATTCTTTGCTTTCGGCTCATCTACTTTTTTCTGAACAGGTCCGAAATAGATATTATCTGCCCAGCTGGTGCCTTTTGTACTCTTGAATCCATGAATCCGGATACAGAGTTTCGCTTTGGTTGCACCTTCCGGAACTTTGACGATCTTACTGAAATGAGTCCAATCTTCCGGCGGACGGTTCCATTTGTTGCCGACATTGGTCAGTTTCAGTTTTTTATCTTTGGCATCCGGGAATTCGACGGCAAGCTCAAGGATATGTGTATTGTCATATCCGATACTTTTCCCCCAGAAAGAAAACTCAACTTCCTTCAAACCATTCAGCGGAATCTCTTTGTCATACCAGAGATTGCAAATATGCTTTTTTGTCCACTCCATTTTCAGAGAAGTGCTTCCGCCGGCACCCTGAGAAACTGCTTTGTCTTCTGACGGAAAAAGCCAGACCCGTCCGTCATAGCGTTTCCATTTCGGAGGCCCCCATTTGGAAATCCCGGTTTCAAAGCCGCTGTTTTCAATCAGATTCTGTGCAAAAGAACCGACTGTTAAAGCTGCGGTCAACAAAAGCGCAGACAGCTTCATCTTGTACATTTTTATCATTCCTTTCAGTATCTTATATTATCATTTTCTGAATAAATTTTACTCTGCTGTACACAATAGTGTCAAGCCCTCATTTTCATTTTTTTCAGAGAACTGTTGTGGTTCCGTCAAACCAGTCAACATATTCTTTCAGAAAACTGACCAGCGGTTTATGGCTCAGACAGCTGAAGTATGCCGCTTGAGGCAGAATGATTCCGTCCAGCGTTCCGTTCCAGGTATTTTCACAAATCGTTTCCACACTGTACCGGAAAATTTCCATCGGAACTTTGCTCAGACACTGCGTGACAGGCAATCCGGATGAGCCGAAATCATGAAGATAAATCCCCTGTACGATTTTCTTGTCCGGTCCGGTAATCTCACGCAAACGGGCAATATCATCTTTGTGCTGACGCCAATAATCTTCCGAGGGAACCCAGCACCAGCGGGAATACTGATCCACATATTCAGCCGTATCTTTATATTCCGCCTGATCCCAGAAAGAATAGGTAACTATCGCAATTTTCAAAGCCGGATTGATCTCTTTGATTCTGTCATGAATTTCCGGAAGTGCTTTTTTTGCGCCGCGTGAAGCACAAAAATCATCAAAATGAACACCAACAATATTTTTGTATTTGAGAGAAAGCGTTGCAATGCGGATGGCACTTTCCAGATAATTGTCATGCTCCAGCGTGCAGTAAATTTCCTTCATATTTTTCAAACGGTCCATGTGCATATCGGAAAGACGGTTATCGGTACAATTTTCGATGATTTCCGGGTCCCACTCCTTGAAATTCTTTTCGATATGCTCCCGGCTGAACATACTGTTCATGTAAAAAGTCCGTTCTGCGCCGAGATAGGCAGTTTGCGTTTCCAGACTGCATCTTGTCTTTTCAAAAGTAAAAGGCGCAGCGGAGGGAACTTTGTCAAGCACATAGCCCCAGGTCCAAATACGATCTTTCAAAAATCCCATATCACATCTCCTTAACTGTATATCTTATTCCCGTTCTGTCCGCCGGAAAAATTCTTCCAGCAAGGGAAATTCATATTCACAATGACATGAAAACTGACCTTTCTTTCCGGAAAGCAAAAACTCAGCCAGTTGTCCTGCGATTTTTTTCTGCGGACGGTGCAGAACCCGCGTATGCTCCGGAAGGTCAGGATGCTTCAGTAATTCACTTACCCCCAGAATCATCTTTGTCCGTCCGGGAATACCGGTCTCTCCGAAGAAATCCAGATCTCCGGGCAGTTCATAATAAAGATTGCTGTCAAAAATCAATCCGTCAAAATGAGTGCGGTTATAGATATCCCGCAGCTGCGCAAGCAGTTGATGATGCGGAAGATTTTTGTCAAAAAGAACATATTGTTCCTTCATATCACATTCCAATTGCAGTTTTTTACAGGCCTCTTCAAAATAGATCTTCCCATTTTTGGAAATATCCGTGGAATTTCTTCCGAAATAAACAACTTTTTCCGCGCCATCTTGAACAAGCTGTTCCACTGCGCTCCCCAGACATTCCCAGTATTCCTCCAAATAAATATTGAAAATAGGGATATCATATTTTGCAAACTTTTCCAGGTCAACTTTATAGTAACTGATGATACCGCAGCGGCATTTGCGTTCGATCAGAATCGGAATCAATCCGGGAGCCCATTCGATTCCATGAAAAATGACCATGCTTTCCTGATCAAGATGGTTGATCTGCCGGATATCCAATACTGTCGGATCGTTATCTGTGGTAACGGGAAGTGTTACTGCATACGTCCCCGCTTTGACAGATGCTTCCATTGCGCCAAGTATCGTCTGATGAGTCAGAAACGAGGACCAGTAACCGCTGGCTGTATGATAATCTGAACATGGAACCAGTACGGTAACGGGAAGTGCTTCTGTCCGACGGTGTTTTTTCCGGAGAAAGGTTCCGTGATTCGTCCGGATCAGAAACCCTTCATTTTCCAAACGCGCCAATGTGTACCGCAAAGTTCTCCGGGCGACACCGATCCGTGCCGCCAGTTCATTTTCCGATGGCAGCCGTCCATTTTTTAATGTATCTTTCTCAAACATATCGAGAAGATAGGAATAAATCATTTCCTGTTTTGACGGTAAAGGCATTTTCCGCATCCTCTTTCTGTTTGCGTACAATATAGTTTGCAGTACACAATAATGTCAAGAGAGAAAATGATTTATTTTTGAAAAATGTCTTAAAATTACAGTCCGGCAGCGGAAAGTTCACCGGAAATCATTCCGTGCTTTTCCACGATCTGCCAATATTCCTGTTCAACTGATAAAGAGGCTTTCCGGATGCCAGGCAGATAATCACTTTGAATCAATTCCAATGCTGCATGGCTGTGCAATGCCATTGTCGGATCAATATACCGCAGCAAAGTCGGCTCCGGTAAAATAAAGTTCAAGGGCTGTTTCCGGTTCAGTACACGGTCCGCAGGAATTCCGGAACCCCATTCATCTTCCACACCCATATTGACCATAATCTGGTCGCCATTACGCAGAACTTGAAGATATTCCTCATCCGCCAGTGCCAATGCCTTTCCGGTACAGGAGACGACACACCAGGCATTTTTCAGAAGTTCAAGCACCTTTTCCCGTTCAAAACGGCTGACAAGTTCGCCCCCGATATGGTTTTCAACCATTGCCGGATCATCCACCGCAAACACATCCGCTCCGGCACGGCCTGCATAAAACACCACACCGCGCCCGACTTTCCCGCAGCCGAAGACAACAATCTTTTTTCCGCTGACATCAGCATACCCCAAATGATTCATTCCCCGCAGAAAACCTTCTCCGGTTCCCAAACAGGTTTCAATTGCTTTGATCCGGCTGTCATCCACCATGATCACGGGTTCTTTTGTCCCTGCAAAACGGTAAGCTCCGGAACGGGTCAGTTCCACAAACCCATATTTTGGTTTGCAATCCCGGTAAACTCCGTTGCAATCCATAATCACATCAAAGGTTCCCGGAACGGGAAGTTCACTCAGACATTTCACCCCGATTGATTCCAGAAAACGGATAATCTCCGGATCATAAGGGATATTTTCGCTGTAACCGATTGTCAGATCAGCTCCGCCTGCAATCAAAGCTGCATATTTCAGGAGAGTATTAGCAAAAACCGGAGTTCCATCCAGCAGTTTCTTTCCGGAAAACGGTTTTCCGGCGTGCCATTTTTCAAACTGATAATGCAAAGCCGGATATTCACTGATTTGATATCTGCCTTTCAAAAATTCTGAAATTTCATCCAATACGGAACTCATTTTTCACCGTCCGGCTTATTGGTTTGCAGAATGAAGGATCACCCGCCAGCGGAACTCTTTTTCTGCCTTTTCATTCAATAATGTTTTCAAATGATCCGGACGGGTTTTTGCGAAAAGAGAGGTTTCTTCATAAATACTGCGGAAGAGAATTCTCCGGGGATTGGAAAATCCTGCCATCTGCAGGTTTTTATAAGCCTTCTTGTATTTCCCTGTTTGGACACAGTTCCTTGCGATCAGGTAGACAGGCCAGACAAGAGCCAATATCCAGAAAGGCCAGATGGGAAGCCGTTCCAATTGCAGAAATGTAATTGCTGATTGAACCAGAGCAAGAATGATTGCAGGAATCACAAAAAGAATCGCATCCGTATCCCTCTGGAAACAATTTCCGATAGTGCGGCGCAGCCATTTTTTTGAAATTCCGTAGGCAAAGTGTTCTTCCAGTTCCTGATCCATGAGCGGCATTCGCGCCGCATGACAAAGTTCATGGGAGATCAGTTCTGTACGGTCATAGATAAACCATTTCTGTTTTTTTGCAAAGTTTTTCCGGATCACGATCACAGGCGTGGGATTTTCCTCTTCCCAGACAGCGCAACCGCCCCAGAACGGTCCGAATTCCCGTTCCGGAAAAAAGCCGGGAACCCAGCGGACCGAAAAACCGTATGCTTCACGGGTCCGTTCCATGGCTTCTTCGATGATTTCACGGGAAATCTGATCTTTCAGATTAACTTTCAATCCGGGAAATATTTCCAGAGAACCTTTGCGGTCAAAACGGTTATAGAAATCCAATCCATGCCTTTTCGTTTCAGCGATCCGGACAGCATACTCTTCTGCCGATTCTCCGGGCTGGACCAGAAAACCTGCCTGATCCAACTCTGCAGCCGCTTCAAGATCACCCGTTTTTGCACGGAGAATCAATTCATCCGATGGAAATAAATCCCGGTCCATAAAGATGCCTCAGAGTTTGACGGTTCCGATGACATCTGAGAAAGAGTTTGCACCGATCTTCTCAAGCCATTTTTCCAAGCCCTGAACGACTTCGATGGGAGCCATGGGATTCGTGAATGTTGCGGTTCCAACAGCCACAGCTGTTGCTCCGGCAATCAGATATTCTGCAGCATCCTGCCAGGTTTCAATTCCGCCCATACCGATAATGGGAATCTTCACCGCTTTTGCAGCATCATAAACAGCCTTGATACCAACAGGTTTCACGCAGGGACCACTCAAACCGCCGGTTACATTGGCAAGTTTCGGACGACGGGTTTCGATATCAATCGCCATTGCAGGGATTGTATTAATCATGGAAAGAATATCACTTCCGGCATCTTCAGCGGCTTTGGCAAATACGGGAATCGCGCCATTGGGGCTGAGCTTGGTGATGATCGGCAGTTTTGTGGCATTGCGGACAGCAGAGATCACACTTGCCATTTTCTGAGGATCTGCACTGAAAGAAATTCCGCCCTCTTTCACGTTCGGACAGGAAACGTTGATCTCAAGAGCTGCAATTCCTTCGGATTCTGCATCCAGCTTTTCTGCCGTTTCACAGTATTCATCCAGACTTCTGCCCCAGATATTGACGATCACAGTCGCACCGCGTTTCCGCAGTCCGGGGAGATAATGGTCATCGTGCAGAAAAAGATCCACACCGGGCCCCTGCAATCCGATTGCATTCAGCATACCACTGACAACTTCCGCCACACGGGGAGTCGGGTTGCCGTGAACCTGCCGGGTAGTAACCCCTTTCACCACAACGGCACCGAGATCTTCCGGCGGGAAGAATCCGGCATATTCCATTCCGTAACCAAAGGTTCCGGAGGCTGTCATAACGGGATTTTTCAAGGTCAGAGGACCGAGTTTTACAGAGAGATCAGGCATACCACACCTCCTTGGCGGGATAGACAGGTCCTTCACAGCAGCTTCTGGAATATCTCCAGCCATCCGGGGAAGAATCAGATTTTACTTTAACAACACATGCAAAACAGGCTCCGACTCCGCAGCACATCTGATGATCCAGTGTCAGATAACATTCCACATTCTGTTCCAGAGCCAGTTTTCCGACAGCCATCAACATTCCGTTTGGACCGCAGGAATAGAAAACGCATTTTCCGTTCGTATCAGCAATTGCAGCGGGAATCAAATCTGTCACAAGACCTTTTGTTCCCACAGAACCATCCTGAGTTGCAACACGGACATCGTAACCGCAAGCTTTGTATTCCTCTGTCAAAAGTACATCATCCTGTGTTCTTGCGCCCAGCAGAAGAATCCCCTTCTGTTTCCAGCGGCGGGCAATGGGAAGCGTTGCGGCTGCACCGTAACCGCCATCGATCAGAACAGGAGTCATACCTTCCCCAGCTTCCGGGAAGTACGTTCCCAGAGGTCCCATGATGCTGCACATCATTC
This sequence comes from Lentisphaeria bacterium, assembly GCA_017503375.1. GTDB lineage: Bacteria > Verrucomicrobiota > Lentisphaeria > Victivallales > UBA1829 > SIG79. Next base: position 20,394 of record JAFVTF010000008.1, on the reverse strand, counting down.
CGGGAACTGCATCTGCAAGCCGGGCTGTTCCGGAACCGACGATTTTGTAAACAACGGTCAAAGTATCATCTTCCATATCGCAGATACTGAACGGTCTGCGGAGAATTCTGTCTGAAAGATTCGGGATTTGAACATGGACAAACTGTCCGGGCTTCGCACTGCGGCAGATTTCCGGCGCATAAAACCGGATCCTGCGGTAATCTCTGCTGATCACCTCATGTGCTGTAATTTTACAATCAAAAAACATAAAAAACTCCTGGGGTCTGTATGTTGCAACAGAAAATTATTCCGGAAAATACGGAACCTGTATTATACCTGTAACATAATCTCTTTTTTTTATTAGACAAATGCAAAACAGAAAAAAAATGATTTTTTTTTCATATAGAGGTAATTTCAATAGTCCGGCAAGAATTTTCAGACAGTTTTGAAGACTTTTGGAATTGCCTCTAACATTATTTCTTTAATGTTTCAGCCAAAATGACTGGAATTAATCCACAACAACTGTTATATTTATTTGTGTATGAAAAAAAAAGAAAAAAATCAATATATTTTTTCAAAAAAATTTGACATTTATTTAAAACAGTGTTAAATTAATTAGAAGCTAAACGTTTAGCTTTATTGGTATTTATTGGCAAAATAAACGGGAGATGTTTATGAGTTATCCGGAATATGTTTTGTTTTTTGATAACCACACGATGCAGGCATGTTATAATGTCGGACACAACTTTGATGCAGATTCGTTTGCTGCATCCGTGAAAGAGATCGGAGCCGAACTCGTCGGTTTTCCGGCAAAATGCAATCAGGGATTCTGTTATTATGATACGAAAATCGGAATCCGTCATCCTTCCATGAAGCCGGGACATGATTATTTCGGGGACCTTGTTGCAGCCTGCAATAAAGTGGGAGTTAAAGTTACTGCTTATCTCAACTGCGGTTTGAGCAATGAAGACGGCGTGGTTCATCCGGAATGGTGTCAGATCGGAAAAAACGGAGAGTTTTTCCATCCGGAAGTGATAAACAGCATGATTACGCCCTATGCCAGAATCATGTGTATCAATTCCCCTTACAGACAATATATTCTCAGTCTGATCAAAGAAGTGAAAGAAAAATATCCAGTTTCCGGATTCCTGCTTGACAGCTTCAACGCATTTCCCTGCTATTGCCGTCACTGCATGGAAGGAATGAGAAAACTGGGGATGAATCCCGAAAATGATAATGAAGTGGCGGAGTACGCATTGATTTCCGCAAAGAGTCTGGCTGCGGAGATTTCTGAAATCGTTCAGCCCCGCAGAGATGGATTGCTGATGTATTGTCTGGGGCTTTCTGCAAGAGACAATTTGAAGTACGGTTCTTATCTGGAATGTGAGTGTCTGCCCACCTATCCGAACTGGGGATATGATGCATTGCCGATCCGGTCCCGTTATCTGCGGACTGTTTCAAAGGGGGAACCTGTGTTCAATATGACCGGGCGTTTTTATGCCTGGGGCGATTTCGGCAGTTTGAGAACTGATGCTGCCATCGAATATGATTTGTTCTATGGTCTTGCCAACGGAATGCGCCCGAACGTGGGCGATCATATTCACCCCAGCGGACTTTACCACAGAGGAATTGTGGAAAGGCTCAAAAAAGTGTACGGAACATTGAAGCAGTATGACCCCTGGTATCGCGGCGCAAAAAATCCTGTTGATCTTGCTGTTCTGTTTTCCGGGACAATGGCAACACGGAGCACAAAATCCGCAGTCCGCATGCTCTGTGAACTGAAAATGCAGTTTGATTGTATTGATGAACTGAATGATTGGTCGAAATACAAGGTTATTGTTTTGCCGGATGATATTCTTCTGACAGATTCCCTTCAGAAAAAAGTTGCGGAATTTCTGAAGAATGGCGGAAAGCTGATTGCAACCGGAGAATCCGGACTTGATCCGGAAAAGAAAGTCTTCTGCTTTGAAAAGGAATGGGGTGTCCGTTTCCGGAAGGAAAAAACATTCAATCCAGCATATTTCACTATGACAGGCGATTACAAAGAACTGGTTCCCGCGCTGCCGCTTTCTGTAAATTCTGATTGTGTGGAAACAGAAGCTCTGACAGGAACAGTTGTTGCCGGAAATATTATTGCTCCTTACTATGATCATAAATGGGATGGAGTTTATTCCTTCTTCTATACGCCGCCGGACAAGGTTACGGAATTTCCTTTTGTGACGTTTACGGGGCAGGTTGCTTATTGTTCCGGAAAGCTGTTTGACGGATATAATACAGCGGCATCAGTGGAATTGCGTGATGTGTTCGGGGCAATGCTGAAGCGTCTGCTGCCGGATCCTCTGCTTCAGGTGGAATCCGGTTTCCCGTCCTTTGCCAGAGCGATCGTTTCAGAACAGCCCGGAAGAATGATGGTGCATCTGCTGAATTATCTGCCGGAAAAGCGCGGAGAAATGCTGATTGTGGAAGAAGCTGTGGAAGCATATAATATCAAGCTGAAACTGCGTTTGGATGGCAGAACGGTCAAGCGTGTTGTCATGGCTCCTGCGGAAGAAGAAATTCCGTTTGTACAGGAAAATGATCATGTAATGTTTACTGTTCCGAAGATTTGCGGTTACGGTCTTGCGGCAGTGGAATTTGCAGAGTAAAAACGGAGTGATAAGCAATCATGGCTGTTACCCTCAAAGACATTTCCCGGGAGACAGGGATCAATTTGTGTTCGGTCTCCCAGGTTTTGAATGACCATCCCCGTGCGCAATCGTTGCGTCCGGAGACGCGTCAGCTGATTCTGGAGACAGCCTCCCGGTTGGGATACAGTAAAAATCAAATGGCGGCTGCCATCGGGAAAAAACACAGTAATGTTCTGGCATTTGTTCACTCTGATATGGGAACCGTGGAATATACCGGACGGATTCAGAATGGCGTGATCGAAGCAGCGGGAGAACGGGGATATACTCTGATTGTTCATCATATTGGAGATTCGCCGGAAGCTTTGTTGCGGAAACTCACCGGATGGCGCGTTGCCGGAGTGATTTTTCACGTTTCCCAGCTGAGACAGATTGAACCGTTGGCAGAATTGCTGGACCATGAAAAAATTCCTTACGGAACTGTGAATTTAAGCAATCCGGATGGGATCGGAGTTACGACAGATGACGCTGCCGGAGTGATGGAATCTGTCCGTTATCTGAAAGAGAGCGGACACCGAAAAATTGTTTATCTTTACACCGGAAAATCAGAAGTGATTCCGGATATTGAGTATAAAATACGCCGTATTTCCGGATTTGAGTCCGGAATCCGGAAGATTTATCCGGAGGAAACACCGTATCTTCAGCGGATTGACTATTCCCGTTCCCATGATTTGAAATATATGGAATCGGTGTTATCGGATTTGCTGAAAAATCAAGTGGATGGCGTGATTTGTGAATCAGATGTTCTTGCATCGGCATTGAATAACATTGCATTTTTTAAAGGGTATCATGTTCCGGAGGTTTTTTCGCTGATCGGATTCGGCGGTTCCATGATCTCTGAAACGACTTATCCCATGCTTTCCAGTGTTGTTCAGGATTTTGAAAAAATGGGAAAGATTGTCACTGATTCCATCATTGATGCCATCGAAAAGAAAAAAGGGAAAAAAATACAAAATCAGTTATTGTCTGTCTCACTTCAGATCAGACACTCTTCGATACAAAGAAAAAAACAAAGTTAAAAAATTAACATAAGGAGAGAATCTAATGAAAAAAACAAGATTTACCCTGATCGAGCTGCTGGTTGTGATCGCCATCATTGCAATTCTGGCAGGAATGCTTCTGCCCGCCCTGAACAATGCCCGTGCCAAAGGTCGCGGGGCAGACTGCATGAACATGCAAAAACAAACAATGCTCAGCGTGTTGCAGTACAGCACAGATTATGAAGACTGGGTCGTTTGGGTCGTTTTATCTACTCCGCAGTACTCTGAATGGCGCGGAGTTTTGAGATATTTAGGTTATCTGAATCCGGAGCAGGGAAAATCCAGCTGTCCCGACACCCGTTTTTCCTACAAAAGCAATAATAAAGTTTACCGGGGGACCTCACTTGCACTGAACTATCATCAGTTCTACAATCCGAAGAAGATCAATGCTTTCAAACGTCCTGCCGGCATGTATTACATGACAGGCTGTACCTGCAATAACTATCCGAGATTACGGGAATTCAATAGTGCCAATCAGTATTTCTGCAAGAGAACAACCCTTTCCACCAATCAGTATGTGGTAAATTTCTTTGCTCCCCACAGCAGTCGTGGAAATATGACATTCCTTGATGGACATGTAGAATCCCTGACTGAAGCAATGACAGAAATGTCAAATTGCACAGGTTGGAATCTCTAAAACACGCCATAAGGGTTGCACGTATGAAAAAACAGTTTTTTTTATTCATCCCGTTATTGTTGTGTTCCCTATTGCCTGCCGCAGTAAATGCGGAACAGAAAAACGTTCCTGCACTGCATCCGCTTTGTCAGGAAGCAAGCAAGATGGAATTTTACGTCGATTATACTCAAAAAAAGGTGTTCATCTCATTTGATACCGGAAATACGCCTGTCCCTGACAGTAAGATCCTGCTGGAGTGTTATATTCAGGGAACGCCTTACCGGAAACAGGAAAAATTTGTCAACGGCAAAGCAAGCTGTGTTCTTCCCATGCCGAAACCGGGCAGATACAGTATGGCAGGAATGGTTCGCCTCGACGGACAGTTCTTCTTTGATATTTTTGTGAATCTGGAAATTGCAGAAAAAGCTCCTGCCGCCCAGTTCGTTCCGGAAAAGGTAAAACTTTTGTATTCCTTCGATCCCGATAAAAATACGATTTCCGTAACAACAGATATCAAAGATACCGGTGTTTCAGCGGAACTTGTTGCCGGATCTGTTACATTTCAGGGAAAGAAAGGTGCTTTGAAGTTCAGAAAAGGCAGTACCATTGCAAGTACGGAACTTCCTCTGCTGAAACCGCACACCCCTGGCACATTTTTTATTGAGGCGGATCTTTCTTTAAAGTCCGGGAAAAAAATCCGGATCAAAAAGAATGTCACGATTCCTTCTCTGGAATGGATGGGCAATAAGATCGGGATGGAAGATGAAGTTCTTCCGCCGTGGACTCCCATCAAAAGAAAAGGAAATTCTCTGTTCTGTCTCAACCGGGAATATATGTTCGGTGCACACGGTTTGCCTGATCAGATCATTGCAAAAGGTCAGCCTCTGCTGAAATCCCCCATCACACTGAAAATGTCCAAAAACGGGAAACCGTTGAACTGGAAAGCAAAAGGTGTGAAGTTTGAAAAAGTTACAGATACCAAAGCGACAATCATCGGCAAAATTTCTGCGGGGAATACCGATTTTGAAATCCGCAGCGAAATGGAATATGACGGTTTTATTTACATCACAGTGAAACCGTTGAACAGCAAGCCTCTTCCGTTCGATGCTTTGAGTCTGGAATTGCCTGTCAATAAGAAAAATGCTCTTTACCGTCACTTGTTCAGCGTGTTCAAAGTTGTTCTTCCAAAAGCAGTTCCTGCCGGAAAGGGAATCGTTGAAACCAGCGAATGGCGTCCCTTTGCATGGCTGGGGGATAATTACCGCGGACTTTTCTGGTGCTGTGAATCCGATGAAATGTGGTCCAATAAAAAAGGTAATGCTGTGGAATTTGTCCGGGATAATGATTCTGTGACATTGCGTTTGAATGTGATCAAGCGCGGACAGAAGATCAAGAAGAACTGGAATCTTTCCTTCATGCTGATGGCGACGCCTGTGAAGAATTACGATGCACGCAAGGCCCGGAAAATCCGGACTTACGGTGTCGGCAGAAATCTGGAATTCATCATGTATCCGCTGACCACAGTGGGCTGCGGTTTTTACAAAGCACGTGATCCGGAACGTTATTCCTACGATGTTGCAGCCCGTCAGAAACGGGGAATTCTGGTTACGCCGTATACCGCTCCCACGTTTATTACCGAAGCTGCTCCGGAAAGTATTTTCTTCAAGAAATACTGGTGGTTCGGGTTTGAAGATCCCGCCATTCTCCGTTCCGGCTGGGATGAAACATGGTATTGTGCTTCTCCTGCCGGAAAAGGATATGCGGATTTTGTACTCTGGAATGCCAAAAAGTTTATCGAACAGCATAAACTCAACGGGTTCTATTATGACCAGTTCCATCCGTATGCTTACGCCGGGAAGAGCGCAGGAACCGGGTACGAAGATAACGGGATTTACTATCCGACCTATCCCATCCGGGCACAGAGAAATCTGTTCAAACGGCTTTATACAGTCATCAAGAAACAGCCCCGGGAAACTTGGGTCTGGGCGCACATGTCTGCCAAAATGAATATTGCCGCTCTCAGCTGGGTGGATGGTTATTTCGATGGAGAACATCCCTTTGCCGCATGGGTTCAGAACAAGTCTTATATGGAAGTCATGAGTCTTGATACGGTTCGTGCTGAATTCATCGGACGTCAGTGGGGACTTGCGCCCTTCTTCCTGCCGGAATACAGAGGTAAATATATCAAAGAATCAGAACCCACCCGGGAGCTGATGTCGATCGGTATGGTTCATGACATTCCCATGTGCCGTTTGTGGTGCAACGGTCATGAGCTTGACCGGATTCAGCGGGAAATGGATTTGTTTGATTACGGCAACAGTGATTTTTATGCCTATTACGATGATGTTCCCCCGGCAGCAACGGATATGAAGGATGTTTATATTTCCGCTTACAAACATGATAACGGAAGTGTTCTCTTCTATGTTGCCAACTTGAGCAAGGAAAAACTGGACCGTACCGGAACCATCCGGATCAACCGTGATATTCTGAAAGTCAAACCCGGAAAGTATATCAACTGGCCGGATAAAACTCCGCTGAAAACCGATGGCGATACCATTAAGCTGACTGTTCCGAAAATGGGATACCGGATGATCGTTCTCGGCAATCCGCCGGATATCAAACTGCCGAATCCTCCCTTCGGACAGGATTGGGTGCTTGTGAACTTCAAGGACCGTCTGAAAGATTCTGCAAAGACTATGCGTCTGCTGAACAGTCATACCGGAGCTGAATTTTTCGGCGTGGACAAGTTCAGAATGTTCATGCATGAACGGCTGACGGATGCGCTTCCCGGACAGACCGTCACCATGGACTTCACCGCAAAAGGAAAAGGCGTGTTCAAGATGGGGCTTTATCTTAACAAAGATTATGCTTATGATATTGCCGGACAGATTTGGAAAGGTGTTGCGTTGAGCGATAAACCGCAGCAGTACCGTCTGCATTTCCCCATTGACAAGGCTGGGGTGAAAGCAGTCCGTCACATGATCTCACTGGAAAAAGGTGCAGAAGTTACCATTTATGATTGCAAAATCACGGTGGCAAAGACCGGAGAAGAAGCTGAACCGATGGAGTTGAAAGGGGGAACTCCTTTTGCAAACTGGACCATTGCCGAACCTGCATTGCGGAGCGTATTGGATCAATATGCAAAGGAAAACGGGAACGTTCTTCATCTGACCGGAAAGAAATTCTTCATCTATTTCCAGCAGACACCGCTGAAAGTCAAGACCGGAGATACAGTTATCGTGAAATGTAAATTTTCCGGAAAAGGACAGATCAAACTTGGATATCTCAGCTATACCGATTACGGTTACGGCGGGTTGAACAATGCTGGAACTTATGTGAAAGTGAAGCCTGGAATGCAGGAATGTATGCTGCGTTTCCAGATCAAAGATCCTGCCATCAAACAGATTCGTCCCATGATGATGGTACTGAAAGATACAGACGCAAAAATTACAGATTATCAGATTCAAATTAAAAAATAAAGAGAGGAAAACATGAAGCATTTATTATGGATTGTTTCATTGCTTGCTGCCGTGTGGATGATTCCGGCTCAGGCGCAGAATGTTCCTGCATTGCACCCGCTCTGTCAGGAAGCCAGTAAGATGGAGTTCTATGTGGATTATGCACAGAAAAAGATCTTCATCACCTTTGATACCGGAAAAACTCCGGTTCCGGACAGCCGCATCAAGCTGGTCTGCTATGTTCAGGGAACAAAAATCCGGAAAGAGGAAAAATTTGTCAATGGAAAAGGGTTCTGTGTTCTTCCGCTCCCGAAGCCGGGCAGATACAATATGGCCGGAATGGTTCAGCTTGACGGCAAATTCTTTTTCGATATTTTCGTGAATCTGGATGTTGCTGAAAAAGCTCCCACCGCTCAGTTCTCGGCTGATAAAGTCAAACTGGATTACACGATTGACCCCGATGACAATACCATTACAATCATTACCGATATCAAAAATACAGGTATTTCAGCAGAAAAAATTTCCGGAACAGCTGTATTCAATGGAAAGAAAGCTCCGTTGAAATTCCGGAAAGGCAGTACACTTGCCAGAGCAACACTTGCTCTTCCGAAACCTCATACGCCCGGAAAATATCAGCTCTCCGCAGAACTTGTACTGAATACCGGGAAAAAGATTCAGGTCAAGGATGAAATGATCATTCCCACCCTGGAGTGGATGGGCAACAAGCTGGGAATGGAAGATGAAGTTCTTCCGCCGTGGACGCCCATGACGAAAAAGGGAAATACCATTTCCTGTCTGAACCGGGAATATACCTTTGGCAGCCACGGTTTGCCGACACAGATTGTTGCCAAAGGACAGCAGCTTTTGAAACAGCCGATTGCGTTTTCCATGATGAAAAACGGAAAGCCTCTCACCTGGAAAGCAAAAGGACCTGTCAAATTTGAAAAATTCTCCGGAACAAAAGCAACAATTGTCGGAGTGATCTCTGCCGGAGGTGTTGATTTTGAAATTCGCAGCGAAATGGAATATGACGGATTCATTTACGTTACCTTCAAGCCGCTGAATGGAAAAGCTCTTCCCTTTGATACTTTGAGCTTGAATATCTCCGTCAACAAGAAAAATGCTTTGTACCGCCATCTGTTCAGCGTGCTCAAAGTTGTTTTGCCGAAAGCTGTTCCCGAAGGAAATGGCGTTGTGGAATCCAGTTCCTGGATGCCCTTCAGCTGGCTGGGCGATAACTATCGCGGACTTTTCTGGTGCTGCGAATCCGATGAAATGTGGCCCAATAAAAAAGGAAAAGATACTGTTCAGTTCATCCGTTCCAAAGATGCTGTCACCTTGTGTCTGAATATCATCAAACCCGGACAGAAAGTGAAGCCCAACTGGAAATTGAATTTCATGCTTCAGGCGACTCCGGTCAAGAACTATGATGCCCGGAAAAACCGTGTGATCCGTATGTACGGCTATGGAAAAAATCTTGAATTTGTGAATACTCCGCTCACGACCGGGGCCGGTTTTATGAAAGCTGCTGATCCGCAGTATTATACCGACATGGTCAAATTTTTCCATGCAAAGAATGTGAAAGTCACTCCCTATACGGCTCCGACATTTATCACGGAAGAACGCCCCGAAGCTGTCTTCTTCAAGAAACACTGGTGGTTCGGTTTTGAAGATCCTTATATCTCCCGTTCCGGCTGGAAGAAAAACTGGTATTGCTGTTCTCCGGCAGTACAGAGTCTTGCAGATTTCTATGTGTGGTCTGCAAAGAATTTTGTAGAGGCGCATAAGCTCAACGGTTATTATTATGACCAGCTTCATCCATACGCAAACGCCGGAAAAAATGCGAATGTGGGATATGAAGAAAACGGTATTTTTTATCCGACTTATCCAATCCGGGCACAGAGACAGCTCTTCAAACGGATGTATTCTGTCATCAAAAAGCAGCCGTGGGAAACCTGGATCTGGGGACACATGTCTGCAAAATTGAATATCCCTGTCCTGAGCTGGCTTGACGGTTATTTTGATGGTGAACATCCCTTTGCCGCATGGGTTACGGATAAATCTTATATGGAAGTGATGAGCCTTGATACGTTCCGTGCGGAATTCATCGGACGTCAGTGGGGAATTGCTCCCTACTTCCTGCCTGAAATGCGCGGCAAGATGACAAAAACGCCTGATGCCACACGGGAATTGATGGCGATCGGTATGGTTCACGATGTTCCCATCTGCCGTCTGTGGGTCAACAACAGGGAAGTGGACCGTGTCCGTCAGGAACTGGATTTGTTCGATTACGGCAACAGTGATTTCTATGCCTATTACGATGATACTCCTCCGGCATCCACTGATATGAAAGAGGTTTATGTTTCCGCTTACAAACATGATAACGGAAGTGTTCTGTTTGTGATTGCCAACCTGAGCAAAGATAAAGTTGACCGTACCGGAAAAGTCAAGTTCAACCGGGATGTTTTGAAAGTCAAAGGTGGAAATTATATCAACTGGCCCGACAGAACCCCGCTGAAAGCCAATGGGGATGAGATCACTCTGACTGTTCCGAAAATGGGATACCGTATGGTTGTTCTCGGCAATCCGCCGAAGGTTGAACTGCCGAAAATCCCGTTTGAACAGGGCTGGGTTCTTACAAACGCAGCCGAACGGTTCAGCGGAACCAAAGGAAGCCGGTTGTATCACCCCGACGGAAACGGGCTTACTTTCCGCGGATATCTGAAGAACCGTATGTTCATGCATGAAAACTCCCATGATCTCACAACCGGAAAATCTGTTGTCATAACCTTCAATGCAAAAGGAAAAGGAAAGGTCTCCTTCGGATTGTTCCTGAACAAAGATTACGGTTACGGAATGCATGGACAGCTCTGGAAAGAGTTGTATTTGACAGACAAAGAACAGCAGTTCCGTCTGGTATTCCCCATCACAAAAGCGGGAACAGTTGCGGTCCGCGAACTCTTTTCACTGGCAAAAGATGCGGAAATCGTGATCCGGAATTACAAATTGGAAATTCTTGATTCCGATAAAGTTGTTGAAACTCCGGAAAAACAGCTTCCCATAACCCGGTGGACCTTCACGAATCTTGAAGCTGCCAGGGCGAAGAATCAGTATTTGAAAGTCAGCGGTGATTCCGTTGAACTGAACGGGAAGAAATATCTGATTTATTTCAATCCGACCGCAATAAAAGTAACCCCGGGCATGTTTGCAGAAATCAGCTTCAAGGCATCCGGAAAAGGCAAGATTCCCTTCGGTTTTATTTCCTATACGGATTACAAATACAGCGGAGCGAAGACAATTTCACAGACGGTTAATGCAACCTCTGCAGCCAAACAGCACAGAATCGTGTTCAAGATCACTGATTCCAAGGTAAAACAGGTCCGTCCGATGATTATTGTTCCGCAGGGGGCAAACGTCAAGGTCTCCGATTATCGTTTTGAAATCAAAAAAGAAATTCTTGATTTTTCCAGCTTGACAAAATGGACGTTTTCAAATGCCGCATTATCGAAGGAAAAAGATCAGCTGTTGAAGTTGAATCATGATTCCATAGAATTCACCGGAAAGAAATATTTCATTTACTTTGATCCGTCAGCGGTCAAGGTAAAACCTGGAACATTTGTGACAATCCGGTTCAAGGCCTCCGGAAAAGGGAAAGCGAGTTTCGGTTTCTTCAGCTATACGGATTACGGTTACGGCGGATTCAAGGTTGTTTCCAAGCCGGTTGAGCTGACACCGGAGATGAAACAGAACGGTATTATGTTCCAGATCACTGATCCCAAGGTGAAACAGATCAGACCTTTGATTATTATACCGAAAGATTCTGAAGTGAAGATTTTTGATTATCAGATTGATATCAAGTAAATTTTAGTGTAGAATGTTCATAGAAAGATTCCGGATTTTCCACTGAGAGAGTCCGGGATCTTTTTATTTTCCCGGAAAATGATAAAATAAAGCCTGTTTTATTTCCAATTCAACTTGTAAAAAGTCCATTTTTATGCTATTTTACCCGATGATATTTATTCAACAATCAGACATGGATTGAAAAATTTCAAGGAAGGAGTTCAGGAAATGTCATTGGAAAAAATCGCAGAGATCTCCCGGAAGATGGGAGCAAACCCGGAATACGTTCTCGCAGGCGGCGGAAACACCTCCTGGAAAAAGGACGGAATCCTTTATGTCAAACCCAGTGGAAAAATGCTTGCAGACATGCAGCCGGAAGATTTCGTGCAGATGGATATCGCTCTGCTGAAACGCTCCCTTACCGATTGCGCCAGCGCACCTGAAGCACTTAAAGAAGATCTCGTTAACCGTTATGCTGTTTTCTCCGTGATCGACAACAGCGGAAAAACTCCCTCTGTGGAAGCCATTCTCCATGCATTGTTCGATGCTTCTTATGTCGTTCACCTTCATCCCACACTTGTCAATGCCATGTCCTGCGGCAAGAATGGTGAAGCCATCTGTGCTGAACTGTTCCCCGAAGCTCTCTGGCTCGGTCCGGTCAACCCCGGTTTGACTCTTGCTCTTGAATCTGTGAAAGCATTTGAACAGTATGCGGCAAAATACGGTAAACAGCCGCAGGTGATGTTCATGCAGAATCACGGTGTCTTTGTTGCCGGTGAAGATGTGGCTGAAATCGAAGCAATTTATGAATCCATGAAGCAGAAACTTGCTGATTACTGCAAGGCAAAAGGCGCTGAAGTTCCCGCAGGAACCGCTCCCGATGCTGATTTCATCCGCGAAAACGCTCCTCTGCTCCGCGGTCTCTGTGCTGTTGACGGCGTCCCCGCAGCTGTCGGTGCAATGAATCTTTATGATATGGCTGACGGTCCGTTTACCCCCGACCATCTTGTTTATGCCGGTTCCTATCCCCTCGTCACAGATGTGATCAACAAAGACGTTGTGGAAGCTTACCGTGCAAAATACGGATTCTATCCCAAAGCAGTCATCGTTCCCGGCAAAGCAATGTTTGCAGTCGGTAAAAATGTTCCTGTGATGCGCGCAGCAAAAGCTCTTCTGGCAGACGCCGCAGCCATCAACGGTCTTGCAAAAGCATTCGGCGGTGCAGCCGTTATGCCCGATCCCATGCGGATCTTCATTGAAAACTGGGGTGCAGAAGCCAAACGCAGAAAACAGATGGATTCTGCAGGCGTTCTCTGCGGAAAGATCGCTCTGGTCACAGGCGGTGCTCAGGGATTTGGTTTCGGTATCGCAGAAGAACTGGTGAAAGCCGGTGCTCACGTTGTGATCGCTGATTTGAACCTGGAAGGTGCAAAAGCTGCAGCTGCCAAGTTCGGCAAAAATGCTTCTGCTGTTTCTGTTGACGTCTCCAGCGAAGATTCTGTTGCAGCAATGGCTGATGAAGTCATCCGCGAAGTCGGCGGACTTGACCTCTTTGTTTCCAATGCAGGTGTTCTGAAGGCTGGTCCCACACCCACCTTTGAAAAGAAAGCATGGGATTTTGTTACCGCAGTCAACTACACCGGATATTTCCTTTGTGTCAAACATTTCACACCGATGATGGCAATTCAGAACAAGGCATCCGGAATCTGGACAGACTTTGTTCAGGTGAACAGCAAGAGCGGACTTGTCGGTTCCAACAAGAATGCAGCTTATGCAGCAGGTAAGTTCGGTACCATCGGTATGACTCAGAGCTTTGCACTGGAACTGGTTGCAAACAACATCAAAGTCAACAGTGTCTGCCCCGGAAACTTCTACGACGGTCCGCTGTGGTCCGATCCGGAACGCGGTCTCTTCAAGCAGTATCTTGATGCAGGCAAAGTTCCCGGTGCCAAGACCATTGCAGATGTGAAGGCATTCTATCTTTCCAAGTCCCCCATCCAGCGCGGATGTTTCCCCGCTGATGTGGCAAAGGCAATCATCTACTGCGTTAATCAGCAGTTTGAAACCGGACAAGCAATCCCTGTCACCGGCGGACAGGTTATGTTGAGCTGATCGAAAACGAAGGAGTAAAAATCATGGACGAAAAGACTCAGGCAATTATCAATACACTTCTGACCACCAATGAACCTGCGGGTTTGGATTCTTTTGATCTCGCAACCCGTTTTGAAGCATTGGGCAAATATATGGTTCAGCTGGGCTGTGCTTTCCCCGACAGCCCCACCAAACACAATATGCACGGTCACACCTTCTTCTCATTCAACTGTCTCGGCTGGTCTCCCACACACTATGCTCTGGCATCCAAGCTGCTGGGATTCCGTTACACCGGAATGGTTGACTTTGATGTTCTGGACGGTGTGGATGAATTCCGTTATGCCTGCAAACTCCTCGGCGTTCAGGGCGTTTGCGGAATGGAAACCCGTGTTTACATTCCCGAAATGGCGGATGTTGAGATCAACTCCCCCGGCGAACCCGGAATCGCTTATCACCTGGGCGTCGGTTTCCAGTCCGGCAAAGTTCCTGCCTGTGCAGAACAGTTTGCCAAAGATCTCCGGGAACGTTCCCGCGTGAGAACCCGCACCGTTATGGAACGGGTCAACGCAGCAGTTCCCGAAGTGGCTGTGGATTACGAAAAAGATCTCGTTGCTCTGACCCCTGCCGGAAATCCCACCGAACGTCATCTCTGCCATGCTTATCTGCTGAAGGGGAATGAAGTGTTCGGTTCCAAAGAAAAAGCCATGGCATACTGGACAAAAGCTCTGAAGATGGATGATGCAAAAGCTGCAAAAGCCGCTGCATCCGATGTTGCCCTCGAAGCAAATATCCGTTCTTCTCTCATGAAGAGCGGCGGTCCCGGATACATCAAACCTGATGCCTCCAGTTTCCCCTCTCTGGAAGATATGAATGCCTTCACCAAGGCTTGCGGCGGTATTCCCTGTCTGGCATGGCTGAACGGTATGTCCGGCGGCGAAGCTGATGCAGTCAAGCTGCTGGAATTCCATGCATCCAAGGGTGCTGAAGCCATCACAATCATTCCGGACCGTAACTGGAATGTCGGCGATGCAGAAAAGAGTGCAAAACTGGTTGCTAAACTGGATGAAGTTGTGAAAGCTGCCGCAAAGATCGGCATGCCGATTCTTGCCGGAACAGAATTGAACACTCCCGGACAGAAACTGGTGGATGATTTCAATAAAGATCCTCTGGCTCTTTATCTGGATGATTTCCTGCTGGGTGCTGAAAAAGTCTGCCGCCGTTTCGCCTGAAACCTGTTTTGAATAAAGGAAGTGCAACTATGAGTATGATGAATCTGAACGTTCCGCCGGACAACCATGTGAAAGTTCTCGGCGGACAGGGCTGGGTCGGTCTGATCGACCACCTCGGTTCTGAAGCAACAACAGTGAACGCAGCCAGAGTTTCTTTCGGGAAACTCAAAACAGAAATGGATGAACGGGATGTTACTCTGCTGAAATATCTCATCGAAAACAAACATACCAGTCCGCTGGAACACATTGTTTTCACTTTCAGCATCCATTGTCCCCTGTTTGTCCGCGGACAGTGGCACCGTCACCGCACCTGGTCTTACAATGAAATTTCCCGCCGTTATACGGAGATCAACATGGAGTGCTACACTCCGCCAAAGCTCCGCAAACAGGCGGAAAGCAACCGTCAGGCATCCGTTGCGGATGAAAACTTTGATGATGAAGCTCTCCGCAAGCTGGTAGAACAGCACAATCAGACATCTCTGAAGCTGTACGAAGATCTTCTTGCTGCCGGAGTCTGCCGTGAACAGGCACGCGGTGTTCTTCCGCAGAACATGATGGTCACCTTCTGGGGAACCGTTGATCTCGCAAACCTCCTGCACTTCCTGGAATTGCGTGACAGCGAACATGCCCAGTGGGAGATCCGTGAATACGCAAGAGCCATCAAAAAGCTTATCAAGCCGATTATCCCCAACGTTGCAAAATACTTTGAGGAAAAAGGTGATAACTGGGATGTCTGATTGAGACAACCCGGTTTATCCCGAGAATTCCGGAGGATTTTTCGCTCCGGAATTCTTTCCTGTCAGTTTCACCCACTGCCGCAGAGAGAAAATGAAAAATTTTGCAGACCAATTCAAATTACATGACAAGTATCAAGTCGAGATGAAGTTCACTTATCCGGCAGCACCGGATTCCAAAGTGAATGAATACAGCGTCGATACTTATTTCTTTCTGCCCACAAATCTGGGGATCAACGGTGAAACTTACAGGAAAGAAGAATTCTTCTCAGACCTTCATGAATATATCCGTCTGAAAACGCCCTCTGTTCCCATCAACGGAATGACCGGCCCCGGTTCTCCCCTTGAAAAACTGGAACAGACCTTTCCGGATATGACAGCCAAGAAACCGGATTCGGTCAGTCTTTATTCTGCACGGTTAAAATTATTCTGTTCCATTATGCGGAGTGCCATGCGGGATCAGGAAATGCTGATTGAAAATTCTCTGGAACATCCCGGCGCAGATTCTCTGGTGCAATCATTTATTGATGAAACAGAATCCATCTTGAAATATTATCGGGCTTTATATCCGAAACTTTGTGTGCAGACCATTCCGGAGGATGTGCGGGAACTTTTCCGTCATGCCGACGAATATCTCAGCATCGCCATCAATAAATATTTGTACAAACTCTATTATTCCATACGGAAAAAAGAGCAGTTTTCTGAATTCTGCAAGCGTATTGTAACCCATGCAGAGCAGGAGATTGAATACCGGAAAGCACATAATTATCCCTCAATTCCGGACCCGGATGGGGATAATGAAGAACTGATTTACCGGGAAGGAACCTTGAAAAAAGCGATGGCGAGTATTCTGTTTTTGCGGAAAGAAACCCGGCGTGACGGAGTTCTTTTGGAACATATTCTGTTCAGTTTTGCTGCCGGAATTGCAATGGCTTTTGCAACGATCATGGCTTTTATCACACAGAAATATATCGTACAGGATATTTCTCTGGTATTGTTTATCACTCTTGTTGTTGCATACATGGGCAAGGACAGGATCAAAGAATTGCTGAAGCTCTATTTTTCACGGAGGATGCACCGTTTTATCCATGATTACAAGACCAGAATCCTGGGGGAAAACGGAGAAAAGGTTGGATTCTGCCGGGAAAGTTTCAACTTTCTGAAAGAGAGTGATGTTCCCCGTGAAGTTACGGAAATCCGGCATAAGGCTTATCTTTCTGATCTGGAGAATGGCTGTTTTGGAGAACAAGTGATTCTTGCCCGGAAACAGGTTGTTGTGAATTCTCAGGCGTTTCATGATTTGATTCGCGGATATCAAGCTGAAGGTCTGGTGGATATCATGCGGTTCAATTTCAGCCGTTTCCTGCGGCACATGGATAATCCGGTCAAGAAACTTTTTATTCCCGATTTCAAGGGGGGGATCACCTCTATTGATGCAAAACGGGTTTACCATGTCAATATCGTTGTCCGTTACGGTATGAAAGGTCTTTCCGATTCTTATGTCAAATTCCGGATTGTCCTTTCCCGCAACGGAATCAAACGGATCAATATATTCCCGACAGTGACGCGGGATTCAGGAAAGTAAATCATCTATGATCGATTTTCAGAATGTTACAAAGAGTTTTGGTGCCCGCGATATTTTCAATGATGCATCCTTCCGCGTGGAAAAGGGCGAACGTGTCGGTATCGTAGGACCGAACGGTTCCGGGAAAAGTACCCTGTTTGCATTGGTATGCGGAGAGATGTCTGCGGATAAAGGCGAAATCGTTATTCCGCAGAAAGCTCGAATCGGTTTGCTTCATCAGCAATTGGATTTTTTCAAAGCAGAACAGAGTCTTATTGATTATGTTTCAGCCGCATCCGGAGAGCTGGATAAAATTTCCCATCGGATACAGGAACTGGAAGAGCTTCTGGCAGACGGTGATTCTTCCAATGCCGTTTTGAAAGAGCTGGGCGAACTGCAAACGACCTTTGAACACATGGGCGGTTATGAGATCCGCCATAAAGCGGCAGCGGCACTTGCAGGACTCGGGTTTGAAGAAGAGGCGCATAACAAAGCAATGGGAAGCTTCAGCGGAGGATGGCAGATGCGCGCATGTATGGCAAGAGTCATTCTTTCCAATCCGGATATTCTTCTGCTTGACGAACCCTCCAACTATCTGGATATTCCCGCAGTTGAGTGGCTTCAGCGCAGATTGAAAGCCTTTGAAGGAACTCTTCTGCTCATTTCTCACGACCGTTTTCTGTTGAACTCACTCACAAACGTGACGATTGAAGTCGACAGTGCAAAAACGACCCGTTATGCCGGAAATTATGCCTACTATGTCCGCGAACGGGAAGAACGGCGCAAACACGCTGTTGCAGCAGCCGAAAACATGGAACGGAAAAAAGAACAGCTGGAACGGAATATTGACCGTTTCCGTTACAAAGCCTCCAAGGCCTCCCAGGTGCAGTCATGGATCAAGATGCTGGATAAAATGGATGATGTGGATGTGCCGGATGAACTTCATTTCCGGGGAACCATCCGGATTCCGGCACCGCCTCATTCCGGACGGGAAACGGTTTCTGCAGATCATATCTCCCATTCTTATGACGGAGTCCGGACGATTCTCGACGATGTGAATTTCCGGATTGAACGCGGAGAAAAAGTCGGAATTATCGGTTATAATGGTGCGGGAAAAACTACGCTCCTGCGGATTCTTGCCGGACGGTTTGCTCCATCCAAAGGGGAGGCGCGGCTCGGACATAAAGTGATTGTCGGATATCAGGCTCAGGAATTCGCAGAACTGCTGCCTCCGGAGATGTCAGTCTATGATGTTGTCAAACAGGCAGCGGTGGAAGGTATGCCGGAAAAACAGGTGCGTTCCGTGATTGGAGCGTTCGGTTTTTCCGGGGATGATTCCGGGAAACAATGCAAAGTTCTGAGCGGGGGCGAAAAAATCCGTCTCTGCTTTGCCCGGATCTTTGTAAATCCGCCGAATTTCCTTGTCCTTGACGAACCGACGACCCACTTGGATATCGCAGCCCGTGAAGCTCTTCAGCAGTCCTTGAAAGCTTACGAAGGAACAGTCTGCATGGTCAGTCACGATGTGGAATTTCTGCGCGGTGCTGCAGATGTGATCCTTGAGGTGCGCGGACATCATGTGACCCGTTACGGCGGGGATTATGATTATTACCGGGAGCGCATTGCCGCCAGGGAACTGGAAGAAGCAAAGCCTCAGAAACAGGAAGTCAAAGAGGTTGTGAATCAAAAGGAACGGCGCAAGGAACGCGCTGCCCGCCGCAATGAACTCTCCAAAGAGAAAAAACGTTTGGAAAACCTGGTGGCAAAAATCGAAAAACATCTGGAAGAAGCCGAAGCTGAAAAAGCACAGATTGAAGAAGAACTTGCAACTCCCGGAGCAGTTGTGGATTTCTCCGCAAAACAACGCCGTTTGAGCGAGCTTTATGTGGATATCGCCGCTGATACTGAGGCCTGGGATAAAGAATCCACAGCTCTTGCCGAGCTTCTGGAAGAATACGAAGCTATCGGACAGTAAATAAAGTTCTGTTTCTCATAAAAGTTGATTTGTGATCGGGGAAGAAGGGAAAAAAACTTTTAAGGAAGCTGCTGCCATTTGATAACGGGGGGAGATAATATACAAGGAAAAATTTTCCTTTCTGTCCCGAATCCCAACATCTTTTTAGAAACCTTGTTGCGGCATTCCGATTTTTGTCACACAAAAATCAAAAAACACCTTAAAGAGGTAATTTTTTTAGTCAGGCAAATTTTGATTGAAAAGAGATTGCTGATGAGATGGAAAACGGTAGTTTGAGCGTGGCTTTCCATCCTCCTTCGTTAAAACTCCGGAGGACAAGCCGAAAATACTCCATTTTTAGATCAAGTCAAGAATTTTCAGACACTTTTGAAGACTTTTGAAATTACCTCTGAATTTAGCAGAAGGATTTTTCAACCTATATATGGAACAGAGCTATTTCTTTTGAGAAATCAGCCGGCACTTCCCCCGGCATGTTTCTGTTCACTCCGTACAAAACAGCTCTTCCAAAAAACACTAAGATTTTGCAACAGACCCTTCTGTTTTACATCACCATAATGTTGCCGTTTGCATCCCTGTCAACTGTACAGATATCAATAATGACCCAGATAAAAACAATCGCAGGTACAATAAAAGTCCAGCACAGGAGAACAGAAAGCAGCAGCTGAATCACTGCGCGCTTTATGTATCCTGCATAAAAATTATGAACTCCCCAGCAGCCCAGAAAAATTCCAAGCAGAATATATACCAACCGGTTTTTCTGAAGTAAAATATTTTCAGAAGACGGATTCTGAAAAGCACGTCCGCATTTGGGACAGTAAGAGACTTCCGGAGTAATCGGATTATTGCAATTTGGACAATTCATTTTTTATTCCTTTCATTAAAAATTTCTGTTGATAAATCGTCAGCTTAATATAACCTAAACGCCAGTTTTTTCAAGCTGTTTGGCTTTATTATTTCGTCATTGAAAGAAAAAAATATCCAGGATATTTTTACGGAAAGCTCTGTTCCCAATAAAGGTTGTTACTTGAGGAGGGGAAAAAGGGACTGTTGCAAAACCTGAAATTTGAAAGCACATTTTCGTACGGAGAAAACGGAGTGTACTGAGTGTACGGAGGCATTTTTGGTTATTACCGACCGATTTCTCAAAAGAAATAAAAATTTTTCTCTTGGGTAACGGTTGTTTT
>JAFVTF010000043.1 GCA_017503375.1 Lentisphaeria bacterium | reverse complement strand
TAATTCTGTAATGATGTTTGTTGTAATAAGACAAAGTCTAATCTTGTTTGAAGTAATTTTCAAAACAAGGTAACATCTCGTTTTTGATTGTAATGTACTTTTCTCTAAAAAAAGAAAATACTCAAATGGCAGAAAACAGCAGAAAAAATGAGTTTTTTGAGCGTGAAAGTATTGCGATTATTGCAATTACAACAAGCAACTCAATCAACGTAAACAATTTCTGCTTCATATTCTCGATTCCTTTATTTTGATTTATGAGAACATCTTACTGATTTTTGAAACTTCTGAACCATTTTTTCAGGACTGCTTCAGCGGGTTTTCCGGCAAAGGTGAATCCTTTATCTCCACGCGGATCCGTATGATAATGCGGACGGTGCTGGGTTTCATCCCATTTCCACCAGTAAAGCCCCATCCATTGCGGAATGTCATGGAATGTCTGGAAAATCGCCTCCATATAATTTGCCTGTTCTTCTCCGTCATACCAGGTTTCTGTCCGGAAATCACAGGGTACTGCAATACAGCCATGAGCAGAACGGGTTCCCAATTCGGTAAAGGCAATGGGTTTGTTCCCGAACCGTTCGCAAATCGATTTGATCCGTTCCCGGCGTGGTTTCAGATATTCGACCATCTGTTCCACCGTGTAAGACGGAGCATTTTTGAATTCTTCCAGCGGCCATGTTCTGTTGCATGCGGGAGGATAATAACTGTAAGAGAGAAAATCCAGTTCCTCAAACCATTTCAGTTCATATTTCTTCCGTGAGTCAAAGGTGAACTCGTACGTGACAGGACCGGAGTAAATCTTCCGGATTTCAGAAAGGACTTCCCGCCACTGTGCATCCCGCCATTCCGTTCCTAAATATTCTGCTCCGGCAATATAGCCTTCAAGCTGATTTTTTTCCGCAAACTCTGAAAAATATTTTGCACTTTCTGTAAAAGATGTAAACCATTCTGACCAGTAATCCTTTTTCACGCCTTCGATCTGAACGCTGGATGGAAAATTAACGGTTCCCATCCAAGCACCATCAAGCAAAGTCAGACAGGGTTTCAGAATCACGCGGATCCCATTATCATGAAGCCGCTTCGCAATCTCGGTCAATTCAATTTCACTGGAAGAATAATTAAAGTCAAGAAAAACTTTCGTCGTATGAAATGCCTGCTGACAGAGGTTTGCATTGAGAATACACCAGTTCACCCCGGCTTTTCGCATCAGTTCCGGCTGTTTTTTGATGTCTTCACGGGAATAATAACCGCGTTTTGCAAGAAATCCAAAGTTCACTCCGCAATGCAATTCATTGAAAAGCGGATGGTTTGCAAATTTTTCAGGAATGCAGCATTTTGTCTTGTCCATGTAAAAAATCCTTTATATAAAATGTTATTTCAGAGCCAAACGATCCAGTGTATTGATACAATCAAGCAGATGCCGGGGCAAATGGAAAAGCCTTTGAAGCGGCTGCCTTTATAAGAATGAACCTGCCTGCCATCTACCGCCGCATAAGCATACCATTCCGGATATTCCGGATCACGAAGATGTTCCCACGCATAATTCTCAACCTGCTCAAACATTTCAAAATATTTCTGATCTCCGCTTGCCTCGTATGCTCTGAGAAGTGCAGTCGCTGTTTCGTTCTGCGGCCACCAGGCTTTCAGCATGAATTCATGTTTTTCAACAGGTTTTCCCAATACATCTTTGAAATACCAGATCCCGCCCTGTTCATCATCCCAGCCATAACGGAACGATGTTGTTACTGCATCCAGAACTTCCGGAAGATATTTCGCAGCAACAGGATCTTTATCATAACCTCTCAAACGCAATTCTTCCAAAAGAAATGCAAGACCTTCCAGGGAATGTCCCGGATTGGTGAAACGCCCTTCCTGAGAATCCAGATCAAAGGTTCCATCCGCAAAGATATTCTCAAAAAATACTCCGAACTCCGGATTGTAAAAACGGAACATTCCCTCTATACATTTATCAATATCCGTACGGGAAATTTTTTCACCGAAGGCTCGCTTTAGGACCATAAGAACATTCAACTCTATCATCACATGAGCCAGCCTGTGATAAACTGCATTTTCCTGTGCCGCTGTAATCGCATTCCGGTAGATCTGATAAGAACGGAATGCTTCTTTTTCATATTCCTTTTTGCCTGTTGCTGAATATAACTCCGCAGCGGCAATGGCTGAAAAACTTCCGGTAAAAACCTCCGCCCAGCCGATTCCGCCGGAAATAATATTCCCTTTCCGGTCAAGCAGATAGGCAAAATTACCATTTTTCATGAGACCGCACCGGCAGAGAAAATCGTATCCTTCTTCTGCATAAGTCAGATATTCCGGCTTGCCGAATTGACTGTTGTACAATGCGGCAAACATATAGACTTCCCGCCATTGCATCCACATCTGTTTCTGTCCGTCATAAACCTGTCCGGTCCGGTCAAGACATGTCAAATAGCCTCCGTATTCACGGTCTATACTGTACTTGATCCAGAAAGGTATCACATTCCCGGTCAATTCATCTTCCAGAAGCTGACGCCATTGTTTCAGAATACTCATTCAGACAGTTTCCTTTTATAATATCTCGGTAAATATACACCGATGCCAATCGTTTGTCAAATATAGAAACAAAAAAAAATAATTTTTTTGGAGCAATTTTTTTCTGAATTAATCTGAATGAACTTTTCTTTCCGGCGGCTGTCTTATCAACTGAAGACAAACCAATTAAAAAAAATAAACAGGGGGATTTTTTAATGGGTAAGCTCTATTCACTTTTGGCAGGGCTGCTGATTACAGCATCCGTAACCGTTTCCGCTCAAACAATACAATCATTCAATCCGGCAAATGATCCGGTCTCCTGGGGTAATCCAAATGCGGCAGTCCCGGGCAGAATCTATGTAAGCCGATACGGTTACTGGCGGAATCAGCCAGTAAAAATGGCATACTGGACAGGGTTGCCCCATTATCAGATACCGCCCGTTTTCCATCTTTCCGATGTCAATGGGAAAATTGTTTATACAGGAAGACCGGTCTGGATGCGCGATCCCACAAATGTTATGGTACCGATCGGATTCTTTTATCCCGGAGTCAGAATGTATGCCCTGAATTTTTCCGGGTTCGACAATGCAGGAACTTATTACATTGAAATGCCCGGATACCGCAGCAGTCCGGAGTTCAATATCCGCGGCTATATTCCCGGAGATATGATGCAAATTCCCGGTCCGATAACCTTTGAACAGGATGCCGGTATGCTCACTCCGATGCAGAATACCCTGCGTCCGGTTCCGAAACCATACAGGATTCCGTAAATAAAATAAATCGGAATATCATGGGGCTGTTGCAAAACATCCCCTTTTTTACGGCTCTGTTCCCGATACAGGTTGGTAAACTTTTATCGGGAGAGCCTGTTAATAAAGAATCTCATCCAGCTGCGGCTTTTCCAGATCGGGGCGTTTCCCGCCGGAAGATTCACGGATCACAAGCCACGGATTCAAGAGTTCATCTTCAACAGTATTCCCTTCCGTAAGACGGATCACTTTCTGTACAGCCAGAATCCCTTCCTCCCGTGTCGGCTGGTGAACTGTACTCAGTGAAACAGACATCCGGGCGGTCAAAAACTGATTATCGTGACCGATCAGGAAATAATCTTTTCCGGCTTTCCAGCCCCGTTCACCAAGCAGAAACATGAGATTCATGGCTACGGCATCTGTAAAAGCAAAGATTCCTGTTTTCTTTCCGGATTTTACAGCAGATTCAAAAGCTGCAAGGGTAAAATCTTCCGGATAAAATCCGTTTTTTTTCAACTCTTCCTCATATCCCCGGTTCCGGGACTCATAGTTTGCAAGCATCTGTTCCCGGAAAAAAATTTCCACACCATGACTGAGAAAATGTTTTGCCGCAAGGGTTCCGCCATAGACATCATTGATTTGCAGCTGCGGAATTCCGGCAAAACGTTCATCACGGATCCCGCCATTGGAACAGGCGTTCAGAATCAGAATATGTCCGCCGTTCCGATGATAATTCAACAGTTCCTCCCGGGCTTCTTCAGACATTTTCAGCGGAGGATAGGTAATTACACCGGAATGTTTGATTTTTTTCAAAGCATCACAGAAAAATTCAAAATCAGCCGTTTCATTTCCAAAGAAAAAATTCACAGGAAACTTCTGCCGGGTTGCTTCTTCGGAAATTCCCATGACAAGATTTCCCACCAGACGGTCCGTATAACCGGGAAGATAACAGAGGATCGTCGGAGCTTTTTTCTGACGCAGAAATGCAGCGGAACGATCCGGAATATAATTCATTTTTTTAGCAGTTTCCTGAATCAGTTCCCTGGTTTTCGGGCTGACTCTCCGCTGATTTTCGGGGGATTGACTGAGGGCGCGGGAAATCACGGATACATCAAGATTCAGTTTCTTTGCGATATCTGTCAATTTTGTCATGGAAAACCTCAGTATTTTTATTCCCGAAACAATAAAATCAGAAGGTAATATACTGCTGATTTTCCATTTGTCAAGATTTATGGCAAATCAAAATACAACGCTTCCCAGCAGATACATTTTTCCACAAAGGGCGCAACGGCTCTGCACTGCTGCCGGATCCGATCCGCTGACGCTGTTTTAAATGGTTCAGGTCCGCCGAACTCCATCCGTTCAAACAGCTCAATATTTGCCCAGAGAGTTATCCCGGCGCGATCTGTGACTGTCCGCCACAATTTCCACATCTGCGGCATGACATCAAGAGTACAGCCGGAACAGCCGATAGAATCCTGCGGTGCAAGAATATCCAGCGGGACATCATCGAACAATGCGAGCCATGAAGCAATGAAATCCTCTTCTTTTCCGGGAATCCATTTGCTTGCGGGTGACATCAGGATTTTCTTTTCCGGCGCCATTTCTTTGATCTTGCTGAAATAGGTCTGATAAATCCAATGCAGCCGCTGTTCCCGCTGAAGATCACGGACTCCGCGAAACGCAGTTTCCGGGGAATAATAAACCCCATCGAAAAGTTCTCTGTAACGGAGCAGTTCGGAAAGACAGGTTGTCTGCCGCTCGATTTCCAGCAATACATCTTTATCATTCAGATTCATATTCCATCCGGAAATGGAACCGTAACCGCCGAGAAAAACGGTCATTCCCGCTTCTTTCGCGGCATGAAGCATTGGTTCCACAACATTCCATCCGTTGAAGGAGGAAAATGTTTTACTTGAGTAATAAACTTCGTTCAATTCATTCCAGACAGATGCCTGAAGGATAACAGTATCGACTTGTTTTTTCCGGAGTTTTTCAAACGCCTTTTTCCATTCCGGCACGCCCCAGTTCAGGGTATAATTTCCGACATAATCCGGAGCATGAGCATAGATAAAAGAGCCGGTAATGGATTTTCCCGGTTTCATTTTTTCATCCGGGGACATCTCTGACAGAAAATTCTGATTGACAGCATTTTTTTCTGTCACGATCTTCAGACTTTCCGGAATGATTTCCGGAGCCGGTTCAAAGATATTGAACCCCGCATAATTTCCGATCACAATATTATTTGACATCTGCTTTCCTCAGTTAAATTTACAGTTGAAAGATTCTCATTTTTCCGCAAGGACCTGCAGAAGTCTGAAATTGCGCTTCCCCACAGGAACAGAAAATTCTGTTTTTCCGGTAATAAGCATTTTCCCGGTTTCAAGATCAGAGACCTTGATTTTTCCATCAAAACCGAAAATCTTTCTGACATCAAGTTTGATTTTTGAATTTACCTTTTGATCCCGATTGTTGAACACAACAAGCATCATGCGGTTTTCTTTTTTCTTGAGATATGCTGTAACCGCACTGTTTTTTCCATCGTTATCACCGGAAATGCCGCAGGATTCCCAATAAGGCAGAAAGATATCCTGATCCTCAAGATGAAATCTGTCAAGAGCATACCAGATATGCCGGGCCGTTTCAAAAAGAGAAGTTCTGTCCGGAATACTGTCATGCAGAAGAAGAATAGCGGAAAAATGCCGCATTGCCCATGGTTCCAATGCCCATGTTTTCTGCAGACTTGCAGGAACATAACCTTTGGCCCGGTGAAGTTCTGAAAGCCAAATGACACCGGGGCCCCAGATGTGAGTCAGGATCTCTGCCCTTGCCATATCCAAAGGCATGGATTTGTATGATCTGTCTTTCGCAAGCTGGTCAAACCAGAGTTCTCCATCCAGCAGATAATCAGCATAACTGTATCCGGAAATATGTGCAGTTGCTCCGGAGACATGACATACGATCGGTGCATTATCTGCAGATTCTTTACAATAAAGATAAATCAATTCAAGCCATTTTCTGTGTTCACGGATAGGATGAACAGGACGTCTGATTCCATCTGCTGTTACATAACCGTGATTATGATCTTTCCTGTTGCAGGAAGAAGCACCCCACAAATCAAAATACAAACCATCGACAACCTGTTTTCCTTTTTTCGTCTGATCGAACCGCCAGAGATAGAAATCACAGTAATCTTCGGTTTTACAGACTTCGATCATATCCATATCATATCCGTAGAGGGTATTCCCATAAAGCCGTTCCTGCGGCCCGGCAAACCAATCATCACCATTCCAGATAACTTCCGGAGCATTTCTTCCAATGCTGGAATAAGCAGCATACCATGCACTTCTGGCAAATTTTTTATCAAGTGTTCTGAATTGATAAGCATGTTTGTTTCTGGTATATTCTTTCTGAAGTCTCAGGCTGTTTTTTTTGATATCTTCCGTTTCAACAGCCCAATCCGGATGCCCCTGATAATAAAAGGTGGTGATCCACCAGGAGAAGTTCGTGGGATAGAATGTATTGCTGACAACGGCTGTTTTATTATGGGTGATCCAGTCCTGCGCACGCAATTTCCGGAACCCTTGAGGACGGGGACGCACAGGGGTCGGATGGATATAAAATCCATAACTGAGATTCTTTTTTACTTTTACAGGAACATCAACAAAGTTCAAACGGATATTCGTTTCGTTCTTTCCGCGAATGACTTCTGCCTGAGTCGTAATTGTTTTATTGGACCAGTTTTCTGCAGATTCAATACCAAAACTCAACCCGCCTTTTTCCATTCCAACCCAGAACGGACCGGAAATTCCTTCCAATGATTTTGACCAATACTCCGGAGTACGGCCGGTATTCTGCAAATCACGGAAACCGCAATTAAGCAGTGTGGAATATTGTTTGGGAATATCTGCCTGCAGATAAAAACGGTCCAGACTGGCTCCTTTTTTCACATCTGCCGTAACCTGATTCCAGATAAAACCATCATACTCAATCTCAATACGGACTGTGATCTTGCCTCCATCAGCTATTGAACCGATGGATTCAATCACAACATTCCGGTCGCCGGAAGATATGATCTTCTGTGTAATACCGGAAATTTCAATTTTTTTTCCATTTTGTTTCAGGAAGAGTTTTACCGGGGTTTTCAAAAGCGGAATTCCCGCCGTTGTAATCTGCTCGGCAAATAAAGACCCTTTTCCAAACGTATATACCCGATTCCAGCAGGAAACCTGTATTTGCTCTCCGGACTTCTTTACTTTCAGAGGTGTCCATGGAGCAGGAACATAATCTGTTCTGATATTCTTCCTGACAAACCCTTTCCACGGAGTCTGTTTCCCGTAAACAATCACATCTCTTTCCGGAAATTTCTGATAAGCTTTGCCATTTTTATCAAGCAAAGCACCTCCGAGTTTATATTTTCCGGGAGCTACTTTACTGATATCAAGATAAGAAATTTGTTTTGAAGCCGTAACTGCAACAGTATTTTCAGCCTTTTTGACACCGTTCAAACCGGTAAGAGTCAAGTGTAATTTACTTTTTCCATCATTCATCTGAGCTGTCGTTATACGAAAATAGTTTTTTCCATTGCGAACTTCTCTGCGGATATTCTCAATTTCTGCTGTCATTGCAGCTTCATAAAAGAAACGGGAAGAATAGATTGTTTTTCCCTGCTGTAACAGTTTTGTATAGAGTATCCCATTTTTTTTCAACTTCCCGGAATCTGCCCGGAAACAGATGGAAGGAACTTTCTGTACAGGGACCAATTCACTGAAAAGAGCAAATTCTGTATCAGCCGTCTGGTCGTAGCGTTTAGCACTGACTTCCATTTGAACAGGGGATTTTCCGGAAACTCCGCAGCGGAATTCCGCTTCTCCGCGAAACAGCCCTCCCACATCAGAAAAATCTATCACCGGAGAATCTTCATTGCCGAATTTCAAAATACCGAACCTCTCAAATTCTGCAAATCTAACCTTGACAGATGCAAGAGAAAAATATCCAGTTCCAATCAAACCTTCGCCAATATTGAACAGCAGTGTTTTGCCATATTCCGGAGAAGGAATACCCAACGCTGCAAAAGGCACAGCTGTTTCTGTACACCAAACACCATTGGAAACTTTTGTTGCCGTTTTGAGTCCGGCACAATTCCATGATGAACATTCTGCAGCACTTTTTCCCGATTGAGAATACTGGTCAAATACAGCTCCGGCATGATTCAATACAATCTGGTAAAAATTTCCTTTATCGCCTTCCTTCGCAAAATAAAGCTCAATGCAGTCATCTTTCCATACTCTGCTGTCGCGGGCAGACTGATTCATTAAAGGTGTACGGGAATGTCCATTGCTCTGAAATGCAATGTACAGATTTTTTTTGTCATACCCAATCTTTACAACCGGCTGATGTTCTGTGAGATTATTTTTCGGCAATTTGAGAAAGCCGGTATAAGAGGAAACATTTTTCCATTCAGAATCTGCAATCACGCCATCAATAACAGGCTCCGGCATGGGGTTGACTGTCAGTTCAGGGAACCTGCTTTTTTTTTTAGAAGTATCTTCTTCAGGTTCAGTTGCCCATATTTTCAAATCTGTAATATCAGTTTCCCCAAGGCTTAAATTGGACAAACCATATCCCAAATACATATTTTCCGCATAAAAATCTGACTGAGGATATGCCAATGTCTTTGTTGACATGGAAACGGTATTTCCATCAATATTCAATTCAATTGTCTGCGGATTCCATTTAACAGTCACATCATGCCATTCTTTGTTCGGATCCAGCTTGGTATAGGGGTAAATAAGAGGGATTTCCCCTTTTCCGATATTCGGATTTTTCTGCTGCCCATAAGCAACCTGAATACTGGGGACCCCTTTCGGACGGAGATAGATCACGTGTAAAAGATTTCCCTTGGGACCTTCCATACGCAGAAGCATATTATACCCGGAATCTTTCAAGGTCCATCCCACCGGACGGAACCGGAACTGAAGTTTGCCAAACCGCAAAGGATATGGATGCATATTATTAACAAGAGTTTTCGCATTCACTGTTTTTGTCAGAAGATAGTTAACTCTTCCCGCCCGTTTTCCCTCTTTCTTTCCAATGCGCAACGCTTTTCCACCGGGAATATCAACGATCTGCACACGGGCAGGATCAATTCGTAAAGGCTGAACAGATTCCTGCGGTTTATATCCATTTGAAAAATCACAGGAAAATACCAGTTTATCAGCAGCTGTCAAACCGCTGACAAATAATGATGTCAATATCGCACCAACAGTCAATAATCTCATGTTTTCACCTAAATGTTTTTATATTCAGTTCAATAAAGCCACTTGTCTGAACCTCTGCCATCAAGATGCTGGACTGCAGAAGTCTGATGAGCGACATCCATGGCATCACGATACCGTAAAGACTGGCAATGTCCATCAGCAAAAAGGGTATTGGCTTTCTGGTTGTGACGGTATTCAACATAATTTGCCCCACCAACAGGATAATAGAGTGAAACCTGACTGATCGTTGTCGCTTCAACATACGTATTCAAGCCATTGATCTTCTCTATACGGTTATCCCAGCTGTAAGCTGTATGCGAGACATTTTTCAGCATATTGATCTTCATTCCCTTACGGTTCTGATAAATCTCACCAGTCCCGTATGTTGTACGATAAGAGAGAGCTCCATTCAAACAATAATTTGTAAAAAATGGTCCCCAGCTGGAAGAAACATCAATAATCGTTTTTCGCTGAGTCGGACACAAAAACATTTTATAGCGATTGATATTTTTTGCCCATGTTGCATTCCCGGGGGTATATCCGGGTGAATTGTTCTGCATATCCTGAACGTTTTTGAAAATACCTGCATAAAAACTCAAGCTCTGAATCCATGACAGAACTGCTGTAGGAGTCCAATCATAAACAGCGGGAAAATAATCCTGATTTTCCTGCGTATACATATTCAATGCAAGTCCGATTTGTTTTTTCTGATTCATACAGGATGTCGTTCTGGCACTTTCCCTTGCATTGTTCAATGCAGGCAGCAGCATCCCGGCGAGAATCGCAATGATCGCAATCACCACAAGCAGCTCAATCAAAGTAAACGATTTCTGTTTCATTTTGTAAGGACTCCTTCAATATGTTGACGTGATTTTTTTATTTTCTTCCAGAGAATATATATCAATAACAAACGTTTGTCAAACCGGATAATAAAAAAACCTGAAAAATTCTTCTGTATAGGGTATTTATCCGGGGCTCTGTTCGCTTAACACAAAACGCCCCGTAAATGGTAAAATTTTCAACATCACAGGAGGAAATGAATTCACAGGACTGGTATTGTCCCGGACGCGCTATCACATAATCAGAAAAATCTCCGGAGGCCAGCAGAGTTGTCCCTGGTGCAAGATGAATCGTTAAATTATCGACAACAGAGATCGTTCCGGAAAGATACGTTCCGGCGGGAAAATACAATTCTCCACCGCCTGCGGCCTTTACAGCTGCAACAGCTTTTGCAATCGCAGCGGTGTTCATGGTGCAGCCGTCACCGGATGCACCATATTCCAAAACGTTGAAAACAGTTTTCATTCTTTGCCCCAAAGCTCAACTTCTGAAAGGGTCAGCTTGCCGACATTTTTCCGTTTTCCGAACAAAATTGTAATTTCTTTGGCACGCTTTCCCGGAAGAATGACTTTTTTTACCAATGCCTGATCTGTCATTTCGCCTTTGCACTTGATCTCTTTTGCATCAGGAATTCTTACAGAAAAATCCGGGAGTTCACCCTGCCAGCAGAGTGTCAGTTCTGAAAGCTGAACAGCTTTCCGGAATTTGAATATGACTTCAAAGGCATCCGGACTTGTCCAGGTATCGGCGAACTGATCCATCCGCAAGGTTCCTTTTTTCACCAGAGGGATGTTTGCATCATGAGCAATATCACCGGCATCAAGAGCAGCGATCCGGTTTGTCAGATTTCCTGTTTTGAACTGGAATGTTCCGGAATGTTTGCCATTCTTCAAATGATCCGGCAGCAGAGAAAGGGTGTAAGAACCATTCAGTTCTGCATTGGCATCCTTTACCGGATTGTTGCGCCACCAGTAAAAATGATTTCCGGTAAGACATTTATTTGCAAAAACAGGTTTCTTTTCCGGAGTGTACGGGAAATTGAAATTCCAAATATCAGTATCGACTGCACAATTCAATTTTTTTGCAACGAACTTGGTCAAATCAACCCAGGCACTGTTTTCAGCAAAAGCACGGATAACCGGAGTTGCCATAAGAACAGCTTTTCCGCCGTTGGGATAGCTTTTCATTGTAACAGCAGCGGAACCGTCACTGAACTTAACAAGAACAGTCGTACCTTTTTCCGGGAGCAGTTTATATTTTGCACTGCCAAGAACAGGGAGGGTAACAGTCTTGTTGAAACCTTTCCAGAAAGAATGATCTGTTACTTGCATTTTCAGATTTGTTGAGTTTGCAAGCGTTGCTCTTTCGGCTCCGAAAAGCTCTTTGGCAAGATGATCTTTGATACTTGCATCGGGCGAATAATGGTAAACTTCCGGATCAATACAGATCAAGGTTCCGCCTTTTTCAAGGAAATCCTTGAATTTCGGAGCAAGTTTCGGATCAAGGATATGAGCTTTTGCAATCACAACGGTTTTCCAATCAGTCAGCTTTGCAGTATTTTCCAAAAGCTGAGTATCTGAAATAAAGCGGAACCATGTTCCGGCTGCGGGGCCGAGAAGAGAAAAGAGATTTTCCTCTTCATCCATGTGATTCCAGCGTTTGGAAAGAACTGTATCACAGGAAAGGAAGAATGCAAAATCTTCTTTCGGAAACTTCAAAAGCGGCATCGTCTGAATCCGTTTGCTGATATCCAGAGTGGTATCCCAGCGCGGACGGTGTCCGTAACGGCAGAAAATCGTACCGCCTTTCTTTTTCATATAACCTCTCCAGTCAGACGGCCAATGTTCCAGTCCGGTTGCACCGCCGCGGACAAGCTGGCTGAAGATCGCTGCGGTCTTTTCAGAACCGAATGAACCGTAAGTATTTTCCGGATGACAGATTCCCCAGACAGGTTTCCCGGAAAGATCTTTCATGTATTTTGCCATAAAAGCAGGTCTCTGAGGATATTGGGGGTTGCTCTGCACATTCATTACATCCACGTAAGGTGCAAAACGACTGGGCTGAAGCAAGTGCATCCATTCCGTTCCGCCCCAGGATTTGCAGACAAGCGGACTTCCATCCGGCTGTTTATATTTTCTGGTAATGCGGAAAAGTTCTTTCTGCAGATCCAGCATCACATCAAGACAATATTTTCTTGTAGCAAGCCACTGGAACGGTTCGTTATCGGATTTTTCAGATGACGGCAAACCGAATTTTCCGAATCCGTAATCACGTTTGATCTTTTCCAGCACTGCCTGAAACTCTTTATCGTTTTTATATGCGGGATGCCGATTCTTCCGGATCAGAGCATTATCATAATGGCTCAGGACCTCATCGCCCATGCGGACTCCCATGATCGCACCATCGTTTTTCTGCAGAAAAGTTTCCAGTTCCGCAATAAGTTTCTGCCGGACAGACGGTTTGTAAATTGCTTTGTAATCATGATTGTAATAAGCAAAATAGAGCATTGCTCCAATGCCGTTTTTCTTACACCATTCCATGACTTCCGGAGGGTTGCCGCTCATACGGATATCCGGATGAAGATTATATTTTTTGTACTCATCAAGAATCTCATAAACAGAATACTGATATCCGAATTGAAGCGCATTTTTGACATTCCGGGGATGTGTGGGATGATGCCAAACCGTTACGCTGTTCTTCCCCTGAAAGGGCTTTTTATCCGTGAACAATTCCTTATAAAGCCGTTTGGTGGTTTTCCAGTAAATATCATCGGATGAATTGTTTTCTCCGCCTGAGGGAATGGATAAACTGGAAAGAATCTGACCGTAATTTTTCCCTTCCCCGTGAAACAAACGGAAGTTTCTGATTTCGTGAAAGGAACTGTTCAACGGGGTCCACGTGGTATAAACCCTTTTTCCGGAAGTGTGATTCCGGCTGATATTGAGTTTCCAGAACAGTTTCACAAGACCTCTTTCGGCATTTTCATTATAACCGATATCGCTCAAGGGGATTGCAAACTGAATGTAGGAACAGTCATTGGAAACTTTGCCGCCCCAGGATTTGCTGTTCCCGTTCCAGCTGCGGTTCATTTCCTGTCCGTCAAGAATATTCCCGCCTACATCAAAAACATGGTGATAATAAGGGGTATCTGTTCTTCCGGTTTGGGTAATGAAAAATTCGATTGATTCATTCCGGAAAATCGTACTGACATCTTTTGCAGTTTTTGCCGGAATCTTTACTGTCCTTCCCGGATGATAGAGAAGAGCTGTTCCAAACAGAGTATCTCCGGTCATTCCCAGATATATCTCGGTTTTTTCAACGGCATTTTCCTTTGTCGGAAACTTCACAAAGTCGGTAAGTCTGACGGCTTTCTGCAAAAAAAAACGATCAAGCCCTTTCTGAAAATCGGGAGCCTTGCTCAAATACGGGATGGAAAGTTTTCCATCATCCAGAGTAATCTTGATATCATCAAAAACAACTCTTCCTTTCAAGCCTGCACTGGAAATCTCAAGATGGATCCCGTTGGCATCTTTGGGAACCGTAAAGGGAAAACGCAAAGTGGTCCATTCGCCATTTGTCGGCTTGGTGATTCTGGGACTGCGAAGAATCGTTTCCAACCGTTTCTTTCCATCGGCCCATAAACCTTTCTGAACACATCCCTGCCAGAAACGGATGGAAATCACAGCACGGCCGGAAGTTATTGCACTGTTATAACGGGCTTCCAGCAAATACTTCTGACCGGGTTCCACCATATAAATTGTTTTGGCAAAGACTCCGCTCCAGTTTTTCTTCGGATTTTCCAGAACGAGACCTCCGGAATTATTCTCCCCTGCTCCGGCTTCGATCCGCACTCCGGGTGAAAAATTTCCTGCGGGAGCGTTAATATCCCGCCACCATTTGGAACCTTCCTCAAAATTTGGGTCCCATTTACTGTTCAAACGATTATCAGCAACAGGCTTTTCTGCCGCAGGTTTACTCACGTTCTGAGCCGGAATCTGATCTGCAGGAAAAATTTCCACATCATCCACAACGATTCTGCCCTTCATATTCCCGGCGGAAAGTTCCAGATGGATCCCGTTTGCCTCTGCCGGAATTTTGAAGGTATATTCATAATTCTTCCACTCATTCCCGGTTGAAGACTGCTTGATCCGGGGCGTCGTAAGTTCCTGCTTCAACCGTTTTTTTCCTTCGGTCCACATCCCTCTCTGAACGCAATTTGTCCAGAAACGTATCCGTGCCTTGAAATCACCGGCTTTGATATCAGCTTTGTACTTGAATCTTATTGTATAACTTTTTCCCGGTTCGACAATCCAGAGGGTTCTGGCAAAAACTCCGCTCCAACCGAATTTCGGCTGATCGATCACAAGAGCTCCGCTGCCGTTTATTCCCTGATCCTTGCTGATGGATACTCCGGGACGGAAACCCTTTTCCTGAACCAGATCTTTCCACCATTTTGTTCCGTTGCTGAAACCGGGATCCCATTTTGCATTGATCGGCTCAGCGGCAAAAAGAGAGGCTGAAACAAACAGGGAAACCGTATATAAAAAATTCTTGTAATTCATAATAAGCTCCATCTTACCAACTTCTTACGATATAATCATTCATTTCGCCGAACTGGCGCATCTGGAAAAGGGAATGACTTGCCACATGTCCATCGAAAAATGCGGCAATATATTTATTATCATGAACCGGAAGCGGCTGCTGAACGTATGTTCCGGGATTATTATAAAGCTCATAAGAATAAGCACGCCCCATAACATTATTGGAACCTTTGTTCCACTGGCTGCACCAGTAAATATATGCAGTTGAGACATACTTGATCTGGGAACTTTTGATCAGTTTCATCTGAGTTGCCCCGAACATCATCATTCCGGCTCTCATATTGCAAAGATAAGTTCTGCGGAGAAGACCTCTCTTATACAACTCATCACTGACATAAAATGCGTTACTTGATTCTTCACCGGTAACCCGTTTGACATTCAGTTTGTTGCTGGGGCAACCAAAAGCACCGCCCGGCACACCGTAGTCAAGCATGAAAGTATACCAATATTTGCTTCCCATTCCCGTCGGCATAACCCATTCAGCATTATCCTGGGTGTACATAAGGCTTGTTGTCATAAGCTGCTTCAAGTTTGAATGACAATTTGACTGACGTCCTTTTTCTCTTGCATTGTTCAAAGCAGGCAGCAGCATCCCGGCGAGAATTGCAATGATCGCAATCACAACAAGCAGCTCAATCAAAGTAAAAGATTTCTGTTTCATTTTGTAAGGACTCCTTCAATATGTTGACGTGATTTTTTTATTTTCTTCCAGTAATATATATCAATAACAAACGTTTGTCAAACCGAATAATAAAAAACCTGTAAAATTCTTCTGTATAGGGTATTTATCCGGGGCTCTGTTCGCTTAACACAAAACGCCGCAAAAAGGTTTCAATCCTCCTCCGCACCAGACAGCGGAGGATAAGAAAATGATGGGCAGAGCTTTATCCGAAAAGATCAAGCAGAACTTTTGCGTAAATCCGATACCCGTAATCGTTGGGATGATTTACGCCGTTTCCGGTAATATCATAAAAATCTTTACGTTTCAGAATGCTGTTCCAAAACGGATTGACATCGCCAATCGCAACTGTGGAAGATTCCAGTTTTCTCAACTCTTCCGCGAATGCAAGATCCGCTCCGGGAGGAAGGCTTTTCCAAAGCGCATTTCCGGACATGGAGGTAATCAGCAGAAATTCCGTCTCCTGATGAACTTCATGCATCCGTTTCATGATTTCCTGAATGACTTCCCGATATTCCAGCGCACTCATCCGTGCAAAATCATTCATTCCGTAAGCAATCACAAGCAAGTCACACGGCGGAGTTTTCCAACGTTCCTCAATCTCAAATGCATGTCGGCATCCGGTTCCGTTTACAGCACTGTTATTGATTTCCACGGACACATTGAATTTTGATTCCAGCCCCTTTGCAAAAGATTCAATATAGGTTGGAGCATATGGGGGACAGTTCATAATTTTTGTGGAATTGATTCCTTCGCTGATGCTATCGCCGATCAACGTTACTCTCAGCGTTCCACCTTCTTTCAGAAGTTTTGAAACACGGGGGAGCTGTCCGTTTTTCAGCACGGGATTTTCCGGAAAAACAGTTCCGCTGACGGCTTGATAATCCACAGAGATCTGATTCCGGGCAAAAAAGTTTTCCGCACTGAAAAGCAGATATTTTCCATCAGCTCCGCCGCGGACGGCATTCGCTCCCGGCTGCGGATAAATAATGGCTGTTTCCGGGTCCGGGTAAATCGCCTCTTCCGGCAGCATCGGCATTTCCGTTCCCGGAAGGGCATACAGTATATCGCTCCCGCGTTCATGGGAAAAATCTCTCCCTGCCTGATATTCCACTTCCAGAGTGGAATTATAGACTTTCAAAATTTTCTCCGCTGGAAAAAGAAGTCTGATACTGTTTTTCCCAATGAACATTCCGGTTTCACCGGTAACAATTCCTGTTTCTCTATTCCAAAGCATTGTGATCTCCTGAAAAATTTGATATCAAGTTTGGCATTAATATAACGATTTTCTTAAAATTGTCAAGACAAAAGTCCTTAAGTCATGAGATGATTCTACAGGAAAATATAATAAAAAACCGTAAAGAGCAGTGAATTTATTACGGTAAATCTTGATTTTCATTGTTTCAACGGTATATTAACAGAGGCAATTTCAATAGAGAGGTTTATTATGAAAAATATCCGGATCGCACTCGTTCAGGATGCTGAACGGGAAAGCAAAGAAGCTGCGTTCAAGGCATTGGAACAATCCATCGCGCAGGCTGCTCAGAATGGCGCAAAAATCATTTGTACACAGGAACTTTTCCCGACTCCTTACTTTTGCAGGACACAGGACCCGGATCTGTTCGATCTCGCTGATGAAATCCCCGGTCCCGTCACAGAACGGTTCTCTGCTGTCGCAAAAAAATATGATGTCGTTCTGATCCTCTCACTCTTTGAAAAACGCGCTCCCGGATTGGCTCACAATACAGCTGCAATCATTGATGCAGATGGAACATTTCTCGGGAAATACCGGAAAATGCACATTCCGCAAGACCCCGGATTTGAAGAAAAATTCTACTTTACTCCCGGTGATCTCGGATTCAAAACCTTTCAGACAAAATATGCAAAAATCGGTGTGATCATCTGCTGGGACCAGTGGTATCCGGAATCAGCACGTCTGACAGCTCTTTCCGGAGCTGAAATCATTTTCTGTCCGACAGCCATCGGACGCATTGCGGCGGAACCTGCAGAACTGGGCGCACTCCAGCGGGAAGCATGGCTCAATGTCCAGTGCGGTCATTCCGTGGCAAACGGATGCTATTACGCCGCCGTCAACAGAGTCGGAACGGAAGCGGAAACCACCTTCTGGGGTTCCAGTTTCGTGTGTGATTTCTATGGACGCCGTATTGCAGAAGGGTCTCAGGATAAACAGGAAATCGTTTATGCAGATTGCGATTTGAAGGCAATGGAAGATCACCGCAGAATGTGGCCCTTCTTCCGTGACCGCCGCATTGATGCCTACAACGGAATCATGGAGAGGTTCCATGACTGATACCCCCGCATCTCTCGGTTTCCGTATGCCCGCTGAATGGGAAAAACAGCAGGCTGTCTGGATCGCCTATCCCCACAATCCCGAAACCTGGCCGGAAATCATGCCGCAGGTTCGCGATACATTCCGGGAATATTACAGAATCGTTGCAGAAGAGTGCGGAGAAAAAGCCTTCATCCTTACCGGAGGCAATCCCGTTCAGCTGCCTGCAAACGCTCAGGCATTTGATTATCCCACCAACGATGTTTGGTGCCGCGATTACGGTCCGACCTTCCTGAAAAATGATGCCACAGGTGAACTTGCCATGGCGCATTTCACCTATAACGCATGGGGCGGCAAATTTTCTCCGTGGGACAATGATGCTGCAATTCCGGCACGGATCGCAGAAACATTCGGTCTGCACCGTTTTGAAATCCCCATCGTTTGCGAAGGCGGTGCGCTGGAAGTCGATGGAAAGGGAACTCTCATCACAACGGAATCCGTAATTCTGAACCCGAACCGGAATCCGGGAATGTCGAAAGCAACTGCAGAAAAAATCCTGTGTGACGCCCTCGGCTGCAGCCGCGTGGTCTGGCTGAAATCCGGTCTTGCAGGAGATGATACCGATGGTCATGTGGATACACAGGTGCGATTCTTCCGTCCGGGTTCTGTGATCATGGCAACATCCGATATCGGTGAGAATGTGGAAGTGACAAAGAATAACCGCCGCACGCTTGAAGATGCCGGATTGGAAATCGTGGAATTGCCCTGTCCGCCTTTGATTCCGCCGCCCTATGGCTGGCGTGAAGAATATCTTCCCGCAACCTACGCAAATTTCCTGATCACAAATGAGTGTGTTCTGGTTCCTGTTTACGGTTTTGCGGAAGAGGATGCCAGAGCATTGGATATCATCGGCAAATGTTTCCCCGCGCATAAAATCAAAGGAATCAACTGCCGGGAAATCATTCTGGAAGGCGGAGCCTTGCACTGTCTTTCCCAGCAGATGCCTGTGTGATAAATCCGGTGTTCTGTAAAGAAAAGCCTTGATGCATTATGCAGAGATTTCTTTACCGTACATCAATCCGATATTTTTGTTTTACAACACAATTACAGGAATTCCCGGTAAATTGTGATTGGGATCAATGCTGACCAGCCGCAGAAATCCGGAGAGGCTGCAGGAGATTCCGTTTCACACTGAAGCGGAGAATAGTTTTCCCAGATCGTTCCGGTCTTCTCCCAGATTTTATATGCCGCCGTGTAAAACCGTCCGGCAATATCTTTTGCCAAATCCATGCGGTCATAACGGCGCAAACCGCACAAAGTCATATACATCGTCGGAGCCCAAACCGGACCGCGCCAGTAATATACCTTTTCCACGCCGAACTCATCATCATCCGCAGACAATCCCGGAATACCGCAGGGTAATCCGAATGTTGCAGGATTTGTCAAGTGTCCGATCAGCCGTTCGGCCCGGTCAGCAGGTGCAACTTCGGAAATCAAACTCCAGAATGCTCCTACATGTTTATGACGGATCAAGCTTCCATCCATGTAATCCCGGTAAAAACCTTCGGCATCATCCCAACACAGGGCATTGATCGTTTCGGATAATTTCCGGTGCTCTGAGAGGTAAGGTTCAGCCTCTGCATTTTTTCCGAGTTTTTTCGCAATTTTTGCCAGATTCAACGCATCAAAAGCAACCTGACAAGTCGTATCGACCCAGCCGAGCTGACGATTCAAATCAAAACATCCCGGTCTGAACTCCTGCAATCTTTGATACATGCGATCACCCTTTTCGCCTTCATCCAGGACAGCTTCTCTGGAAAACTTTATTCCGCCCGGTCTGGAATAATCTGAAGGTTCATTTATTCTGGGAAGATCATCCATGCCGCAGCCCCATGGATCGGAAAAATAAAGACCATCTTCACGCTGCCATTTACGATTGAATTCATGAAGTTTGACCAATTTCGGATACACTTTTTCCAAACGTCCGGGGAACAGCCCCATTTCATGAAGTTCCAATTCGATCCAGCTCAGCAGCGGCGGCGCAAAACTTATCGGATAATCTGATGACCACTTACTGCATCCGTTGCTGTGAATCTGGCGGGAAATAAACCCATCATCCGTTTGACAGCGGTAAAAGTTATCCAAAGAACCTTCCAGAGGGAACATATCGCTGTAATACTTCGCCCAATGTCCGCAAAAAACAGTATCCCATAAAAAAATATCCTCGAAACTGCCGCCTGTACCCAAACGGGGTGAACAAAGTTTTGTAGGGACTTTATCCCGGAACATCTTACGGGCGGCAATCTCCAAAGCAGCCTTGCAGAAGTCTTCTGAACGAATCTCTGTATTCATTTTATTTCCTTTTCAACTGGTTATTAATCATGTCCGGAAGGGTTAAAAAAAAGCCGGGTGACATCTCTGTCATCCGGCTTGAATTGTCTTTGAAGCAACTCTGATTATGCTTCCTGACCGACGCCCCAGCGAGCGAAACGCTTGACTGTGACAGCGGGAGCGATCTTAGCGAGACTGGATTTGTCATCGCGGATCCAGGGCTGGTTCATCAAGCAGACTTCGCCGTACCACTTGTTGATTTTGCCAACGAGGATCTTTTCGATCATAGCAGCGGGTTTGCCTTCAGCGATGAGCTGAGCGGAAGCAATTTCTTTTTCCTTTTCAACTCTTTCCTGAGGAATGTCTTTGGAGGTGATGAACTCGGGGCTGAATGCTGTGATGTGCATGCAGATATCCTTGAGGAGTTCAGCATCATCGGAACCTTCGACTTCGACGAGGACGCCGAGTCTTCCGTTACCGTGCATGTAAGCAACGAGGTTGCCGGCTGCTGCTTCGTAGCGGACTGCGCGGCGGAGAACCATCTTTTCACCGAACTTGACGAAGAGTTCAGCGAGGTTGCCATTTTCGAGTTCCTGAGCTTTTTCGGTGATATCGCCATCGCCTGTGGTTCCGGCGAGAACGCGTGCTGCAGCTTCCTTGACAAAGTCAAAGAATTTTTCGTTGCCAGCCACGAAGTCGGTTTCGCAGTTGATTTCGAGCATGACAGCGCTCTTGCCGTCGACGAATGCGAAAACTTTACCTTCTTTGGTGACTTTATCAGCGCGTTTTTCAGCTTTGGTCATACCGGATTTACGGAGCAGTTCGACTGCTGCTTCCATATCGCCGTTGGTTTCGGTCAAAGCTTTTTTGCAATCCATCATACCCGCGTCGGTCTTGTCGCGGAGTTCTTTTACCATTGCTGCGGTAATAGCCATTTTCAATACTCCTGAGTAAAATAATTATTCAGCTGCTTTTTCTTCGGTAGCTTCAGCTTTTTTTACTGTTCTTTTGCGGGGAGCAGCTTTCTTTGCGGGCTTTTCTGCGTCATCGCCCATCTTTTCTGCGAGTTCGCCATCAGCGGTTTTGCGGGGGCGGCGTGCAGCGGGTTTGCGAGCGGGCTTCTTAGCAGCCTTTTCGTCATCGCCTTTTTCTGCCTTTGCAGCTTCTTCGTTAGCTTTCTTTTCGGCTGCACTCTTCTGATAGAGTTCGAGAGCATCCTTGATTGCTTCGTTGAAGGTATCGAAGATAACCTTGATGGACTTGACTGCATCATCGTTTGCAGCGATGGGATAGTCGATGGGTTCCGGGTCGCCGTTGGTGTCAACGATAGCGACAACGGGGATATTGAGCTTCTTAGCTTCTTTGACAGCGTTCTGGTTGTGGCAGACGTCGATGACGACGAGTGCATCGGGGAGACGCTTCATATTGACGATACCATCGAGGTCGCGGTGAAGTTTTTCAGCCTGACGGGCGAGGATAACGAGTTCTTTCTTCTTGAGGCCGGAACCTTCTTCATCAGCGAGGATAGCATCAATATCCTGCATTTTCTTGATGGATTTGCGGATTGTGACGTTGTTTGTGAGGATACCGCCCATCCAGCGTTCGGAAACATAGCTCATTCCGGCAGCTTCTGCGGATTCCTTGACGATCTGCTGGGCCTGACGTTTGGTTCCGACGAAGAGAATCTCACCGCCGTCCATAACGAGACGCTGCAGGAAGTTGCAGGCATCACCGATCTGGTGGATTGTCTTGGTAATGTCGATGATGGAGATGCCGCTCTTGGATGCGTAAACATACTCTTTCATCTTGGGGTTCCAACGTTTGGTCTGATGTCCGAAATGACATCCCGCTTCGAGCAGATCTTTAACTGTGATCGCCATTTTTGAGACTCTCTTTCTCTTTTCGATGCTTTTCCTGCGGTTTCCTTGTTTTTTCCGCTTGAAGTCATCTTTGTTGTTCGTGGGTAACGGAGCTTCCGGTGGTTGGTTAAGTGGAAGTCAAAGGATTCATCGAAAATCCTTCTCCGCCTTGCACATGAGCAAATAATATATCACACTTTTTTAATTTTTCAAGTCTTTCATAAAAATTATGCAGATAAAAAACGGCAGTTCACTTCAGTTATACAGGAATTATAATCTGTACAACAAAAAAGGCACTTCCGGAAAGCCGGAAATGCCTCTAAAAAGACGGGATATTGATCAGTCGTTGTCAATTTCGATATCAATATCTTCGATCACAAGTTCGCCGCCTTTGGAGACTACGATACAGGGGCGGATTCTGCCCAGAGAATTGGATTTGGAAGGCATGATTTTGAGCTTGCATTTGATCTCTTTCAAATTCTCCGTCAATGTGAAAGACTGGCTTTGAGTTTTGACATCACCAATATACTGATCTTTTGCATTGTAGGTGTAATAGGAAATCGTCACCATTCCTTTTCCTTTGACATCAGCAGAAAATTCCATATATTCTCCAACAGTCACGGGAGTGGAAGACTGCATGTAAATGGACAATGTGCGGTCAGCAGGCGCATTCAGCTGAAGAGCTTTTTCATCGGCTTCATGTCCGACAATGATTTTACCCTTGCCGTAATCAGCCGCTTTGCCGGATTTATTGATTTGCCAGCCGGGAATCATATCAGCACCAATGACAGCCCGTTCCAGATTGTCTTTGATGTCTCTTGCAGCGAGAATTGCGGCACAGCCCAATACGACAGCGATCAATGTTTTTTTCATAATGAACTCCTTCTTGTTGCTTGTTTCTTATGTATCCGTAAGATAGCATTACTGACAAGACATTACAAGGTGTTGTTTGAAAATATCTGCAAAGAAAAAGTAAAAAAATTGAATTTTCTGGTCAAAATTGGTCAAAAAGCGGGATTTTTGATTTGAAAAGTCCTTGTTTCCGGTTCTTTCTCATCACGGATCACATCGATCCGGATAGTTTTTCCGGGAGGATAAAGCCCTTCCCCGCGTTCGGGCCATTCGATCACACAGAAAGCATTCTGATCTTCCAGAAACTCATCAATCCCGAACGCCAGAGCAGAATCCGGATCATCTATCCGGTACAAATCCATGTGATACAGCATTCCGCCGGAAGGAATCACATACTCCTGAACAATGGTGAATGTCGGACTGGAAACAGGTTCCGTAATCCCCAAACCTCTTGCGAAACCACGTGTAAAAGCAGTTTTCCCTGCACCCAAACC
Organism: Lentisphaeria bacterium; assembly: GCA_017503375.1. Taxonomy (GTDB): domain Bacteria; phylum Verrucomicrobiota; class Lentisphaeria; order Victivallales; family UBA1829; genus SIG79. Next base: position 11,929 of record JAFVTF010000043.1, on the reverse strand, counting down.
GCCGAACAGCAGCAACACCGTTCCGCGGGCAAGTGATCTTGCAAGCTCTCCGGCATATTTTTCCGTTTCTTCCGGAGAATGTGTTGTAAATTCTTTCATCATCGTTCTGCTCAAACCTTTTCTACACGATAGAGGGATTGATCTATGACAGCCACAACTTTGACAGGTGTTCCGGTTGCGAGAGGTTCATCCGCCACTGCAGCGACTTCTCTGGTGGAACCGCCAACTGTTACCGTGATTTTACCATGACCGTTTCCGCCGGGAATCTGCATATAAACAGTTCCGGTCTTTCCGATAAAATCATCTGTTTTGACATTTCCGGAGTGCTGCAAACGCATCATTCCCCAGATTGCAAGTGCAGTCAACCCCATAGCGATAAATCCGAAAACAAATGCGGCAAGGAATCCCCAGAAGCCATATTTACCCCAGAGCACACCGCACCAGCCGAAGACACTGACGAATGCAAGAATTGCACGCAAACTCAGAAAATGAAAATCTTCATAACCTGTATCAAGATGATCTGCGGCATCAAAGGTGCCGTCATCTGCGACTTCCGCCGGATTATCCACACCGCCCAAAGAAGAAAAAATCAGGTTCAACACAAAGAACAGGGAACCTCCAATGGCGAGTCCCCAGTAAAGGCTCATGACGGTATCACCGGCAAAAAAGGTACTGATCGCATTGAATAATGATTGTATCATCCGTTTTCCTCCTCATTTGATGGTTACACAAAAAAAGACCTGCGTCATGATTAACAGTAGCACAGGTCTTCCATTTTTTCAAGGGAAAATGAAAGAAAATCAGTAAGATTCTCTTTCACTTGCCCATTTGCGGACATCCCGTTCAAATTCGGCACGGCCGGCACCGGTTACGGTATCCACAAATTTTTTGAAATAACCTTCCACCGCAAGTTTCATGATATGCAGGAACATGGCACGTTCTTCAAAGAGAGAGTGCGGTTCATTTTCTTCACCTTCGGGCAGGTTCACTCCGCTGAAGGTGAATTTATCTGCATCAAAGGTAAAGGTCCAGATTTCCTGATCCCGGACGAGCAGGATCTTTGCCCGTTTCAGTTTCTTTCCGACAGCAAGAGCCGCTTTTGCTTCGGCAGAGAGCTGGGGACAGCCTTTTTTCACAACACTTTCTTCTGCGCCCTGAGCTTCACCGGAAGAAAATCCGAATACAAGCGGACCTTCGATTCCGAGCTGGAACGATCCCCATTCTCCGAGATCAAGAGCACCTCCATCGACTTCGGAAATATACCAGAGCCATGTCAGAAAATCACGTCCGGGAGTGGGATCCATTCCGGCAGCATTGGTTTTTCCGCCGAAAATGATGTTGGGCAGAGCATTTGCCTCCTCCTTGTAGAAACGGATCATCATTTCATTGATCGTCATGGGGATCGGTTCCACATCGAGATCTTTGATGAATCCGGAAACGATGGTATCCAGAACGCTCTGGGAACCTGTTGCAGCATACATTTCGTTATACGCTCTGTTCACAGCGACAGTTGTGGCACTGATCGTGGGAGGCATCTTCATCAGATTCTTTTCGATTGCCTCTTCCTTGATCTGTTTTTTCATCTGACGGGGAACGATAGCGGTCTGATTTGCCAGCATATAAGCCAGTTCATCTCTGCGGCAGATGGCACTGAGCAGTGATGAAGGAATCTTCCGTTCCGCTTTACGGAGGTTGATATGAAGATGTCCGCCCAGAATGGAGGTGTTTTCATCAATCTCCGTTTCCAGCAGATGCCGTCCGCTGACCCAGGCGATTTCCGGTTCATCTTTTACGTTATCGAGTTTTCCTGCCGCGCCCTGATTGAGCCGGGCAAGATAATCTTCCGGAAGGGGTGCAGAAAGATTGCAGAATGTCAGGGCAAAAGACCCTTTTGTTTCAATCGGCATAAGTCAATTCTCTCCTGTTATTTCAATTTAACTTTTGCAACAGCCTTGCGGATCGCGGAAACAGCACCTCCTGCAGGAGCAAACTTTCCGAAATGACCATCCTGCGGGAAGAAAATTGCAAACTGTCCCGGCACAAGTTCAAGTTTGGAAACTGCAGCAGGGTCTGCTTTCTGGAACAGCACATCATTTTCCGCATCATATTCACGGGTAACGGGCATTCCTTCATTATAAGCCCAGGCAACGGCTTCTTTTCCCGCAAGAACGACCTGAATATCAGCATATTCCCTGTGAGCTTCCAGCTCTGCCGGTTCCCACGGTGCAGATGCATCGTATTCCATAACGTTCACATAGACTCTGTCAGAAACATCATGGCGTCCGACAGAGGTCTCTCCATTCATACTTTTCAATGCGGCGAATGCAGCGGCGAAATCTTCGCCCAGCACAGCCGGATCAAAAGCGGTAAAACTGTCTGCGATCATGGATTATCTCCCGCAGCACTTTTTGTATTTCTTACCGCTTCCGCAGGGACAGGGCGCATTGCGTTCGACTTTGGGTTTTGCACGGTAGGGCTGCGGCTTGACAAGCTGACCGTCATAGAAATACCAGGTTCCGTTTTTCTTGCGGAATTCGGAAAGTTCGTGATGTTCCACGGGATTTCCCTGATCGGTATAATGAGCGACAAATTCCACTGTTCCGACTTCAGAATCATCGGTAACGGGTGATTCTGAAAGGATATCAATACCTGTCCAGACGGAACGTTCCGCCCAGTTTTTCATTTCTTCCACATCAATGGTTTCGCGCTGGGAAGGATGGGTGGATTCCACCACGTGATCGATTTCTCCTTTCGCGTATGCGGAGTAACGGGACCGCATCAGTTCTGCCGGAGTGGCAGCTTTACGGGTTCCTTTGATGACGGGTTCACAGCATTCGGAATATTCTTTTCCGGAACAGCAGGGGCACATTTCTTTGTTCATTTTTCTATCTCCATTCGGTTAAGTGTTATTTTTCTTTCGGGTGTGTTGCTTTCTGAAAGGCATCCAGAGAACCGTATAACATTCTCATCTGCCGTATTTCAAGGGGACTTGCATTGGAAAGGCCAGTCCGGATATAACCGTAAATCACCTTTTCAAAAAATCTCCGCTCTTTCGGTTTATTTTGAACTTTTTCCAGAGCATCGCCAAAATTTCCGGTACAGAGCAGATAGGAACAGACTTCCGACTGCAAACCAAAACGCTCGATGACCTGTCGCAAATAAATCCTGTATTCTTCATGAGTAAACGCACGGATTTGAATAGATACGTTTTTCCCGCGTCCACATTGAGCTGTAATAACAGAATCTTTCACAGAAAGAACCGTACAGTTTCCGAAAAATCTGGACTGAAGTTTGATTCCTGCAACAGCCGGACCGCTGTTGGTGAACTGACGGAAAAAGACTATAGATTTCCGGACATGCCCGGTCAATTCATTTTTAAATTTCTCATCAACAGGATACTTCTTTGTAAAATCACTGATAAAATGCAGAGCTTCCCTGAAATCTTCGTTGGCACAGTGAGCGATCACCCCGCGGCAGAGACGCTCCGTGGCACCTTTCTGCAAAGGCTGATACAAACTTTTCTGTCTTCTGGACCGCTCTTTCATCCTGGCGATATGGATTTCCATTTCTCTGGCACTCCGCTGAGGCTCATAAACGACCCATTTCACAAAAAGAGTGAAGAAGATACCAAGACAAACCAGCACACCGAAAATTCCGAAAATGATAGTTTGAGCTCTGGATTCCCGTTTCCGCTGCATCTCTTCCAAACGGCTGTCGGAAAGTTCCATCTCCTCAAGCTTATTTGCCTTTGCCCGTTTTCCAGCTCCGATCTTCACTGTGACAGAATCATGTGTTTTGTGTTCATTATTCTTCCGGATGGTTGTTTTTCCGGAATGTTTCAAAAGATTGAGATCTTTCAGCAGTTCCGGAAAATCCCGGTATCTGTCTTTCGGATTGCGTGCAAGCATCTTCCGGATCACAGATTGAATTTCCGGAGTCAAATCCGGATTCAGATGCATGGGATCCACCATTTCCAGAGGGACCTGTCCGGATATGATTTCCGATACCGTGAAATTCTGATATGGATAAGCTCCTGTGACACAATGGTAAAAAACTGCACCGAGAGAATAAATATCGCTGCGGGTATCAAGTCCGGACATGGAAAAATCAGAAAGAGCCTCCGGCGGAGCATACTGCACCAAACGGTGCCGGTCTTCTTCAGAACGGGATGCAAGATCAAGAAAATCCCGTGCCAATCCGAAATCTGCCAGAAGAATCTCACCCGCTGCTGTCGTCAGAATGTTATCCGGCTTGATGCTGCGGTGAATAATCTCTCCATTCTCCCAGGCATCCGCCATTGTTTCTGCGATTGTCCACACCAGTTCGAGGCTCCGGCTGACAGTCAGCTGTTTCTTCTGCCGCAGCTCTTCTGTCAAAGAAACACCTTCCACAAATTCCATGGCATAAAAAAATACTCCATCATCCTCTCCGACAGCCTTCACCTGGACGGTATTTTTGAAATGTTTTTTCATTGCCTGCCGTCCGGAATGAATGAAGGAAACTATGAATTTTGCATCATAAGTATGAGATTCGGAAAGAATTTTCAAGGCAATCTTCTCTCCGGTTGAAATATGGTCAGCCAGATAAATATTCCCCATATCGCCCTGCGCAATCAAGCGGATGATTTGAAAATCAGCAATGAGACTTCCGGGCATAAAACGCCCTTGAGACACTTCTGTCAATTTTCCGCATTTACTGCAAATGACAGATTCCCCTGCAGCCGTCTCATCCCTCAAAAGGATTTCCCGGCAGTTTTTGCAAAGATATCTCATAATCTTCATTCCCGCAATTGATTGAATTTTCCGGAAAAATATCCGTCCTCATTTTTCTTGAAAAAAGTCCATATCTCTGTAACATACACCATAAAAACGGTTTTCCAAATAAAAAACTGTGGAAAAATGTGAAAAAAAACGATTTCTTTGACTTGCGAAAATGCAAAAGTGATGATATCTTACCGAACATGCGTATTTTTTCGGAATGAAATTCCGGAGAGATCCATAAAATTACCTCAGGATAACAACCAACCATAACATAAATCAGGAGAAAAAACATGAGTTGTTGCGTTTCCGCACTGCAGAAAGCCCGCTATTCCTATCAGCCCAAACTCCCCGCCGCTCTCAAGGCCGGCGCAGTTGTCAAATGCACCGAAGGCGAAAAACTCGCTGCATTCGCTGACAAGGAAAAAATCGAAGCCCTCTTCCCCTCCACCAGCAATATGCCTGTGCTGACATTCGCTAAGGCTGATTCCGCTGCGCAGGGCAAAGCTGTCAAAGTCGGTGTCATCCTCTCCGGCGGACAGGCTCCCGGCGGACATAACGTGATCGCAGGTATCTATGACGGTATCAAGAGCCTCAACAAAGATTCCAAACTCTTCGGTTTCAAAGGCGGTCCCGGCGGACTCGTTGACAATAACTATGTCGAAATCACCGATGAATTCATGGACGCATACCGTAACACCGGCGGATTCGATATGATCGGTTCCGGAAGAACCAAACTCGAACTCGTCGAACAGTTCGACAAAGGCGCAGAAAACTGCAAAGCTCTCGGAATCGACGCTCTCATCATCATCGGCGGCGATGACTCCAACACCAACGCCTGCCTTCTCGCTGAATACTACAAGAAGAACAATGTCCCCATCCAGGTCGTCGGCTGCCCCAAGACCATCGACGGTGACCTCAAGAACAAGTACATTGAAACCTCTTTCGGTTTCGATACTGCCACCAAAGTTTACAGCGAACTCATCGGTAACATCGAACGCGATGCAAACTCCGCCAAGAAATACTGGCACTTCATCAAGCTGATGGGCCGTTCCGCTTCTCATATCGCTCTCGAATGCGGACTCAAAACCCAGGCTAACATCACAATCATCTCCGAAGAAGTCGCTGCAAAACAGCAGACCCTCGATGACATCGTTTCCAATATCGCTGACGTCGTGATCAAGCGTGCTGAAAACAAAGAAAACTTCGGTGTCATCCTGATCCCCGAAGGTCTTATTGAATTCATCCCCGAAATGAAGAAACTCATTTCCGAACTCAACGACCTCCTCGCAAAAGAAGGCGAAAACTTCACCTCCATCGAAGCTAAAGATGAAAAGATCAAATTCATCCTCGACCGTCTCCCCGCAGACCTCAAGGCTGTCTTTGCATCTCTCCCCGAAGCAATCCAGCTCCAGCTCTCCAATGACCGCGACCCCCACGGAAACGTTCAGGTTTCTCTCATCGAAACCGAAAAACTCCTCGTCGAACTGGTCAAAGGCAAGCTGAAAGCTTCCGGCAAAAAGATCAAATTCGGTGCTCAGACACACTTCTTCGGTTATGAAGGACGCTGCTCCGTTCCCTCCAACTTTGACGCTGACTACTGCTACAGCATCGGTTACAACGCCGCTGCAATCATCGCAAACGGCAAAACCGCTTACATGTCCAGCATCACCAATCTGGTTGCTCCTGCAGATCAGTGGGTCGCAGGCGCAGTTCCTCTGACCGCTATGATGAACATCGAACGCCGCCACGGTGAAGATAAGCCCGTGATCAAGAAGGCTCTCGTTGAACTCGACGGTGCACCCTTCAAGAAACTTGTCGAAAACCGCGATAAATGGGCAGTCGAAACCAGCTTCGTCTTCCCCGGCCCCATCCAGTACTACGGACCGAGCGAAGTTTGCGATGCTACCACCGAAACCCTGAAACTCGAACACGAAGGCAAATAATATGTCATCCGGAGCCAACAAATTCGATGCCGGGCGGGTCGCTATGCTCGCACGGCTCGAACTCGCTCCGGAATCGCTCGCGCGGTTCCAGAGCGAAATGGAAAAGATCGTCAGCTACGTCGATCAGCTCACTGAACTCGATGTGGACGGGATCGAACCGACTGCTCATGCCGCGCCTATGACAAATGTCCTGCGGGAAGATCAGGCTGTCCCGGGGTTCCCCAGAGACGTCATGCTCAAAAATGCGCCCGGCACCATTGATGATGAACTCGTGGCTATGCCCCAGGTTCTCCCCGGCGGAGGTATGGCATAATGGATCAGAACAAACTTACCGCTATGACAGTCGGGGCTCTTTCCGATCTTCTCGAAAAGAAAGAACTCTCCTCCACCGAAATCTGTACTGCTTATATCAATAAGGTAAAAGAGACAGACCCCACGATTCAGGCGTTTCTTGCCCTTGATGAAAAGCACGTCATGGATGCAGCAGCAGAAGCCGATCAGCGCAGAGCCGCAGGAAATGCACGTTCTCTTTATGACGGAATCCCCATCGGAATCAAAGATTGTATCGCCGTCAAAGACGAACGCTGTTCCTGTGCTTCAAAAATCCTGGAAAACTTCAAATCCGTTTATGATTCCACTGCTGTGGCAAATCTGAGAAAAGCCGGTTTCATTCCCTTCGGAAGAACAAACATGGACGAATTCGCCATGGGTTCCTCCTGCGAAAACTCTGCTTTCCAGAAAACACGCAATCCCCGGAATACAGATTGTGTCCCCGGAGGTTCCTCCGGCGGTTCCGCCGCTTGCGTTGCAGCGGATGAAGTCCCGGCATCTCTCGGGTCCGATACCGGCGGAAGTATCCGTCAGCCTGCAGCTTATTGCGGAGTTGTCGGTCTCAAACCGACTTACGGACGCGTTTCCCGCTATGGTCTGGTGGCGTTTGCCTCCTCTCTTGACCAGATCGGACCTTTCACCAAGAATGTGAAAGACTCTGCGATCCTCATGGATACCATCGGCGGATATGATGCCAAAGACTGCACCTCTCTGAATACTCCCTGCGGCGGTTTCGCAGCAGCCCTTCAGAAAGGTGATCTCAAGGGTATGAAGATCGGTCTGCCCAAAGAATATTATGAAATGGACGGCGCGGCGGAATCCGTGAAAGCCGCTGCTCAGGCCGCAATTGAAAAATACAAAGCTCTGGGTGCGGAAATGGTGGAAGTCAGCCTCCCCCATACAAAATATTCCATGGCATGCTATTACATCATCGCAACCGCAGAAGCCAGTGCAAACCTTGCCCGGTTTGACGGTGTCCGTTACGGCTACCGTTCCCCCGAGGCAACCAATGTGCTGGAAACATATATGAAGTCCCGCGGTGAAGCGTTCGGCGATGAAGTCAAACGCCGTATCATGCTGGGAACTTATGTACTCAGCAGCGGTTATTATGATGCCTATTATCTGCGCGCACAGAAAGTCCGCACCCTGATCCGCAGAGACTTTGAAGATGCCTTCAAGAGCTGCGATCTTCTGCTGACTCCTGTGACACCGGATACCGCATTCAAGTTCGGTGAAAAATCCGATCCGATCCAGATGTATCTCAGTGACGTGTTCACCACATCTCTGAACCTCTGCGGCACCTGCGGTATGAGTATTCCCGTTGGAAAAGATCCCGCTAACGGTCTTCCCATCGGAATGCAGCTGATGGCGGCACCGCTCCGGGAAGATTTGATTTTCCGTGCGGCATACGCTTTTGAACAGGCATAAGGATATTGATTCATGAGAAAACTGACAGCTGTTCTGATTTTACTGTGTCTGGTTTCTGCCGTTATGGCTCAGTTCAGTTTGACTCCCGGCAGGAAGATGCCGAATGTGGACGCGCACTGGCTGACTCCGGTCGCCAAACCGCACAGGGTATCAGGCAGCAAAGTCATGAACATTGTAGTTTTCTCTGATATCAACACTCCCGGAATTGTCCGGACTCTCCGCTATCTGGAGAGTCTGGAATCCAAATACAACAGAAGAGGATCCGGAAAATGGATCTTAAAATTTCAGGTTGTCGTTCCCAATGAAAAATCTGAGGTGGATCGTTTTCTGAAATTGGCGGAACCTCCTTTTTCCGTTATGATCGGCTCCGATATCAACGGCAGAACGTTCCGGAACTTTGCAGTATCGAAAGTCTCGGATGTTGTGATCGGTGTCGATGGTGCGATTGCATGGCTTGGTCCTGTAATGGATCTTGACAGTGTCATAAGCGAGCTTATGGATGGAACATTTTCTATGGAAGATTACCGTAATATCTCCCGTATGAAAATGGAAATGCAGACTGCTTTACGTGCCGGATTGCCGGATGTCGCAGCCAAGACAGCAGAAAAAATTCTTGAAAAAAAGCCCGGAGATATAACCTCCATTCAAGTCATTCTCTATTCTTATGAAATCAAACAGCAGAATGAGAAAGCTGTTGATTTTATAAAATCCTCTATTTCCCGGAGCAAAAAGAATGCGGGCGCACTTTATTTGCTTCTTCTTGACCGGATCGTTCGTTCGGGAAGTATTCCTCTTTGGCAGGAGTCGGTACCAGATGCAATCAAAAATACCGTTACTGTCGATGATAAATTGAATTTAGCCGCATTTATTGCAGAGCAGTCTCCCCGGTTTTATTTTCCGGCGGAACAAATGCTTCAATTATGCGATGAGATATTGAAATCACCGGAAACAGTCAAGGATCCGGAATTTCATGCGAATGCATTGGAAATTGCTGCGCGTGTGGAGTTTGCAGTCTGCCGTCCGGACAATGCAATAGAACTTCAAAGCAAAGCTGTTGAGCTCAGAAAAAAGCATAACAGTCTGCTTATCAAAAGCAGTTCTCATGCGTTGGATTACTATAAAAAAATCAAAATATTATCCGGTAAAAAATGATTTCTCTGAAGAAATACGGCAGAAAATGGCATATCTACGGGGATGAAAAATTACTTTTGCCCTGGGCTGAAAATATCGAAAACATCCCGGGAACCATGATCAAAAAGAACCGTAACCGCAGTGTTTTGCGGGTTTCTTCAGAGGATGGACAGGATTACTACGTCAAACGGGAACGGAGATTTCATTTTCCTTTCACGCAATCAAAGGCGGAAAAAGAATATCTTGCGTTTGCGCTGCTGGAGGAAAAAGGGATTCCCTGTGCAGAATGTTCCGCCTGGTCCGCCTCTTTTGATGATTGTATTCTTGTCACCAGAGCCCTGCCGGAAACATTCCGGGAGCTGTTGAAATACTGGTACATGAAACCGGAAACAGATTTGATTTTTCTGCAGAAACTCTGTGATTTTCTCGCATACACAGCCCAAGCAGGAATCAGCCATCCGGATTTTCATGCAGGAAATCTGATGACAAACGGAGAAGATATTGTGCTGATCGATCCTGTCGGTATTGCGGAGACAGAACCGAACAGTTCTCCGGAAGGCGGGATGCTGATACCGTTGGCAATTGCATTCGGGGAAGTTCCGATGAAAGAGATTGCCGGGATGCTTCACAACTCCGGATTGTATGCTTCGGAAACAGAGGCTCATGAAGTTTTGCTCCAAGTGGAAAAACAGCAGCATGAACTGATAGATAAAGAGTGGGAAAAACGGAAAAAACAGATTCTGCGCAGTTCTTCTAAATTTGCAACGGAAGCGGAACCCGGAAAATTTTACCGGAACAGTGCCTGGTTTACACCGCTTTTGAAATATCCGGAAGATATTCTGGAAGTGCAGGAATTTTCAGCAGAAGAAGCAGAGAATATCTGGGTGGAATCCTTCCGGGACCAATTAAAGAAAAAACAGTGTGAAAGAATCCCTGTTATTTACGAGAGAAACGGAGAGAAAACAAAAATTTCTTTTCTAATGGAGAAAAAATATTCGTTTTTTTACGGTTTTCGTTAAAACTGCTCTTGCAAATTCATAGGGAGCTGTTATATTTATAGTCGGATATTCGTTATTATTTATAAAAATATCTATCCATTTAAGCATTAAAACACAACAGAAGGAGGTAACTAATGCCCACATGGTTAATTGTTATTCTGGCTATCGCAGCCGGTATTGGAATGGCTGTCGCCGCAAAGAAAAAAGAAGATCCCAAATTCAAACCCCTGGCAGCAGTCTGCGTGCTTGTACTTTTGGTTTGTGCATTCATGCACATTGACAACCAGATCGGTGTTTTCGGTGAATCCAAAGAAGTTCGCGATCAGCAGTCCAGTGCTGCTCGTTTCAGCGAAGCAAGAATCAAAGCTCTCTGCGAATATGTCAAGAGCAAAAATCCCGGAACTATCGTGATCATTCCTTCCGGCGGAACCAACTATGCCAAGAATGAATATACCATGAAACAGGTCGAACTCGTTAAGAAGTATATCGGTAACGCAGAAGTCAAACCTGTTGAATACACCCGTACTGAAGAAGAAATGGCAATGAATCCCATGCCCACAGCAAAAGAATGGAACAGCTTCTTCAAGGCTAATCCCGATGCAAACCTGTTCATCGTCCTCGAACAGCTCCCCATGGGTCAGGAAATCCTGAGACTTGACATCTTCAAGAAAAAGGGCAAACAGAAGCTTGCTCTCATGGATATGGGCGATCCCATGTTCGTCAAACCTTTCTTCTCTGACAAAGCAGGTAACGTTGTTCTGGTTTCCATCAATGGCAAACCCGGTCTCAAGCAGGAAGATTACGAAAAGCTCGCTCCCAGCGATCTTGACGAAGCATTCAAAATGCGCTATGAACTCGTCACAAAGGATAATGTTGACAGCATCAAATAATCCTGTGTGATTGCACGAGCAATAAAAAACGTCCGGTATTAGAGCCGGACGTTTTTTTTTGGCTCTGTTCCCAATAAAGGTTGTTACTTGAGGAGGGGAAAAAGACCTTTTGAGGTTGTTACTTGAGGAGGGGAAAAAGACCTTTTGAGAAAAGGTCCTTTTTCCCCTCCTCAAACTCCACCCTTTTTTTCCAAACCTTTTTGCGGCATTCCGATTTTTGCAACGCAAAAATCAAAATGCCATCATAAAATCAAATAGAATAGTAGTAAATATTTTCCGACCTGTATAGGAAACAGAACCGTTATAAAAAACTCCAATCTGATATTATTGACAGAAATCCACATTTTTTTGACTCTGTTACTAATATGGGGTGATAAATTCTTCTATTTCACTCAAAAGATGGCATTTTGATTTTTGTTATCAAAAATCAGAATGCCGCAAAAAGGTTT
>JAFVTF010000042.1 GCA_017503375.1 Lentisphaeria bacterium | reverse complement strand
TAAAAATTTTTCTCTTGGGTAACGGTTGTTTTAATTACCAAACCACCTCCGTAATCTCTGTAAACTCCGTTCACTCTGTTCAAAAGACTCAATTAAAATGCGTTTTCTGTATGCAGGTTTTGCAACAGCCCCCTTTTTCCCAAATCTTTTTGCGGCATTCCGATTTTTGCTGCTCAAAAATCAAAATGCCATATTCTGGTTAAAAGAACAGAAAGATACAGCGCAATATTTTTATCCGAATATCTCATCAATGATTACAGGATCTCTGCCGATCATTTCCAGATAACGTGCAAGAAGACGTCTGGAGGAACCCCATTCAGAGTTGGGGCTGATACAGGAAAAATAGTCATAAGTAATGACTTTCTTCACAAAGGGAGATGCCGTCTGAAGTTTCATATAAAGAGACCGGTAATCGATCTGACGGTACACGCCGGATGGTTCACCATGACCGGGGAACGGTCTCTGGAACGTTTCGATATTTGTCCAGTGTTCAATTCCGCAAGCAGTGAAAAGTTTATTCACTTTGCTGTACCATTCAGTCAAACCATTATCCTGAATCACACCGAGTTCACAAGCCGGGATGGAAAGAGTATCCTGCGGAGCGCAGTAATTCAGCTTTCCGGCAATCTTTTCATAGAAATATCTACCGTAAATATCCACCCACTGGTCCGGGGTGTAACGCTGGCTCATATTGCCTGTAACAGCAATCAAACTGGGAGACATAAAGGTTTTCTTTTCCGGATAGTTCTTTTTCATGTAATCCAGAACTTCCGCACAGATATCAAAGAAATTAAAATGCCACGGAAGAGCTTCCAGAGAAACATACAAACCTTTGAAACAGGGATGATCCGCATATTTTGCAATGGTGCGGTCATAATAACGCTTGGTATCATCGATTTCTTTTTTCCAGTCGCCCATGTGAAGGTTGGTAATGCTCACAGGTCCACCCAGATACAGAGTCATGCCGTATTTATCCGCCAGACGGAACACCATATCCAGCAGACATGCATCCTCTTTCCATGTAGTGGAACGGGGATCTTCAGCGGAAAGTTTCTGTCCGCCCTGTTCAAATTCGGTACGGATCACAAACAAGTGATCCATTCCGATGGCTTTCATGAACTGGAAATCTTTTTCCCAGTCCTTCAGACCGTTGTTTGTGATCCCGGTATCCGGGATCAGCATATTGACAAATGTGCCTGTGATCGGCAAAAGGTTCTGATTCTGCAGCATGATTACTTTCCTTTGATATAGAGCAGACGGATATCGCTTCTCGGAACATTGAGTTGCAATGTTGTTCCGGCTTTGAATTTTTCTCCGTTACGGAGGTCATTGACGGTTTCCACCTTTTTGAAGGGAAGTTTTACAGTAACTTTCATATCGGGTTTTCTGTAATTTCCAACAAGAAGCAGCATTTCATTTCCTTTGCGGATCGCGGAAGTGTTGACTCCGTCGACCGGGATTTCCACAAGTTCGCCATCCATGACAAGGTCTTCATAAGGAGCGATCATACGCAGAGCATTTGCCATACCGGCATAATCCAGAGGATTATCAAAATCCCAATATGCATAGTAAGTGATTCCCCCTGCCCCGTTGAGAAGAGCTTCCAAAGCACTGTATTCCACAAACTGCGGTCTCATTTCGCCGTAAGTTCCGGCTGTCAGCCACGGAATGATATTGCGGTTCTTCATGAGCTTGTGCGTCATACGGATCCGTTCCTGAATCAGCCAGGGACGTTCACCCACATACAGACTGGGCTGGGAAATGGCAATACTCCGGGGATAAAGCTGTTTCCAATCCAGAACGGGCTGGGAACGGTCAATCGCTCCAGGTCCTTTTCCATACAAACCGATGGGAGGACATTTGATTCCGGCATCATCGGCGCCGCGTTTCACTGCAGCCTGGAAATCTGCCAATCTTTCTGCAACGACTTTTTTGGTGAATTCATCCATGGAAGTCATACCGGCAGCTTTCATGGCTGCCAGACAGCGGGAACAGCGTTTGGCTGTCACATGGGAACTGTAAAATGCTTCAATATCAAAGAATACATAATCCGGTTTGGATTTGATCACGCAAGCCTGGATCCGGTTGCATTCTTTTTTGTGGAACTCGCCGCGATAGGAGGGACAAACTGCAACGATCTTGTTATCAAGACAGTTCATTTCATGTCCTTTTTTTCCTTTTCCGGGCATGTAGTGGATGGGTGAATCTGTCATGATGACTTTCATTCCGCGCTTGCGGACTTCATCAAAGAAAGCATTTCTCTGATCGCGATCCTTATTGCTGAAGTAATGGGCGAATCCATTCACAGCATTGAAGCCGAGTGTCTGCCATGCTTTAAGGAATTCCGGATATTTCCGTGCATCATTATCGCCCATCCATGCAAGACTGACATGGATCCGTTTCAGTTTCGGAACAGGCGCAATATCAATCACTCGGAACGGAAATTCCTGTTTGATGGGTTCCACACCATTGCTGTAAGAAGTGAAATATGCTTTGTTTCCGGCAGGAATGTTTTTTGTGACCTTGAAGAACATTTCCTGAAGCATGGTTCCGCTCCACGGACGGGGCTTGACCTGCATGGTCAGTTTGACCCGTTTCTGTCCTTTTTTATCCGTATATTTTTCCACCTTTGCAGCTTTCGGGGAAACCGCTTCCACTCCTTCGGGAAGATCAAGTTCCAGCATCATGGGAGATTTTTTCTGTGCGGGCTGCCGCATATCGCAATAGGTAAAGAAGGTCGGTGTAATAATATTTTTCGTCAACACAAATTCATTGATTTTCGGGCTGACCAGAACGCCTTTTGTATAGAACGGCATCGGTTCCGTTTTATAAGCGGCATTGAAACCGGCTTTCTTCGGGTTTCCTTCCATGACAGCCAATTCATCGGAGAACAGACCGCCTGCTGCAGAGGCAATGGTAAAGGCAATATAACGGGCTTCTGCATTCACCTCAAACTCAAAGGGATAAACGATTGCCTTTCCCCGTTCCGGAATGTAATAGCTGTTCTTGAAATCGCTGAGAGATTGATCTGATTCCGCCAGTTTCTGCATGAAAGCGGTACGGTAATAGTTCTTTCCATCTTTGGAAACGAAAATTTCAAACCGCTTTGGGAACCCCAGCGTTTTCTGAACTTCGCCGCCCAGACAGCGGATCACAAAGCGGTCAACATTCTTGACTTCGCCCAGGTCAATCTGGAAATTGACTCCGCCATCGGAAATTCCGCCGAACCAGCCGACACTATCTTTGTGGAACCAGATCAAAGATTTTTTGTCATTGACGGTTTTTCCATCGGTAAGATCGAACGGATCTTTATCGTCATTGGTCAAACGGTAATTTGTAGGAATGGAAAAGGTGACTTTTTTCCCTTTGGAAAGGATATTTCCTTTGGTGCGTTCCGTCCACAATTTTTTGTAATACTCATAATTTTCGGCTTCACCGCGGCGGACAGTTGTATCCTGAGCAAAACAGACAGCTCCTGCAAGTGCAAGTGCGGCAAATAATATTTTTTTTGTCATATTTCAAACCTTTCTCATGATTTTACAAGTAAGGATCATAACCTTTTACGACATCCCAGGAGTCTCTGCCGGGATAAGCAAGGAATTTGGTCTGATCATTACCAACATTCCACGGAATATAGCCAGGATGACTCATCCAAATCCATGATTGATCTTCTGCGGCGACATGTCCATCAATATACAGAGTATTTGTTCTCCGGGAATGACGGAATGTAATGGTATCATGATCAGCGACATGATAACCGAGAGTTCTTGCCGGAACCTTTTTTCCCCCTATGTCCTGCATTTGACTCCGGTTGGATGAATACCAGGTTTCGGTTACGATCAAATGTTTTGACGGCTGTTTTACACTGGAGGCTTTCACACCGCCGGTCTTCTTGCTTGTCCAAACCCGGTTGGTATAATTTTCACGTCCGACAAAATCCCGGTTGATCCCATAGGAAATATAAACTCTCCAGGACGGATAGACGTTTTTCTGTGTCGGACAAATAAAAACACCTCCACGTGCATAATGTTTACTGGTAAAACTTATTTCTGCACCCAAAAACGGCAAAACAACATCGCTCCAGGTTGGTTTATTGTTCAAATCGCCCCAAGCGACTTCTGAACAGGGATAATAATCGTCATAAGCAGCATTATAAAGCCCCAATGCGGTTCCGATCTGTTTCATATTTCCCTGACAGCTTGCAGCACGGCTCTTTTCTCGTGAATTGTTCAGTGCCGGCAGAAGCATTCCTGCCAGAATCGCAATAATTGCAATCACAACCAGCAGCTCGATCAACGTAAATGATACGTTCCTTCTCATACTCTCTTCCTTTCTATTTATGTTTTGTTATCTTATAACCAATTCTCCGCGATAAAATTTTTCGCAGGGAATAAATTCCTTTGCCAATAACGCTTCAACCGCATCCTGTCCCATTTTCTTCCGTGGATAATGGACCGAGTGAACTGGCGGACTCAAACGGTCACAATCACTGCGGTCATCACAGAATAAAATTTTAACGTCTTCCGGAAGATCCAGATTCTTTGCCAGAGAATCCCGGTAACGGAATTTCCAATGAGAAGGACATTCTATGACCAGTGAATCAAATGGATCTTTATCATACGCGCCCCGAATCGCCTCAATATCCAGTTCCTGATTATTCTTTTTAGGCAAACGAATAATATTGAAATAGCGTTCCTTGTACTTTTTCAATACATTACTGTATCCAACGACCAATGGTTCATCAGGCTCATCCGGATATTTTGTTGCAATCGCAATCTTTTTATACCCGTTATCAACCAGATGCTGAACCAGCTGCATGGAACCATCCACTGTCATATAGGTGAATAATGCAAAGTCTCTGACGACACTTCCGTATGCGGAACGCCAGAATACTTCGGCTGAAATCATTGCGATCCTGCACCCGCGGCGGGATAACTCCGTCAATACAGGCAGGAACCATGCGGAATAAGCAAGGACTCTGCTTCCGGCACGCAAATCTTTCAGCCACCCCCATTCAATATCATGGGGATCGTTCGTCCGGGAAATCGGGAGCATCTTCACTTTGAAATCATATTTGCTTGCTGTTTGCAGAACAGCATTGGAAATTTCAACATATTCCGAGATCAGATCAATCGGCCTATCCAGAAAATCCGGACACGGCAGCAGCAGCGTAATCATTGAATCATCAACGATCTGTTCTTCCGGCTGTCTTGCAGACCGTAAATTCCGGGCATTCAGATTGGGCTGATAATTATGTCTTGCAAGAGCCGCTTTGATTTTTTCAGTAAGTTCGAGAGATACCTGCCCCTGATTTTTCCCATTTAAAACGCGGGAAATCGTCATCTTGCTGACGCCCACTTCTTCTGCAATTTCTTTTAATGTGACAGCCATACCGTTACAACCTTTTCCGTTAACGTTACTATAACGTTACCAAACATATTTGTCAAGGGATGTTCAGAAAAATATGATAGAAAAAGCCGCTATTTTTATAAGAACAGCCATATTCCGAACAAAAATCGGCACCTGATGAGGGGATAAAGCCCTGTTTTTAATTATTCGAGGCAATTTCAACAGATAAATCAATCGCGGTCTTTGCTGATATTGGCAAGAAATGTTTTAGTCCGCTCATTCTTCGGATTTTCAACGAGTTCCGCAGCAGGACCTTCTTCCACGATCACACCATCTGCCATGAAAATGATCCGGTCTGATACATTTTTCGCAAAGTTGATCTCGTGAGTAACAATGACCATGGTCATGTGTTCTTCCGCAAGCTGACGGATGACTTTCAGAATCTCTCCGGTCAGTTCAGGGTCAAGAGCAGAAGTCGGCTCATCAAAGAAAAGGATTTCCGGTTTCATTGCCAGAGCGCGGACAATCGACACCCGCTGCTGCTGTCCGCCGGAAAGCTGACAGGGATAGGCATCCACCCGGTCTTCCAATCCCATCTTTTTCAAAAGTTCCATTGCCTCTGCAACAACTTCTTTCTTTTTGCGTTTCTGTACGCAGACAGGAGCATCAATGATATTCTTCAGCACGGAATAATGGGGAAACAGATTGAAATTCTGAAAGACCAGTCCGAACCGGTTGCGGGCTGCTTTCATATTGGCTTTTGAAGTATAGACTCCATTCTGCATCACCGGGAGTTCCCCATAAATCAAATCTCCGCTGTCGGCAGTTTCCAGCATGGCGGCACAGCGCAGCAGAGTGGATTTTCCGGAACCGGAAGGTCCGATAATGGAAACGACTTCCCCCTGTTTCACAGAAAGAGAAATATCTTTCAAGACTTTCAAATCACCGAAACTTTTGGAAAAATTGGAAATTCTTACAACATCATTCATCGTCGGGACCTCAGCGGTAATAATTCATGCGTTTTTCCAGATGCCCCATTCCGCTGGCGACCAGGAAATTGAAAACATAGTAGAACACCCCGGCAACCACAAAAGGAATCATTGTTGCATGGGCACTCGCAATCTGTTTGGCAATGGTGAACATTTCCAGAACAGAAAGGGAGAATGCAAGGGAAGTATCCTTTACAAGAGTGATCGCTTCATTGGTCAGCGGCGGCAGGATCCGTTTGAATACCTGCGGAAAAATAATACGGAAGAAGGTTTGAACCGGAGTATATCCGAGCACTTTCGCCGCTTCATATTGTCCGACAGAGATGGATTCGATCCCGGAACGGTAAATTTCGGCAAAATAAGCGGCATAATTCAAGGCAAAGGCGATAATAACAGCAGTAAAACGATAATTGCTGTGCAGAGTCATACCGAAAATATAGTATGGACCGAAAAAGCAAATCAGCAACTGCAGCATCAGCGGAGTTCCACGCATGATGGAAATATAAATCTGGAAAATCCAGCGGACAACTGCGATTTTCGACATCCGCCCGAACGCAATCAGCAATCCGAGCGGCAGCGCAAACACAAGGGTCAGCACAAATATAAGAACAGAAACTCCGAAGCCTTCCAGCAAGGCCTTGAACATATAACCGTAATCCATAAAACAGACCGAATCAGGGTTTGATGATCAGGACATCCTGCCCGTCAAAATATTTTGCGGAAATTGCTTTTGCTGTCCCGTCAGCAACCATTTCCTTGAGAGTTTTCTGAACGGCATCACGCAGAGCTGTATTTCCTTTTTTGAATCCGATTCCATATTTTTCTGTGATGACGGTTTCAGAAAGAATAACAAGTTCTTTATTCTGAGCCGCTTTCAGCTTTGCAACACCGATATCCATAGCAACAGCATCGACAGAACCGGCTTCCAGTTCCATGATCGCATTGTTATAGTTGGGGGTAACGATAAGACGTTTGAATGTTTTTCCCAGATCAGCACGTTTTCCTTTTCCGGTCAAAGCCTTCTGAACCGGAGTATCAGTCTGCACCGCAACGGTTTTTCCTTTCAGATCAGCCAATTTGGCAATTTTGGAAGATTTCTTCACAAGAACGACCTGGCTGTTATCCACATAGGGTTCGGACCATTCATAGGAATTTTCTCTGCCGTTGATCGTAAAACCGTTCCAGATGCAGTCAATGGACCCGGAGTTGAGTTCCATATCCTTGGAATCCCAGTTGATGGGTTTCAGAACGACTTCCCACTGATTCCGTTTTGCAACTTCGCGGGCAAGATCAAGGTCGAATCCTTTCATCACACCATTTTCCACATAGCCGTAAGGCGGAAAATCTGCATCGAATCCAACAGTAAACGTTTTTGCCTGACCTGCTTTTTTTCCATCACCGCATCCGGCAAGCAACATCAACGCAGCAACAGCACCCATAAACAGAGAAAATACTTTCATGAAAAATCCTTTCGTTAGATTTCCTGTAACATTCTTCCGTAATATACTCCATCCACTTTAAGTTTTCAATATCAACAGAAATTTTTATCGTAAAAAAGCATCGTTTGTGTTGAGAAAATGTTTGTCATCCAGAGTTGATCCCTTTTTCTGCCGTTTGTTTCCGTTCTTCATCATTTAAATCGGCGGAAAAAATAAAAAAAGGGGGACCGCTGTTCACCGTTTTACAGGTTTGCAGCAGTCCCTTTTTACATACTGATAATACAGCGTTTTATTTTCCAGCCAGAACAGCAGCTGTCAAACGCGCTGCTTTTTCCCGGATGCTGTTCAGATAAACATCATCCACTCTGACAACTGCATTGTAATAGTTATCATCAAGCAGATTGTTGAGTTCTTTCAGGAATGTACGGGCTTCTGCGGCGGCTGGAACATCCGGATTCGCTTCAACAGTTTCCTGAAGAGCCTTCAGATAAAGATAATCTTTATAACCTTCATAACTGTTGTCGCGGCGGATCGTGGTAATGAATTTTTTGCCAATAAAGCCGCAATATCCTGCACTGGCAATCTTCTTCACATGAACATCTTCGCCCCAGTCAAGAATTCCTCTTGCAGGCATCTTCCACAAATACAAACCATGCAGAAGACGTTCTTTCAGCTGTTCCCGGACGGTCAGCATCCCTGTCGGACAGCTGTACCAGAATACAGTTCGGTTCTGAGCTGCATAACGGCTGGTCCTATCCATCAGAATGGTCATCATTCCGTTTGTGTTGAATATGGGAATATACTCCGGACGGATGTCCGCATAAAGTGCACCCATGAATGTGCTGGGGGTAAAGGTCGGGTTCCGGTGTTTGGCTTTCAGAATTCCTTTGAGACGGACATCAGCAGTGACCAGGGCTTTATAATTCGCAGGCTCATCAACGCCCCAGGTCAGGAATGTATAACCGTATTTTTCTTCCAGTTCCTTAGTCTGTTTCGGGGAAAGCAGACGGTAGATCGGACAGATCACGCTGTTCCGCCATCCCATTTTATAAAGCTGATCGACAACCCAGATCAACTCATCACGTCTGGTGGTGTAAAGCACGATACTGTTGTTCCAGTTTTCATCGGCAAACCGCATACTTTCCAGAAATTCTTCCTTGCTCATTCTGCGTTCCGGATTCAAACGGGACGGTGTTATATAAGCACGGAAAAATGTTCCGAACGCTTTTGCATTTTCACGGTTGAGCTTGAAAGGAAGAACATCCAGCGCAATGTTCACGGTTTCTCCGGCAACCTTTACGGAACTTTCATATGTTCCGGCTTCCGCATTTTCCGGAATGGTACAGGAAAGTTTTACCCAGGCGACTTCTCCCGGCTCCAGAGAAAGATCGCTCCACTTATCACTGTCTTTCAAGGCATTTCCGAAAATGGTCAGCTCTGCATTTTTATCTGTCAGTTTCTGATCATGAACAAGGAAATAACCTTCTTTTGTCAGATAGCGCAGATCCCATTTTGCACCGTCCAGATTCTTTTTCCCGCCGAACAGGTTCCAGCCGGATTTTTCAGCAGTGAAAGGAGTCAGTTCCCATGCAGAATTGATCTTTTTCTTTCCGGCTTTCAGCGCAAAGACAAAATCAACTCTTTCTCCGGGAGTTCCGAAGAGTTTCATGGAGTCTAAAGACATCCGGTGAACGGCAGGATACCCTTTTCCAACAGCTCTGTCAGCAGCGGAAACGGGGAAAATCTGAAGAGAATCGTCTTTCAGATTCAGTTTGCAAACGCCATGATACGGCAGCGGAGTTGCGCCTTTGACCTGCTGACTGAGCACATCTTTCACATGTTCCGGATTCAAACGTTTCTGCCATTTTTCCGGCAGGGTTGAAAGTTTGGAAGGTGCAAAACCGCGATATGCAAATTCAGCTTCCCAGACTTTACCCGGTGCAAGATATGCCTGTTCCATGAAAAATTCAACAGTAGAACTGTTATCGCTGCGGGAAAACCAGGTAAAAATACCATTCAGCTGTCCGCGGCCGGAAATCAACATTCCGTAATCTTCCACAGAATCGAAAATAGCAAGCTCGTTTTCTGCGGGTTTCATAAAAACCCGTTCCCGGAGATCAAAATCATAGAACGGGAAGACTTCCGGAACAGAACCCGGAACAAAACCGTACATGTTTTTACCGTCTTTGCGGGAACCGAAAAAGTCCTGCATACGGTAAATAAAGGTGCGTTTTTCTTTGGAACTGTTGGAGATCTTCACCTTTACTCTGAGTTCAGCACCATTCAAAGTGACAGTGCGTTCTTCTTTCAATCCGGTGAAATTCGGGAATTTATTTTCCCAGACAGCCACGATCTGATTTTTGCTTTTCCGGATAACTTTATAAGGAGTTACGCCCTGTTCATCGCTGTATGAGCCGCCCATGTGACCGCCCCAGACTCCGCCGAACATAGTGGAACCTTGACGGCGTTTCTGCTGTTTCCAGGTGTTGACCAGTTCTTTGCCCGCAGGTTTATAAACCATGTTGGTGACTTTGCAGCCATTGTCCGGATCAATTTTAACATCCCAATATTCGTTTGAGAGCTGAACGGAACCGGCAGTCAATGAGACTGCCGGAACGAGTGATAAAAGAATTGTTTTCAACTTCATTTTTTATCCGATCATTTGATTGCGGAACGGATCTTGTTGAATTCCTGTGCGGAACCTGCAAACAGGATTACACCGCTGCCGGGAGCAACATCAACTGTTCCTTTTCCATTGACTGTGGGGATTTTCTTGCCGGTCTTGAAATCAAAGACTGTATCTTTGGCGTTCTTCAGGGTAAATTCAACCTTTGCAGGTGCCTTGAGCGGAACATAGCTGATCATGTTACCCTGTGCATCGATCTTGATATCATCATTTTCGGAGAAGGTAACAGGAGTCCGTTTGCCCCAGGTTCCGACATTTGCATTGTGGAGGACGATTCCCTTTCCTTTCATTCCGCGGAAAGCAAATGTGTTAGTGTAATATCTCTTTTTGGTATTGGTTGTGACAACCTTTTCATTGATCTTGGTCATCATGGGAATGAGTTTCTTGTAGGGAGCAAGTTCTTTTGCTGTGGCTGCGAATTCATTCAATTCGCGGTTTTCCACACCGTCACGTCCGGCAAGAGTTGTCCAGTTGGCATTGCCTTTGAGGTTCTTCGGATTTCTGGCATTGGCGTTTTTCAAACCTTCGTAAATTGCTTCTTCCGGAGTCTTTTTCATTTCAGAGTTGATCACAGGAGTATAGCTCCAGAAAAGAACGGTCTTTGCACCTTCGAGAACACCGGTCCAAATCAAAGCTCTCACACAGTTTTCGGGAAGACGGTAATATTTCCATGTCCAATAGAAATCTTTCCCTTCCAAATTGGATTTCTTCCAGCCGAAAGTGCCGTTCTTCACAAATTTTGCAATTCTTCTGTAAGAGCTGTGTTTGCCCCAGGCTTTTTCAAGATCAAGAGCACCGCTCAGATAGCCGTTTGCGGTAACGACGTAAATGAAATCTGCACCGCGTTTTGCGGCTTCCGCATAATAAAGTGCGGACTGTGTACGGGTCCAGTTCAAAGCTGCGGCAGGGCTTGCAAGATATCCGCCGCCGGAGTATTCCCACCAGAAACCGTAACGGTCAGTTCCGAACACTGCGGGATCAGGAACAGGATGATCTTTGGCTGCACCGAGATTGCTGTGAACTGTAACAATGGGGAAATCCTGTGCATGACCAATGATCTTCTGATAGTAATGTGCCATTGCGTTGACATGCGGATGGCCAATTTCTTCGCGGATGGAGAATGCAAGAATTTCGGGGCAGTTTTTGAATTTCGTAATGAAAGCACCTGCTTCTTTTGCCCGGTTGTTTTCAAACTGTTCGGTCCAATGTTTGGCAGTAGGGATGAAGTAAGCAAAATCAAGCTGAAGATATGCTTTGATTCCATGTTTCTTCAAAAGCGGACGCCAGATTTCTTCAAACTTCTTTCCGGTCTTGTCGGAAACTGTCAGATGAATCGCATTTACACCGTGTTCATTCAATTTTTTGAAATGGCGGTCGACAAAGGCTTTCAAGTCTTCGCCGTTGCTCTTGGCAATTCTGTCAAAAGCATAATCATAAATGTAAACACCCATTTTGAAATCTTTTTCCGCTGCACCGAGTGTCATTGCACTCAATGCCAGCAGCAGAAGCCAACATTTTTTGAGACTTTGCAACATTTTTTTCCCTTAACTGTTACTGTTTGTTATTTTCTGAACATGTCTTTGTTTGTTATTTCTGAATCGTCCGTTTGAATCCCATATACTTCATTATCCGGATATCGCCTGTTGCGACATGACCATCAACCAGCAAATAATTATCTTTCCCCTGATGACGATACGGAATATATGAAAGGTGAGCCAAAGGATCACCATATTCAATAATCTGAGTATAATTAGTTACGGAAGCTTTTGAACGGTCAGACCCGATAACAGAAACGGACGGACCATATTTCAGCTGATGAGTTTTAAACATTTTTCTTACCCCTGAATCATTCAAGGCAAAACCTTCAGAATACCCGGCATTTTTTGCCCAGCCGTAACTGACTTCCCAATCTTTGTGGTCATTCTGGAAATACGCTCCCAAATCGGTGGTGATATCTCCCAGTTTTTTGGGGTCGCGGTCTGAGGGACAACGCAGAAGATGGTGCGGATATTGTTTTTTTCCAACAGATTCAGGCCATTCATAATTCCCCACAACGATATGATACCAAATGGGACATTTTACAAAAACAGTAACATTTTTCACATACCATATCAGAGGTACAACATATTCATCATACGTCATGGAATAAGTTGCCATGTTCAGCCCCTGCTGTTTCAGATTGTTGATACAGGAACTGGATCTTCCCTTTTCCCTTGCAGTATTCAACGCGGGCAAAAGCATCCCCGCAAGAATTGCGATGATGGCTATTACCACTAAGAGTTCTATCAAGGTAAAGCACTGGTGCTTTACCCACCTGCAGGTGGGGCGCTCGGCAAGAGATAAATCTTTGTTCATTTTCATAAATCTTATCCTCTTCTTTTTCAGTTGTTTCAGTCTGACTTATGTAAAATATTACATACATTTTCCAACAGTAATGATATACTTCTCCTAATATATCACAGAAGTTAAAAATTGTCAAGAGACTGAACTTGTTAAAATTGTTCTTTTTTTGTTTTTTCCTCTTTTTTTTGTTTTTTCCTCTTTTTTTTGATATTTCCGAAAAATCCGCAAATATTTGTTATTTCTTTTCAGCGGCATCAAAGGAAAGCGGACACCAACGGGGAGTTTTTCCGCCGCTCACACAATACCATCCGATAATGACCCGTCCGTTTTTTACTTCCGGTTTTCTGTTAAAAACCACATCTCCGGTTTTTCCGGTTGCCGGAACTTTATCTGAATAAGAAATCGCATTTTCATTGAAAACAATCCCCTGTTCCGTATCAATTCCAACATGCCCCTTCTGACCGGTAAGAACAAATCTGTTTCTGTTCAGACTGTTAATGGCAACGAACTGCTCATAGGCCTTCCGTTCAGCCTCGGAAGCACCGTCAAATCCAAGAGAAGCAGGATTTCCCAGAGTATTTCCGAATACGGCAATATTTCTTCCGAGGGGAGCACTTTTTCCGTGGATCAGCCGGGAACCGGTGGTGAAATTGTTGCAAATGGTGGTATCGATCGCTTTCTGAATAAGAATTGGACCATAAACGCCATTTTTTCTCTGTTTTGCAGTAGGCTGGAATGTGTTTGCGGTAATAATACATCCGCGAAACCATCCGCCTTTTTCCGGAGTGATCTCAATATCTCCGCTGTGATTTGCTTCAAAATAATTTCCAACGATCTGTCCGCCAACGACACAGCAGAGTCTGACTGCAGGTTTTCCGGAGGCGTTCATCCCTTCGATCACATTATTGACGATACGGAGCGTATTGCATGCGGCATCTTTGGCATCTTCCTTGAACCCGATCTGAATCCCGCCGTTTCCGTGTTCGATCGTGTTATTGGAAATCACCACATCAAAAGCACGGCGGATGCTGATTGCCCAGTTGGAATTTAAAGAAAAGATGCAATCCTGAATTCTGACGATCCAGACAGAATGGAAAACCTTCCGTTTCGGATCGGGATATGGAGTAAAAGCTGTTTCAGAAGCGATTGCGGATTTACACCGGATGAAATTACAGGAAGAGATATAAACGCGGAGCATCAGGGATAAATCGATTCCGTTACAGCGATTTTTGATATCGAAACTGCGGAACGTCAGGCTTTCAATTCTGGCACCATTCATCCACGGGGATTTGCTTCCGGGATTGGTGCGTCCGGCAAGAATGAAATCCACTCCATCGCCATAGAGTTTACTTCCGCCGCCTTCGCCGCGCAACGTCAGCCAGTTTGTCGGTAGACTTGAAGTATTTCCACCGATCAGCAGAGTCTTTTTGATCCGGTAATCCCCGGCAGGGAAATAAACACAACCGCCTTTGACCTGAGCGGCATCGATCGCTTTCTGGATAGCGGGAGCATCATCCGCAACACCATCTCCGACAGCTCCGAATTTTTTCACGTTGAAATCAGCTGCAAACACTGCAAAACAGCTGCATGCAATTACGGCAATGCCCCACTTTTTGATCATACCGGAGAAACGTTCCAGCAGACTATCTTTCAATCGTTCCAATCTCATAAAATCTCCTTTTCTCTTAAATTATTTTTTTTTGAAATCTTTCGTTGAATCCCGGATAATCAGACCTGGCAATTCAAAAAGCTGTGCTTTTGCCAGTTTTCCGGTAAACATATCAAAAACTCTCCGTATCATAGAGTGTTCATTGATACAAACAGAAGTCAGCGGAGTTTCCGGATGCTCGCTCCACGGTGTGTTGTAATAACCGACGACTGCAACATCACCCGGAATCTGAAATCCGCGTTTCCGCAAACGGTGAACAGCCTCAACAGCAATGCTATCCTGGAAACTGTACAAACCGTCAAACTTTTCCGTTTCTATTTTTTGATAGAACTCTTCTATTTCCTTAATAAAAATGAGTTCTGCATCAGTTCCGGTATCTTTCTGAGCAGCCAACGCACCATCATGCCGGACAGTTCCGGAAAGAATATAAATCCGTTTGCAGCCGCAATCGATCAAATGCCGAATGCCAATATATTGCCCGTGATTCCAATCTGTTGAAACACCCGGAATCCCAGTCATGGAAAAACGCGTTTTCGAGTTAAAATAATAATACAGTTGTGTATGTTTCTGAAGTTCAATAAAAGCCTCGCGGGAAAGCATCACATCTTCCCCGTTGAAAAAGATCGCCTCATAATTCCGGGCTATGGGAAGAAGCCTCTGATAGAGTTTTTCCGGACAATCCTTATACCGCAAAGTATCTTCAAGATGAATGGTGTATTCCGGATATTCATGAATACATGCACAAAGCTCATTCAGAAAATTTCCGTAAAGATGCGGATTGCTTGTCTGTTCCAGGATCAGGATATTTTTTGACCGGACTTCAGGTTTATTGACCCGGTAACCGCAACCGTGATGAGCAGTAACGATTCCGTCATTCTGAAGTTTCATCAAAGCCTGCCGGACAGTTCCCGGTGTACTGAAATAAACCTTCGCCAATTCCCGGAGCGACGGCAGAAGTTCCCCTGCCGGATAAACATTTTTCCGGATGTTTTCCAGCAATGAACAGTAAATCCGTTCCTGATTTGACAATGTTTTTTTCATAGTTTCCCTTAATTTTCATCAGCATACGGGAACTATAAATGGCAATTATTGATTTTACAAGAACTGTTTAAAAGAATTTTTTGTTTTTTGAACAGTTCAATCCAGTTTCAAAACAAAACAGCCTTGATCTTTCACATCAAACAGAATTTTTCCATCCGAAAGGATTCCTTTTGTGTGAAGTGTAACAGAAGGAGTTTTCTCTAAAACAGTAATCTTTTTTCCCCGCAACGACACCGGCAGCAGAACTGTTTTATTCCGCAAAGTTTTGTGACAATCCACATAAACCACATGGGAATTTTCCTGACGGTGATGGTAAAACGCCGTCAAATCCGGTTGCAAAGCAGGATTGAAATACTGTTTGTAACTGATGGAACGCAGAGTAAGTCCCGGCTTGTTGTTTTTCAGGACATAAGAGTACGGATACATCTTCTTGGAGGTGTAGAAATAATAAAGGGAATCCCTGTCTACTCCTTTGTTGGCATTTGCGGTGTGTCCGGCAAAAAGGGAAGTTCCGATCGCAATGCCGTATTCCCGTTTTCCGTTTCCGGTAAGACGGATATAGCGGTCCGGAAGTTTTCCCGGATCAGCGGCATCTTTTCTGGTCAGTGTGTAAGATACAAACATTTTTTCCGGCATGACAGCAACTTTGGAAAAGTCAAACTCATAAGGTTTTGATAAATCTTTCAGGTTGATCATTTTCAAAGGCTTTGTTTTCGGGATGTAAAATTCCTCCAGTTTTGCTGGAGCGATCTTTCCGCCGCCCCAGCAGAACATCTGATCCATCAGGCTCACATTCGGGAAAGAAACATGAAAAGTACAGGTTCTGTCATTGACGACTGCACCGTTCTGCTGATAGATGAAACGGTTTTTGATCGTCATGATAGCCGATAGAGAAGCATAATCCCTGAGCTTCGGATCGGAATCCATGATTTTCATGTGCCACTTGGACGTGAATTCGGGATACGGCTTTTTTCCGGGATTCTTTTTCACATATTCCACGACACCTTCCGGAGCAAGAACATCATGTTCAAACCGATGTTCCAGAAAATCGCATTTTACAACTGTTTTCTCCGGAAGCGGAGTTTTTCCATCAACAAGAAATTCGATTTTTGTCACTCGGTTCAGAGGATAAACCTGTCCCATTTTGTGCTTGGAATATTTCACTTCCGCACCGTTACGGAAAAGTTTATCGTTTTTCAGACGGGGGAATTTCGGTGCGCCCATGATTCCGGTCGTACTTTCCGGATGAATCAGAATCTCCTCCGGAGAAACGACTTGCACGATCCGGTAAATTCTATTTTTATCATCCTGCATTGCACTTCCGATATCTTTTTCAGAATATTTTCCGCCGGGAACAGTGAGCAGCATTCCAAAAGAAGATCCATGGTTTCCGCTGAGATAACCGTACCCCTGCCCTCCGGCAAACAGAGTTGCCGGATATTCATCGCTGCCCCAATGCAGACGGATTCCCTTTTTATATTGTCTGATATCGGAATTCCGTTCCACAAGATAGCTTATTTCATTTGCGAAACGGTAAATATTGATTACAATATCTTTATCCTCAGACCACCGGCTCTGGATCAGGACATCATTTCCTGTACGGTAAACAGTGATTTTCTCAGCAAACAGAGAGCAGCTTGCCAGAGCTGCTAAACAAAAGGTTATGATTTTTTTCATGATATTTTATCTCCCTGAAATAAGGTTTGCAGTTTTTTCCCTGACTGTTAATATTGTTTTATGTTCGGTCACAAATAAGGATCAAAACGGCGTTTGAATTCATCAAACAGTTTCTCATTGTAAGCAGAAACAGGAGCAACAAGACTCCAGAGGACTTTTTGTTTCGGTTCCGGAACAAGATTGCAGATGGTGAAATAATTCATGCCGCGTTTCCGGGCGTAAAGCAAATCGTCTATCTCCATCAGAATATAAGAAAAAGTTGAATAAATAAAGCACCCTGCAAAAACGGCAAGGTGCTTATCTCGATATCATTTCAGATATTCGATCTCGTAAACTTCCTGAGCAGATTTTCCAACGGGGAAATCGATCCGCATACGAATCGTTTTCAAGGTTGTTCCATAATCGAATTCCACAAACCATTTTCCCGTGGTAACCTTCTTTGCGGCAGGAACTTGCCATTTCCCGGCTTTCCGGATGGATATTTTAATATCCTTTTTCATCGGATAGCCCCAGAGACGTACCTTTGAAAATTCCGGAACAAATTTCGGGAAAGAAAGTTCGATGAAGCGTTCCCCCTTCCGTTTCGTATGCTGCCACGCGAGCATATCACAGGTTCCGTCAAAGAATTTATTCTGTATTCCCAGAGAGGATCTGGGCGGATTGGAAGTACTCAATTCAATTTCCAGGCCGCGCCCCAAAAGCAAATTCGGACGGCTGACCCGTTCCTTTTCCTGACGGGCTATTTTTGCAATGATTTCACTCCGCAAAGGAAGATTTTTGTCCATACTTCTGGAACTCAGAACCATACATTCATAGGGTTTCAGATCAAAGGTGAAAGACGCCTGTTTTCCGGGATAAGTCTGTTGCATCCGGAAACGATACCAAAGCGGGACACTTTTCAACGAATCAGAACTGACAGAAACCTTCTGCGCTTTATCCAGCAGGTTGACTACAATCAGCAAATTGTCATTTTTGTGACGGAGCAATACCGCATCGGCAACATCAAATTGAGCTTTCATTGTCAAAGGCAGATATTCTGCGCTGAGAATAAATTGTTCCAATGCCCGCAAACTGGTCATCTGATATCTGGTTGCTTCATAAATTACCGGACGGTCTCCAAGATCGTGATAGGCATAATTGCAATACCATCTGGCACCGTTTGCAAGGGTACTCCAAACCTGCGCTTCCAATTCTTCAAAAGTGGGATAATCAGCATAGATACTGAGCCCCTTGTAACTGAAAAACTGTCCGGTAAAAGAGGCTATTTTATCAGGACGTCCAGATTTACTGATTGCCCGGATATAATTTCTGACTTTATAAACCGGAATATTCAGATAACGTTTTCCGGTTCCGTCAAAGGTTGGTCCGATATAAGGATGAGGACTGAGAATATCCGCGCAGTCAATATATCTTTCAGGCGCACGGGTGCAGATCATAACAGGATGCCATGGATCGTTTTCCTTGATAAACTCATACAGATGTTTCAGGTAAACAGCTGACTGGGAACGGCATTCCGGTTCATCACTGAGATAGTAGAACAGGAAATTCTTTCCCCCATGCTGCTCAATAAGTTGTTTCAGTTTATCGAACAATTCCTGACACGGGCGGATATCTTTTGTTCCTTCCCTGACTTCGATCCCTTTGATCAGGCGGGGAGGAATACTGACCAGCCGGTAATTCCGTTCCGGTCCGGTTATGCCAAGATCATCCGCATCCGTTCTCTGCTTCATTGCTCTTCCGCCCATATAATAGTGAGCATAAAGGAAACGGGGCATGACGGGTTTTCCATTCCAGATCAGTTTTCCATTTTCAACCCAGCCCACATTCATTCCTTCCGGAGCTTTGCTGTATCTGCTGACCGTTATGGTCTTCTCAATTCCCTGAGGAAGAACTTTGAATTTCAGAGAATGTTTTCCGTCACTCATATCTTTCAGAGGAACAGTAAAATTCACGACTCTGTCAGCAGGAACAGAAAACGTATAGACTTTTCCGTTATCCAGTGCGGCAGTAAGAGTTTTTCCGGGGAGATTCACCTTGACAGAACCTTTGATTTCTTTCGCAGGCTGTCCGGGATAAAAAGTATTGCGGTAAGCCGGTGTTATCAGTTTGACCGAAAGAGGTTCATAACTGACGTTGATGTCAAAATTCTGTCGGGCTAGAACCTTTTTTCCTTGAGAAAGGATCAATTTTACGCTGTTTTTTCCTTCTTTGGAAAAAGAGATATTGTTCAAAGGAACGTTATTTTTTCCTTTCTTCAGCAGGAAATTCTGAACATATTCTTTCTGATCTGCAAAGCATTTCACCTGAACTCTGCTTTTTTCCGGAGATTCGATATTCACACAAACCTCGCCTGTATAACGTTTCCCATCGTACTGACTGATCAAGGCTGAACTGTCAGCAAAATAATAATCCATTTTCTGATCTTTGCGCGGGAACCCGGAAACAAAATAGAATTTTGCGATTTCATTGCACTTGCTCAGGAGCTGACACCAGCTGATATTCTGTCTTGCGATACGACGGTTTCTTGCAACATTCAAACGCCAGCTGGTGCTCCAGACAGAGGAATCTGTCATATAAAAAGCGGTCCACGGAATCCGGATTTCCAGACTCCAGGATTTTTCCTGCAAATCGACAGCTGAATCCCAATCCGGTGCATAGAAAACAGGAGTGATTCCGCCGCCTTCTTCATAATATTGCTGAAAACGGTTTTTATCTGCATTGACACGGAACTGATAATAACTGTTGTCTTTTCCGGTCGGTGAGAGGAAAATTTCTATTCCATCAGCAAACCAAAGCGGTTTCTTCTGGGCTTTCACTTTATCCATGAACGGTTCTTCACATTCGACACCGAAATAAAGATATTCATTGTCATAACGAACCATGAATTTGGTTGCGACCTCAGCAGAAGAACGCATTTCAGAAGCGAAAGGCAGAAAATCATGAAAGACACTTCCTTTTTTCCAGGCACTTTCCGTTAATTTTCCATCAAGCTTCAACGGTTCGCCCTGCCATTTTTCCACTTTCCGTTCCGCGGCGTTGACCAATACAGCAGAGAGTATCAGTAAAAGGGTAACTATTCTCATAAACGATCTCCTTGAAAATTATTTTTTACCTTCAAAAGAATATTGCAAAGAACTCCAGATCGGAGTTTTAACACTTCCGCCGAGAACAACCGCCCGTAACAGAATATCACCTTTTTTGAAAGATTTTCTTTTGTTATCTGCCATTGTTTCAACAGGGATTTCCACACTCCATATCTTCTGGTCTTTATCTTCCGGTGTCAGTTCCAAAGTCTCTTTTCCGTTCACTTTCACTGTGTAAAGCCATTTTTTATACAGGAGTTTCAAATTGACTTCTTCCGCACTTTCTTTCAGGTGTACTGTGAATTTTACTTTATCTCCGGAAATGATTTTTTTCCGTGCAGAAAAATCTCCGGTCACAGAAATGAAGTTATCCGGTTTCTTCACCATTCTGATGTATTTGAAATCCGCTTTGAAATCATAAAAATACAACAAAAGATTTGCCTGTTTTCCGGGGAGTTTTGCCGGATTTTCATAACAGTTCACTGCCACGATTCCGGGTTCCGCATTTACAACGGAACCGAATCCGCTTTGAAGTTCCCGTAATGTCACAGACCATGAACGATAACCTTTATACGGGGAAATCATTCCGGTTTCAAAGACAAGATATGGATATTGGGGATCGACAGGGAGTTTACGGATAATAGAATGAGGCGTTTTGGGGGACGGAGTTTCATTACTCAGGAAAAAACCTCCGGCATGATTTTCTATTTTTACGCCCGTTCCCTTCCATTTCTTCTGATCAAGAGAGGTAAATTGCCAGAGAGTATTTTCATCCGGATTCATTTTTAGTTCAGAAAAGAGTGCTGTTCCGCAAAAAAACAGAAAAAAAAAGAATTGTTTTTTCATCAGTAGGAACCTCTGGAACAATAACTGCATCCGAAATTGAAACCGTAACGGAGAATTCCAAAATAAGCATCTTTTCCGCCGATCACAGCCTGTTCCCTCATCCCACGGACATGACCGTCTACAAAAAGAAGGTTGGCAAGCTGATTATGCCGGAATGGAATATGAGAAACCCGTTCCACGATCCCGGTATCTCCGCTGTCCCGGTAATGTTTATCGGTCGATTCCACTGTTGATGACGACTGAATCACACAGGATTCTTTTACCCAGAATGGTTTTAACGGAGTTGTACAGTTTGCATAGGAATTATGTTTATTTGCAGTAAGCCAGGTATTAATGGAATATCCGCCGTAATTGGATTTATCATCGGGAGCAGCCGGACACATGAATGTCTTTCCGAATGCCCTGTCAGAAAATTCTCTTTTTTGAGAAAGTTTCTTTGTCAGATACTTGGACCAGAGGGTTTCATCTTCCAGTTTGAACCGTAAAAAATACCCATTGGATTCATCCCGGTACTCTGCAAGAAGGTTTCCGATCTGCTTCATGTTATTGACACAGGAAGAACTTCTTGCGGTATCGCGGGCCGAGTTCAAAGCGGGCAGAAGCATTCCCGCCAGGATCGCTATAATCGCTATCACTACAAGCAATTCTATCAAAGTAAAACGACTTTGAACTTTTTTCTTATTGGAAATCAACATAAGAATAACGATCCTCCTTTTATTATTGTTTATGTTCAGCGGGATTCAGCCCAACTTCTTCAAAATGGAATTTGAAATTGTTTTTCCTCAATTCGGCACGAACCTGATCTGCTGTCAATTCTATGGCATCTTTTTTCAGTTCCACAGCCAGGGAAGCTCCGATACCGGCGGCTTCGCCGGTCATTGCAGCAGATGGAATCACCCGGTAAGATTCCCAGGCATCACCTGTGGCACTCATACATCTTCCGGCAGCAAAAACGCCTCGTACATCAGCGGGGATCAAAGAGCCGTATGGTGTTTCATAAACCTTTCCAGCCCTGCGCCAGTCTGCATATAAACCGATGGAAGAATCAAACCGCTGCCATTCGGATCCGGTTGTGAGAGTTTCCACACCTTTGATACAGGCGATCTTTCTCAGTTGTTCCATTGCGGGCAAATGCAGGGGATAATGATTGTAACGGTCTGTCTTTCCGGAGCTGTAAGATTCCCGGTAATATTCCCGGGCAGTATTCCAGCTGTCCCGGATGAATTCTGAATGAACTTTTGCATCTCTGGGATCCCCTTCCACCATGCGCACGGTCAGTGAACTGCCGAACGTGACCACATGAATGGAATCTGTGAAAGGATAGAACAGTTTTTCTCCCGGGGCGCGCTGCATCATCCAGAGAGAATAACGGTTTTCATCGGTTTCGGTCATGCCGCCGGCTCTGCGGACAATTGTGGCATCACCTGTAGCATCCACGAAATATCCGGCTTCGACCAAACCGCGCCCGCTGCAGTTTTCCACTTCGAGAGCTGTAATTTTTCCATCTTCAGCCATCTGAACTGCGCAAACTCTGGTATCCAGCCAGAGATCGACTCCGGCTTTTTTCAGGAGATCATCCAGAGAAAGAATCATTCCGGCCGGAGAAAAATCACAATCATAACGTCCTGCCCGGAAGTTTCTGCCGCCCGGTTTACCACCCCATTTTTCCGGAAAATCGAAGGGGGAAAATTCAACACCCGCACGCAGCATTTCTTCGGAAATACCGAATGTCACCTGCGTTCCCTGTCCGTCACAAAGGGGGAGATAAATATAAATCAAACCGGAAGTTGCAAGACCTCCGATCAGCATTTGTTTTTCCAATAAAACAACTTTGTGGCCGCGGCGTGCGGCTGCCAGTGCTGCGGCAATTCCTGCCACACCGGCTCCGGCTACAGCAATATCATATTTTTTCTGAAAATCAAAAGTCATAAGAAATGAACTCCTTCCATCTGAAAACAATTTCATAGTTACTATACCCTCCTTTATAAAAAAAATCAATATCATAAAAATAGCAAATTATTTTAAAATATTCTCATTTTTTTGTCAATATAAAAAGATAAAAAACAACCATCATGATTTGAAAAATCTGGTATAAACAGTTATATTAATAAATGAATGGTAAATCTTCCATCGTTCCGGAAATGGCTTCTATAAAAAAAGGATGTAATCCATGCACAACGCACAAGTAGTCTATCTCTCTGATGAACAACGGTTATTCCCTTTTTCTTTCCCGCTGAAAAGAATCGGTTATTTCCCCGGACATTTTGATTTCAAAGAACCGAATCAACCGGAAGAATGGACATTTTACACCCCGAAAGATCAATTTGAAATTACGTTGAGACTGACCTATCCGGGAAAAAAGCTTGTACAAACGATCAACGGGACAAAATATATCAATTCATTCCCACATGTCATGCTGAAATGTCCCGGTTCAAAATTCAGTTACAACACTCCGTATCAGGCAATGAACAGTCTTTGTCTTACCTATTCCAAAGAATATTTTCAACCGATCTATGACAGTTTTTTCAGGAGCGGACCATTGGCATGGGATCTGAATATGACAGAGAAAATAACAACTCTTGTTCATGAAATCATAGAACAAATCCCCTGTGTGCAGAATTTTCCAATGGCTGACCGTCTTGATCTCCGCTGTTTTGAACTGGTCGAAGAATTACTTCTGGCACGGTTGCAGGGTGGAAAAATTTCCAATAAACGGAACCCTGTCATTGATGAAGTCGCATATTATCTGCAGCTGAACTGCTACCGTCCAATCGACTTGAAAACGCTGATCGAATCCAAGGGAATGTCCACTTCAACGTTTTTCAGACAATGGAAGAATCATTACAAGGAAACACCTGTCTGTTATCTGAATAGACTCCGTATGGAGGAAGCAGGGCGTTTACTGCTGGAAGCATCTCACACACCGGCAGAAATTTCCAAACTGCTGAATTTTTCTTCACTGGCATACTTTTATGCCTCGTTCAAAAAATATTACGGATGCACACCGGCAGAATATTTACGGGGAGAACAACCTGTAAATAAATCAGAAAAATAGAGAGGCAATTTCAAAAGTCTTCAAAAATGTCTGAAAATTCTTGCTGTGATCAGAAAATGGAGCGTTTTCGGTGGTTACTCGTTGAGTAGCCACGCTCAAACTACCATTTCCATCTCATCAGCAATCTCTTTTCAGCCAAAT
>JAFVTF010000041.1 GCA_017503375.1 Lentisphaeria bacterium | reverse complement strand
TCAAAAGAAATAAAAATTTTTCTCTTGGGTAACGGTTGTTTTAATTACCAAACCACCTCCGTAATCTCTGTAAACTCCGTTCACTCTGTTCAAAAGACTCAATTAAAATGCGTTTTCTGTATGCAGGTTTTGCAACAGCCTCTATTCTTCAGTTTTCTACGGACAATAATATAATACGGTTTTGTTGTTTTTCAACTGAGGCAGAATCAATCGTTCGTGATGACAGCGGGAAAGTTTTTTATTTGACGATACAGGCGAAGAGTTTTCTGAAGTAAATCACTTCATCATAATTTCTCTTCCAGTGTTCAAGAACAGAATCAATCCGATTCTGTCTGCCGGAGGATTCCGGATTCCCTTCATCAATCAACAGCACTTTTGTATCTTTGTATACCGGAAGATATTCCAGCCACTCTACTGCAACATCATGATATCTTCCGTCACCGCCATAAACGCTGACATAATCGACACGCTGTTTCTCACGGAAACCGTGGGCGCGTATTACAGCAGCCGAGGAACCGTCTGACAGCTCTTCCATGTTTGTAACCTTCAAAATATTCTGAGTACTGCAGGAAGAATGTTTGAAATGCCCATCTCCGTAATAATTTGCAACGGACTCAAATTCCCAGAAAGAAACCCTGTGCTCCCATTTGCTGAAATCTTTCTGAGGAATACTGCGGCTGTGCTGATAAAGCGGAATCGTTAACAGGGGTGCCAAAGAAAAATAGAATGATTTGAAAAATGCTTCACATTTTGTCTGGAATAAATTCCGGATCGCTCTGACAGAATAATGAGAGAATTGGTCCGGAGATGTAACGAATTCAATATTTCTCTGGTTCCCGGCCTGGATCATGTTCATCTTTCCGGCTTTTGTGAATGAGAAATCATCTCCGAATCCGACCACAGTATCGTTCAGCAATTTCACCATCTGCTGCTGGGCCAATGCTGTAAAAAGCAGACGGAACTCGATTTCATGATTCCGGTCAATTGCGTGGAACAGTACTTCAAACTCTTCGTTGCTCATCATGGTGAAATCAATATCGTCATTCAGATTTCTGGCAAGTTCTCTGAGCTTTTCAGTTTCTCTTTTCTTTCCCCACTTTGCAAAGAATCCATCACCGCTTGCGGAATGTTCAGAAGGTCCGCGTCTGAACGTTAAATTCGGTGCAGCCTCATTTCCGTAAAGCAAAAATTTATCGTGATTATAAGCAGGAATCGGCTTACTCACAGAGGCATAAAGTGTTTCGCTCCGGTTGACGGTTTGCATTTTTCCTTCGGAATCGCGGACGCGTTCCTTCCAGTAAATTGTTTTGCTTCCTGTATAAACTTTTGTATCCCAGTACATCTGTTTGGTTTCTGCAAGGACAAAAGGATTTCCGCGGATTTCACCGCTGTGGGAATAGACAACAGAACGTTCTTCATTGAATTCATCATTCCAATCATACGACAGTTTCATATCGGCCAAACGTCCGGTCGTAAAGTATGGATCAAACTTGAACTCCGGATAAGTTTCCTGCGTTAAATCAGCCGGCATATCCCATGTGAAAAGATTCAGCAGAGGCTGCACCTGCGCCCATGCCTCATCTTTTTTCTGCCGGATTTCGGCAGTAAGTCTTTCGATTCTGCTGGAAATATCTCTGTAAGCGGGAAGTGACCAGAGAAAGAATAAAAGACAACAGAAAACAGCAACAGCAATCCCGATTAATCCATCCTGCGATAATCCGGAGTGTTCATTGCACTCTTTGAACAACATAACAATCCCGACGACCGCGCCCACGATAAAAACGATGTTGAGAAACATCCAAAGGCTCTGTTTTGTCGACATTTTCCGGAGTTTTGAGTTCAAGCGGTCAATTTGATTGACAAGTTTCTGATTCGCCGCTTCATCCACCCGGGATTGTTTCAGAAGATTCTGAAACCGTTCAGCCGTTACAGAAGCGAACTTATCTTTCAATTCACTCCTGTAAAGCTCTAATGGCTCATAAATATCTTCCATTAAAAGAAGGTCTCCCGGGCACGGGCTTTGGTTTCAGCAGAGGCTGAAAACGGAATTCGTGTGGTATAACCGGCTCTTGCAGCAACAATCATTTTCGTCGGCCAGCAGAAAAGATCATTATTCCACTGATTGACAGTATCATTATAAAGAGCTCTGGCAGCTGTAATTTCCCGCTGCAGATAATTATTCTGCCGCATAGCTTCTGCAATTGCCTGATGAGCCTTCAAATCCGGATAAGCCTCCACCTGAGGGAACAGACGTCCAAACGCATTATCAATTTGAGCGGCAACAGCATTCCGTTCAGCATCCGGCAGCATTCCGCCGCGGAAAGCCGCAACGGATTTCATTACATCCTTATCCAGATCAATTGCCTTCTCCACAAGGGGGGCAACATTCTGAAGAATCTGAACCCGTTGTTCCAGATAGTTATCAATCTGAGATGCATCGGCCTGAATTTTCTGCTGAAGTTTCCGGAAATAGTTATCGGCTTCAATCTTCATAAAAAGGAAAATCAGCCCGGGGAGAATTCCGCATACCCACAGCATAATTTCAAAAAGCGTAGAACCGAAGCCCACTTGCACAGGAAGCTGTCTCTCAATTACATTCACATCACGTCCGGCAGCATTGACGGGACCGGTCAATTCATCCAATTCATTTGCCATAATTTTTCTCCTTAATAAAAATATTTAAGTTATCAACATTAAAATACACTGATTTTTTTTCAATTCAAGCATTAAATACAAAAAATACTGAAAATTAATGCAACTGACGATTGTAAAAGTAAACGCACGCTCTTTTTGAGAGCAGTGTGCATTTACTATGACAAACAGTAATTGTGCATTTAGTCTGACAAATTGAAATATTGGTTATAGATGTGCTATCATAAAAGTCATTGGTATTCCCCCTC
>JAFVTF010000040.1 GCA_017503375.1 Lentisphaeria bacterium | reverse complement strand
TCGGTGTTCTTGGATTAACATAAATCCGTTTTTATCAAGAGGCAAACCATTTTTTGTTTTCAGACATAAAAAATGAGAGACCTCTTGTGTCTCTCATAATATCTGCACCGTGACAAGTTGAGGAGGGGAAAAAGGACCTTTTCTGAAAAGGGCTTTTTCCCCTCTTCAAGTAACAACCTTTATTGGGAACAGTGCTAAAATTAAAGGACGATTCCTGCCAGACCTTTCAGGTAATAACCTTCAGGATAGGCTGAGGACACCGGATGATCCGGTCCCTGTGACAGCCAATGGGTGATCCGGAAATCAATTCCCGCATCCGCTGCAGCAGAATCAACCACTTTCCGGAATAAATCATCTGTCATCGCTCCGGAACAGGAGAACGTGAACAATTTTCCGCCCGGATTCAATAATTTCATGGCAAGGAGATTGATATCTTTATAGCCGCGGGCGGCTTTCATCGCCTGAGCTTCTGTTTCCGCAAATTTCGGAGGATCAAGGATAATCATATCAAAGGTTTTCCGGGAATCACGGCAGCGGCGCAAATACTGGAACACATCTGCTTCCAATACTTCAAACTGTTCTGCTGAAAATCCGTTGGCTTCTGCGTTACGTTTTGCAAGTTCCAAAGCCGGACCGGAACAATCCACATTCAAAACATGTTTTGCGCCGCCTTTTGCAGCAGCCAGACCGAATCCGCCTGTGTAACAGAAACAGTTCAGAACTTCTCCCATTCCGGCAGAATGTTCCATCACTGCTTTCCGGTTCAAACGCTGATCCAGATAAAATCCGGTTTTGTGTCCGGTTTTGGGGTAGGCAATGTAACGGATCCCGTTTTCTGTGAAGCTGATTTCATCGGGAACGGTTTCTCCGGCGAGCTGACCGACAATCGGTTTCAAGCCCTCTCTGGCTCTGGAATCCACATCAGAACGCTCATAAATGCCTTCCGCATAATTCAGAAGCAGTTCTGTAATGACTGATTTATGATATTCCGTTCCCGCACAGGAGAACTGACAGACTGCGTATTTTCCGTAAATATCAACCGTCAGACCGGGGATTCCATCGGATTCCGCACAGACCAGACGGTAGGCATCCGGCAACGTTCCGCCGAAGACAGTTTTCCGTAATAAATATGCTTTCCTCAGCTGTTCTGCGAAAAATTCTTTTCCGATTTCCTGTTCTTTGAAACTCCACATGCGGACGGATAAACGGGATTCCGGAGAATAGGCTCCCATTCCGAGAACATTTCCTTTTGCATCAAGGACACGGACGGTACTGCCCGGTGTGATTTCCTGTTCCACAGGGCGGAATGCACCGGAAAATACCCAGGGGTGACGGCGGATCAGAGAACGTTCTCTGCCCGGTTTCAAGATCAAATCAAACATCAGAAAAGACTCAACTGTTCGTAATCATTTTTTTGTTCCGGTTTTTTCTCTTCCGGAACGGGAGCAGGGGCGGGTGCGGAAAACAGATCGAATTCATCGGCTGTTTCCACTGCGGGAGGTTCTGCCACGGGCAGTTCTTTCAGGATACTCTTGAGAGAATAACGTTTACAGAATTCTGCAAGTTTTGCCCAGTCGGGAGTTTTTTTCAGGAACATGGATTTTTCCCACACGATTCCTTCCGGAGGTGTTTTATCCAGACGGATCAGTTCCACGTTTTTGAAGAAAATCTCTTTGGAATCGGCAAGTTTCTGCCGCAGTTTCTCTTTGGGGATTTTATCCAGAGAGGCAAACATATTTTCCGCTGTATCAAATTCAGAAAGCAGCTGGGCTGCGGTTTTGGGGCCGATGCCTTCCACACCGGGAATGTTATCGGCACTGTCGCCAAGCAATGCAAGATAAGGTATGATCTGATCGGGTCTGACCCCGAACCGTTCCATGACTTCAGCGGCATCCCGTTTCCGGAAGCCTCCGGTGAATCCGGGAACCATCATGGTAACACGGTCATCAATGACCTGAGCGATATCTTTATCGGCGGAGAAAATGGTGATTTCATGCTGAGGCAAACCTTCTGCGATGGAAGCGATCAGATCGTCAGCTTCGGAGCCTTCGGATTCGATCAGGGGCCATCCGAAAAGAGCGATCATTTCCCGGATAATGGGGATCTGCGTCCGCAATGCATCGGGCATCGGCGGACGGTTTGCCTTGTAATCGGGCAAAATAGCCATGCGGCGGGGCGGTTTCCCTTTATCAAAAACGAACGCGCCCAGTCCTGAGGGAAAATCGCTTTCCAGTTTCAACAGGAACCGGGCAAGAGCAAACACCGCATTGATGGGTGTTCCGTCTGCCGACGTCAAGTCACGGACCGCATGAAAGGAGCGGTAGATTTGTGCGTAAGAATCAATCAGCAGAACGGATTCACTCATGGGATACCGTCACTTCCACTCGATCACAGAGGGATCGTAATCGGCAGGTGCTTCAAAACCGAGCAGTTCGGCGCAGGTTGCAGCCACAGAGCTGATTCCGAGACCGGTGCGCAGTTCTGCTTTATATTCACCCTTGTTTTCGGGGTCATAGATGAAGCAGGGAACGGGGTTCAGGGAGTGACTGGTCTTACGGGCGGGTTCGCCGGTCTTCTTATCCAGTTTCACAGAACCGTCCTTTGCGTGTTCATACATATCATCAGCATTTCCGTGGTCTGCGGTTGCAACGAGGATGCCGCCGGCTTTTTCCACAGCAGCAGCGAGTCTCTGCAGACAGAGATCAAGTGCGCCCATGGAGATTTGGACAGCCTGATAGTTTCCGGTATGTCCGACCATGTCGCCGTTGGGGTAGTTCAAACGGATGAACTGATATTTTCCGCTTTCGATGGCTGCGATTACGGTATCGGTGATTTCAGCGCACTGCATCCAGGGACGCTGTTCAAAGGGAATCACATCGGAGGGAACTTCCTGATAGGTTTCCAGAGCTTCATTGAACTTTCCGGAACGGTTTCCGTTGAAGAAGTAGGTCACGTGACCGTATTTCTGAGTTTCGCTGATTGCAAACTGGCTGACACCGGAGGTGCAGAGATATTCAGAAAGAGTTTCGGTGATTTCCGGGGGATTCACAAGATAGTGATTCGGAATGTGCAGGTCCCCGTCATATTCCATCATACCGGCATAGTAAACGGAGGGCATGGGTTCGCGTTTGAAGGGAGTGAAATCTTTGGAGTCAAATGCTTCACTGATTTCCAGAGCGCGGTCGCCGCGGAAGTTGAAGTAAACGACAGCATCGCCGTCTTTGATTGCGCCGACAGGTGTCTTTCCATCATCGGAAATGACGAACGGGGGAAGATCCTGGTCGATTGCTTTGGTTTCAGCGCGGAGGGTTTCGACTGCTTCATGAGCGTTGGCAAACATTCTGCCTTCGCCTGCAACGTGGGTTTTCCAGCCTTTTTCGACCATTGCCCAGTTTGCACCGTAACGGTCCATGGTCACGACCATGCGTCCGCCGCCGGATGCAATCCGGTAATCCATGCCTTTTGCGTTGATTCCGGCAAGGTATTCTTCAAAGGGGTCAATATAGAGCAGAGCGGAGGTTTCGGGAACGTCACGTCCATCGAGAAGAATGTGGATACGGACGGTTTTGATTCCTTCGCGGACACATTCATCGAGCATACCCTTCAGGTGGTCGATGTGACTGTGAACGTTACCATCGGAGAAGAGACCGAGGAAATGAACGGTTCCGGTCTTTCCGGTTTCCATGACTTTTTTCCAGACTTCGCCCTGGAACATTTTACCGGAGTTGATTGCAGCGGAAACGAGTTTTGCTCCCTGTGCGAAAACTCTTCCTGCGCCCATGGCGTTGTGACCGACTTCGCTGTTACCCATATCGGCGTCGCTGGGGAGACCGACGGCGGTTCCGTGAGCTTTCAGCTGAGTGCAGGGGCAGGTTTCCATGAGTTTATGAAGAAACGGTGTGGGGGAATCCAGAACGGCATCGCCTTCTGTGTATTTTCCGATTCCGACACCATCCATGATAGTGAGAACAACAGGACCGCGTCTGCCCTGGAATTTCGGATTGCGTTTCAATGCTTCCATTGTCAGTTTTCCTTTATGTTATTTGAATACAACTCGTTTCAGATTTTTCTTACCGGCTTTGAGAACAACTGCGCCGTCTTTCAGATCATCAGCGGTGACGACTTTGTTCATGTCGGTAACTTTTTCATCGTTGAGAGAAGCACCGCCGCCCTGGATGAGACGTCTTGCATCGCCGTTGGATTTGCAGAGACCTGCATCAGCGAAGAGTTTGACGATCCAGATGCCTTCTGCGGGCATTTCCAGTTCCACTGTGGGAAGGTCAGCGGAAAGACCGGAGGAGGCAGCTTCTTTGACACGGCTGGTGGTGGGGATGGTGCAATCCTTATCTGCGAAACCGAATTTGGTTCCGGCAGAGAGGAATGCCTTGATTGCTTCATCATGACCATGTGCCAGAGCTGTTGCTTCGTATGCCAGAACTTCTTTTGCACGGTTGATGTTTGCAGCGCAGATCGCTGCGATCTCATCCATGGGCAGTCCGGTGAAGTAACCCATCAGACGCTGAACATCTGCATCGTTGGTATTTCTCCAGAACTGATAGTAATCGAATACGGAAGTCCGGTTCTTATCGAGCCAGACTGCTCCGCCTGCACTCTTGCCGAATTTTTCGCCGGTTGCGCTGTTGATGAGCAGCGGCATTGTGATACCGTGGACTTCAGCCTGATTCATTTTACGTGCAAGTTCCACACCGGCAACGATGTTGCCCCACTGATCCTGTCCGCCCATTTCAAGCACACAACCGTATTTCTTGTTCAGAACCACAAAGTCATAGGACTGGAGGAGCATGTAGCTGAATTCCAGGAAGGAGATTCCTGTTTCCATTCTCATTTTCACGGATTCAGCAGCGAGCATTCTGTTGACGCTGAACTTGGAACCGACATCACGGAGGAAGTCGAGATAGAGCATGTCTCCCAGCCAGTTGTAGTTGTT
Source organism: Lentisphaeria bacterium (assembly GCA_017503375.1). Taxonomy (GTDB): domain Bacteria; phylum Verrucomicrobiota; class Lentisphaeria; order Victivallales; family UBA1829; genus SIG79. Next base: position 8,806 of record JAFVTF010000040.1, on the reverse strand, counting down.
TTCCATGATCACGTTATCTTCGGGCAGGAACCGTTTCAGCTGTTCAGCAATGCACTGTACGTTATATGCGACCTGTTCTTTGGTGATAATAGGTCTTGCTTCCCGTTTTCCGGAGGGGTCGCCGATCAATCCGGTTGCGCCGCCGACCAATGCAATGGGACGGTGTCCGGCTTTCTGCAAACGGCGCATTGCCATCACGGGCAGAAGGTGTCCGACGTGAAGACTGGAACCGGTGGGGTCAAAGCCTACATAATAGGTGACAGGTCCTGCAGCAAGAGTTTTTTTCAACGCTTCCTCATCCGTGGATTGATAGACAAATCCGCGGGCCTTCAGATCCTCAAAAGGACAGTTTGACATTTCGTTCACCTTTATGTTAAAGTTTTGGGTTATCCGGTAATATACACCCGTTCTTCATGAAAATCAAAGCAGTTCAGGGGATTTTAGAGAAAAAATCCCCCCTTTGCCGGGGAAATCTTTATTTCCGGACAGCCGGACGTTTCGGCGATTGCGTTTGTTTTCCTTTTCCGGCAGATTTCCGGACTGGTTTTTTCGGCGGCTGTATCGTGTAACAATAGAACCGGTCAGCCGCAAGAAGATGGGTGTAGGCAAACGCCTGCATCGTTTCTTCCGCCGGAATGACCTTTACAGAATGTTTCTTGCCGTTGACCTTGTATTCCGCAAAAAATGATAACGGGATGATCTGATTTTTCCGGGGCGGATTTGCAAGCACAAAGGAGAGCAATACACTGTTCTTTCCCGCCGGGATCAGATTCTTTCCGACAGGTCTCAGCTGCGGAGAGGTGATATAGACATCCCCCTTGAATCCATTGTTCCGCTGAATATAAAATCTCATTCTGCCGACGGCAAATCTGTTGAGGTCAAGGACAGTTGTTCCTGAAACTGCAAGGACCGAGGGTTCCGGTTTACAGATTTGAAGAGTGTAATGATGATCCTTTTTTCCGGGTGTATTCCGGGAACGCAGAGAAAGAGAATAAACTCCATCTGCGGGGAACGTTACATCCAGCCTGGAATCAGTCTGTCTCCGGCAGAGATCAAGATCAAGTTCCTGCGCCGTATCATCATTTTCAGCAATGAGCTTTCCTTTTTTATCCCGTAAAACAAGAACCGTATCCAGGGGAGAATCCAGCCGTGCGGCAAACGTTTCAAAAATCAGATGGTCTCCTTTTTTTGCTTCAATGGAATAAGTATCGCCCTCTGAATTTCTGATTTCTCCCAGAATATCCAATCCTTTTTCCCACAATTCTGCAGGAATTACCGCAGGGATATCTCCGGATTTGAATACCATCTTCCGTTTCTGATAACCGGATTGATTTTTGTACGGACGGTATGGAATATTGTTTTCCGAGATTGTAATACGGTAGACGAAATCGGCGCGGCCGCGCTTGATACTGTCGGAAACATGCAGGGTATAAAGTCCGGTTTCCGGAGCTTTGAATCGTAAAACCGGGTCCGGATGATGGTATTCATCATCCGCAAAAGCAACTTCTTTTCCATGCTTGTTCCGGAGTGTCAGAATCCCCTGAAAATGTCCCGGAACACAGTCTCCCAGATAAGGGGAAAGTTCTGTTGCACACATGGCAAAGGAATACTGTTTTCCTTTCTGAAGATAAACAGGGAAAACATCGGTTTCACCGGGCATGATCTGTCCGTTCAAAACAGCCGGGAATTTTTTTGCCGGAGCCGCTGCCGGTTTTTTTGCAAAATCCGGATAATACGGCGGTTCCGTGATTTGCGGGGCATCGTCGATGAAAAACAGTTTTTCATTGGAAATATTTCTGCCTGACACCAGACGTATTTTTGCCGGACCGACCGGGGCGTTTGGTGCGATTTCCAGTTCAATAAGCAATCTGCTTGCAATGGAAGGAGCCGCCTGAAGCGGATTTGCACGGACAAACAGCGAATGAGCCACCAGAGAACGTTCCAGCAGGGGGAGCTTTTCCGGTTCATCCAGCCATTTGTGTTTCCGCCAGGTGTACCCTTCCGGATTTTCCGGAATCGGGGGCCGTTCCTGTTTTCCGTTGTAAAGATTTTTCATGAACTGCGTGAGCCATTTTCTCTGGGGCGGCTGAAAATATCCCATATACGGAATGACCATAACGGATTTGATTTTGATACCGGGAGTTTCTGTCAAAAGAGTTACTCTTCCGCCGAGCCGCTGTCCGCCTGCGATCACTTTCACAGTTGTTCCGCGCTGTCCGCCGGAAGGGTAAAGATATCCGAGGAAAGAAACACCCGCTGAAAGAGAAGCGCAAACGCTCAAAACAGTCAATGATAAGAAGATTTTTTTCATTATTTCTTTCCTTTCTGCTTTTCCGCTTTTTCCGGATAGATTTCGCGTAATCTTCCTGCTTTGCTTTCTTTGGGCAGAAGCGGTTCGTTCACTCCGGTGAATCCGGGGAATTTTGAATCAGGATCGATTCCGCAGCGTTCCAGAATACTTCCAAGAAGATCCTGCGGTGCAACCGGACGGGAAACGACTTTTCCGGCAACGGCATCGGAAACCCCGATCACTTTTCCGCCCTTGAATCCCCCGCCTGCAATCATTGCGGAAAAACAGTTGGCATAATGATTCCGCCCGCCGTTCCAGGGGGCTTCCCATTGGATTTTCGGAGTTCTTCCGAACTCGCCGCTCCACCAGACAATCGTCGTTAGCAGGAGTTTTTTTTCTGCCAGGTCTTCCAGAAGAGCCGCAACAGCCTGATCCATTTCAGCCGTTTTTCTTTTCATTGTTTCAAAATGCTTTTTATGGGAATCCCAGCCCTGTGCGTTGATCGTGATATAAGGAACTCCCGCCTCAACCAGACGCCGGGCGATCAGACAAGCCTGTCCGAATTCATTTCGCCCGTAACGTTCCCGCATCTCTTTTGTTTCCTGCGTGAGATCAAACACTTTTGCCGCTGAACCGTTCATTTTCCGGTAAGCCTCTTTTCCGGAGGAATCAAACTGCTGTAACGCCGGAATTCCGGCATTTTTTCCGAATTGGTCAAATTTTTCCAATGCGGCAAACTGCATTGCAATATCATTTTTACTGAGATTTCCGGGCGGTGTGATTCCATCCACACTGAATCTGGCAGCGTTAGGATTCCCGCCCGTTACCAAAGGCTTGAATTTTTCGCCGAGGAATCCTTCTTCTGCAAAACGTCCTTTCGGTTTTGTCAGAACCACATAAGGCGGAAGGTCGCCCCGGTAATTTTTCCCTTTGTAAAAAGCCACCAATGCGCCGATTGCAGGAAAGACTTTTCCGGAGCCGGGTTCCCGTCCGGTCTGCATGAGATAACTTGCAGTTTCGTGTCCGTTATGCCGATGAGTCATGGTTCGGATAATCGAATATTTATCAGCATGTTTTGCCAGTTTCGGAAGCATCTCGCTGATCTCGATTCCCGGTACATTTGTGGGGATCGCTTTATATCCGTTGTTATATTCTTTCGGAGCCTTCGGTTTCGGATCAAAGGTTTCCAGCTGGGAAGGTCCGCCCCATACCCAGATTTCAATTACGCTTCTGGCAGGCGGAGCAGTTTCCCCGGCAGAAAGATAACATCCGGAGAATAACAAAAACAGAAAACTGAAACAATATTTTTTCATAGAGACCTCCGTTTTTCAGTGCTGATAGAGAAATTCTTTGGAATTGAGCAGAACCCACGGCATTCTGGAAAGCAGCCGCCATTTCCACTTTTTATTCATTTCCTGAAAACTTTTCCGCTCCGCAGGTGTCGGCATACGGGAATAGAACAGCAGATAAAGCGCACCCAGTTTATCTTTTTCTGTTTTGAGTTTGTACCTGAAAATCTGATTCAGACGGTTGTTGAGGTCACTTGAGTTGAACAGGTACAGCCGTTGATCGGCGGTGATGATATTTTTCCGTTCTCCTGCTGCTCCGGTATCGCGGGAGGGTCTGCCGAACAACAGCAGAAATTGATCTGTAACAGAACCGTCCGGTATTGCTGCCGCCCTGCCGTTATAATAGGAAAACGGTTCGGGAATCACGCTGGAATAAGAATTTTTCCGTCCGGTGATTTGTGCAATGGAATCTGCAAGAACTTCCGCATCCAGTCTCCGTACAGGATAAACCGCTCCGTAACGGGTCATTTTCTGATAATCCCCGCTGCAGATGCTGCTGACCCGATAAGCGGAAGATGTGCAGATCATAGAAAGCAAAGCCCGTTGATCATAATTATTTTTCCGGAACTGTTCTGTCAGATGATCAATGATTTCCGGCGCTGCATTATCAGAACCGAAGATCCATTTCCAGAGTCTCAGAACTCCATTCCGGGCAAATTCATTTTTCTGCAGAACCTGTTTCATGAAGGGATGACGGGGATCTTTTTCCGGAGAGAATACAGAATAAACGATTTCTTCTTTCCATTCCCGGGTACTTTTGAATTTTATGCCGGAGAATGCTTTGATAAACTCTTTCTGTTCCTTTACTGAAAGTTTCTTCAGCGGTTTTCCAAACAGGAATTGTGCTGCTGCATCTGCAATGGTTTGACTGTCTTTTTTCGGGACAGCACGGAAAAAGTTGGCATATCCGTTCCGGAAATTGCTGCCGTCGGAAAGAATCAGCTGAGAGGCAAATTTATCGTATGGCAGATTGTTTCTGTAAGCATCATAAATTGTCCGGGTGTAGAGAAATGCCGCATTGGGCCAGAGATTGATGGGAAATTCTGACTTGATCCGGAGTTCATCGCCGTAACGCATGGTCATGAACATGGCATGTTCTTCTGTTTGCAGAAGTTTTTTGACCAGGACGGATTGTTTGTTTTCCTGTTTGCCCTGAATGTATGCCAACGCCTCTTTGGGGGTGGGAACTCTGCCGAGAAGATCAAGGTAAAGCCGTCTGACCATCACATTGTCGGATGCTTCGGGGGCAGATGTGATCTTTACTGATTGCCGGGTCTGGCTCAGAAAACGGTCAAAGGAACTGATTTCTGCAGGCGGTTTTGCTTTTTGATAAATGTTTTGAGAAAACAACGGTGCAAACGCTGTTACAGCAGCAAACAGACATATTGTTCTGTATAATGTCATGAAGACACCTCCTTCCGGAGTTGAAAATTATGTGCAAACCTGAACGGTTTTATTTTGTTTTTGCTTTTTTCCTTAAACGGATACCGAAGAACAGCATGATGAATCCGGCAAGCGGGAACAGATTAACGAAGATGAGCGGAAACAGTACTGCCGGTAAAAATTCCTTTGACAAAACAGCCTGTGATGGATTTTCCGGATTGACATAACAGATGGTTCCCTTTCCAATAGGGTAATTCCGGGTGATCTTGCGTAAGGAGCTTTGGCTGTCTATATGGTCGGCAAAGTAATCATATCTGTTTGATTTATACTGTTTTCCTTTATAGAGATAACCGTAAGATAATTCCAGACGGTAATGCCGTTTTCCTTTGCTGCCGCGGTAAGAGTGGACATACGATTTCTGAACGACTGCCGGGGCCTGCTCCCAGTTTTGACATCTGATGAAACCGCAGAGCGGAGCAATACATATCTGATATGTGGCGATTGCTCCGATAAAGAGGAAGAAAATTCCAACAATGATAAGTGCAATCGAGTCGGATTTCTGTTTTTTTGCGCTGCCGGAATTTCTTTCGCAGGACTCCTCCAGCGGCAGATTCAGCAGGGACGCCAACTTTTCCGCATCCTTCTTCAATTCACTTTTACCGCCATGATTCAGAAGATTGTAACGGTCCCCGCTTTTCATGGAAATATTCAATTCATAGCAAGTGTAAGTTCTTCCTTTGTTGCCTCTGCATGTTTTCTCCAATGTATAAAGAAAGTCTGCATGATCCAGCGGGATCGGCGCAATATATTTCTTTCCCGGCTTCCGTCCGCAGGGATAAAAACAGCTGTTTTGCAAATCAAATTCCGCCCGGTTCTGCGTACAGATGAATTTGAACACCCAGAAGAAGATGGAAAAAAACAGAATTAAAAAGATTGCCGGTGCAAATTGTCCGGCAATCAATGCAGCTGCAATAATCAGCAGTCCGACGCAAAGAACAATATTGGAGATTACTTTGACCGCTTTTGTCGGTGTTATGGTGATTTTATCCGGCTGAAAGCTGAATTGTTCTGAATGAAAATTGGAGCCTCCGCCTTTCAATGGACGGAAATTCCGGGAAAAATTTACGGATGACGTGGAAATATCCTGTTCATCGAACGAATCGGCGACACGGCGTTCCCGGAAAATTTTTCTTTCAGCTACTGCCATAACTTCATTCTCCTTTTTTTGTTTCTGGGACGAAGAAAACAGCAATCAGACTGACAGCTGCTCCGATCATGAAAAAGAGATAAGAGGAGGTGTAAGCCTCCACCGGAAATGCCAATGTTTCTTTATTGACAGGATATCCTTTCAGAATCCATCCGACGATGTTCTGGTAAAGAGAGATGAAGACGAACGCCATGAAGTTCAGGAACGCAACAGCCATTCCCATGTGTTCCGGCTTGTTGATTTCTTTTGCCACAATGCTGAACATGGGGAAGAATCCTGCGGGGAATGCAAGCAGAACTCCGGATGCAATAAAGAATGCTGCTCCGCCGGATGATCTGAAACCGAAATAAGCAAGCGAAACACCAACAGTGGAGGCAATCACTCCCGTGATCAAAACCAGCTTCCGGCATCCGCCGAACAGCTTCAGAAGAAGATTTCCTCCCATATTGTTCAGCGCAACGATCAAAGTGAGAATCATGAGGAACATTGAAGCTTTCCTGGAGGGAATGTGGAATATGTCTGACATTGCTTTATTTCCGATCTGCCCCACAACGGAATAATACGCTCCGTAAACTGTGGCGCAGGAGAAACAGAGAAACCACATGCTGCGGCTTTTCAGCATCACAAAAAGCGGTGCAAGATTCTGTCCTGCCATGACAGGTTTGATCGTTCCTTTTTTCAGACTGAGAATGATTATCATGGCGATTGCTGCAAGAATACCCGGCAGAATCATTGCAGGTTTCCATCCGATGGTTTCCACCAGTTTGACCATGGGAAGTGTGCCTGTTGTGGGTCCGAGATAGCTGATAAAGAGGACGCACCCCAGAGCTATTCCGAATTTTTCAGAATAAAGATCCCCGAGAAGTTTTGCAACGCCGAGGAAAATAGTTCCTGCGCCGAATCCGGTCATGAGACGGAAAAAGATCATCAGATAATATTGATCTGCCGGGAGCAGGGGGAATATAATTGTTCCGGCACTGAAAAGAGAGCCTCCGATCAGCAGCACACGTACCCCGCCGTAACGGTCAGAAAAACATCCGATCAGAAGCTGGCTTGCTGCATAAGAATAAAGAAAAGCCGCCCCCAGAGATGAGATCCTGTCAGCTTCCAATCCAAGTTTCTGTAAATCAGTGAAGATGGTATTCGGAATCAGCACCTTTGCCATGCTTGTCAGAAAAAAAGTAAGAACGCCGCAGATCAGAATATAAAATTTTTTCTTATTTACCTGTTCAGCGGATAACACGGAAGAATCCATAAAAAAACTCCTTTTGTTGAATGACATGCCATACATTACATGATTATCTTGAGAAAATCAAGTGCCTTATATATAATATGTCGCAGAAAATCATTTCAGGAACAACAGAAAACTCGAAGAATCATGGTTTTCAAGGATTTATAATCGGAATATTTGCGTGAAATCCGGAGCAATAAGTAAGTTAAAAAAATAACAAGGCTGATTCCAGCATATTTCTCCGACAAAATGGGGAACCCGTCAATATCTCGCTTGTAAAATGGAGTCTTGGTGATATAGTAAACAAAACACACGTGGTTTTGAAAATCGGTCAAAATAAAATGTGCGCAAAATTTAGGACACTGCCATAAAAAAGGATTTTCAACATGACTCAAAATCAAAATGAACTTGATCTCCCGGCAAAGATGATTTCTACCGGAGATTTTGAAAATGCCAAAAACTATCTGGAGCGTCTTCTGGATCAGAACCCCGAAAACGGATGGGCTTATTTCTATCTGCTTCTTGCAGAAATGAAATTGACTGACCAAAAAATGCTGCTGAAATATCCTGATATTCGCACTGCAGCCAAATTCAAACTTGCAGAACAGTATGCCGATGAAGAATTGAAAAAAATTCTGAACGAAATTATTCAGAAACAGGATGAAGTCAAGCTGAAAGCAGAAGCCGAGCAGAGCAAATTGGCGGAAGAACAGGAGACAATCAAGCGGATAGCGGAAGAGGAACGCCGTCGGCTGGAAGAAGAAAAATCTGCAGTTTATCGCCAGAAACGCAAAAAACAAATAAAATTCGGGGCGTATGGGGGTGCTGTAATCGCGATTATTATTTTGATTTGCTGTATTCCGACAATCATTGATCATATCCGCGGATGTAGAATAGAAAATGGTGTGCTTGTTGAGGTGCTTGATAAAACGCTGACTGAATTTGTAATCCCTGATGGCGTGACGAGTATTGGGGCTGGTGCGTTTTCCGGTTGTTCCAACTTGAGTAGTGTGACGATTCCGAAAAGCGTGACGAGTATTGGGGGAAGTGCGTTTTCCGGTTGTTCCAAGTTGACGATAACACAGTATGCCAAAGATAAGTCTGTTCTGCCTAAAGATTATAATGGAGCGTTACATATTATAATTCCGAAAAGCGTGACGAGTATTGGGGTTCATGCGTTTTCCGGTTGTTCCAAGTTGAGTAGTGTAACGATTCCGAATAGCGTGACGAGTATTGGGGATTCTGCGTTTTCCGGTTGTTCCAACTTGAGTAGTGTAACGATTCCGAATAGCGTGACGAGTATTGGGGATTCTGCGTTTTCCCGTTGCGACAAGTTGAGTAGTGTG
>JAFVTF010000039.1 GCA_017503375.1 Lentisphaeria bacterium | reverse complement strand
GTTACCGTAGCATAACTTTTTCATTTGTCAAGCAGCAGCTCTTCACCTTTGGCTCCGACGAGTTGAAATACCCATTCTCGCCAAAGGGAGCTGCTGCTATCTGATAACTGGGGAGTAATATACAAGGAAAGGTCCTTTTTCCCCTCCTCAAACTCCACCCTTTTTTCCCAAACCTTTTTGCGACATTCCGATTTTTGCAGTACAAAAATCAAAATGCCATCTTAAAAGTTAAGTAGAAGGATTTACCAACCCATATGGGGAACAGAGCTAATTATGTTAGCCGGATTCACTGTTTGAAAATCCAAACCGAAACGGGCAAGATATTTGCTCAACCGATCGGAATCATTTGTGGATTTCCGTTCCGTTCTGGAAACGGAAAAGAGTTTTTTTCCTGCTTCGGCACAGTTTTTTGATTTCCGGCAGATTTCAATAACCTTTTCCAGCTGCACCAGATCAAAGACATCATATTTTGATTGATAATCCTCCCCAAGAAGAGAAGCAAGAATCTCATTGTTTTTCTGCAATTTTTCTTTCTTCCGGTATCTGGCGATTTCATCTTTAACGATTTCAACGGTGATTCTGCTGCCGGGAGCAAGCGTTGCCATGCGGGTGATCATTGCATTGAGTTCACGGAAATTCCCTTTCCATTCTGTTGAAGGATCCATGGCAAATTTCAGGAACTCTTCTTTCGCTTCTTTATTGAACGATACCCAGCGGTCATATTTTTCTATGAAATGATAAAGCTCATAAACCAGGTTCGGTTCGATATCCTCCCGGCGTTCAGCCAAGCCCGGAAGCCGAAACTCCCAGAGATTGATTCTTGCAAGCAAATCAGCCCGGAATCGTCCTGCCAGAACATCTTCCTCCAAATCCCGGTTTGTTCCGCAAATCAATTCAAAAGAACTTTCCGTTTCGTTATCTGCACCCAAAGGAAAAAATTTCTTCTCCTCAATGGCATGAAGCAGCATAGCCTGTTCATCCGGACCGAGTTCCCCGATCTCGTCAAGAAATAACATACCTTGATCAGCTTTTTTCAACAGCCCCGGCCGGTCCGCCACAGCCCCGGTAAATGCACCTTTTTTGTGTCCGAACAAAACACTCATAGCCTGATCTCCGCGCAACGTTGCACAATTCACATTCACGAATTCTCCCTTCAGCTGCTGAGAAATACGGCGATGGTCATAAATCCGGCGTGCGAGCATGGACTTCCCTGCCCCGGTCGGACCAGTCAGCAGAATTGGTTCCCGCGATCTGGAGGAAACTTTTTCAATGGTTGAAATCATTTCATTGAATGCGGCATTGCGGGTTTCGATCCCGGATTTCAGATAATTCTGAACGACTTTCCGCTCTTCGGAAAAACGTTTTGCGATCTGATCATATTGCGACAAGTCAAGATCAATGATGGAATAAGTTCCTGCCGGATTTCCGCCGGGCGCCGGATTCGTCTGAATCAGTTTTCCCGGAAGATGATGGGATTCATTCAGCAGAAAAAGACAAATCTGCGCCACGTGCGTTCCAGTGGTGATGTGAATATAACATTGATCACCCTCATTATGCAAATCATATTCTTTACTGAAATCATAAAGAGCAGAATAGACTTCCTCAAAATTCCAGGGGTCCCTGATCTCCGTTGGAACGGTAATAACCTCAATTTGCGGATCACAGTATTCGATATCTTTAACGATAATGTCTTTCAAATGTTCAAATTTTCTGGAATAAATCAGATAATAGCGGTCGAAGCGTATATTTTCCTGCATGACAAGAGCCACTGACGGACGCCATGTTTCAAACCGTTTGCTTCCCTTCCCTGAGCGGCGGGCATCGAGAGTTGTCCCGAGAATAGATACAACAATATTCATTTTTCTCTCCATAATTATATAATTATATAATTTATTATAAAGATAGAATATAGCATTAAAAATTAAATTTGCAAGCAAAAAAATTTGTTTTCTGTGTATATTGTGCTATTTTACACCATAAATAAAAAGTTGGCATACCTCTTGCTATGAGTTAAAATGCCTCGCAAAACTCATAACAAAACATTAAGGAGAAAAGAAAAATGCAATGGGTAACAGGAGAAAATGCAAGAATACCGATCAAGAGCTGGTGTGCTGATGTGGAACCGGAAGCAATGCAGCAGGCCCGAAATCTGGCAAACCATCCGGCACTGAGAAGCCATGTGGCTCTGATGCCGGACTGTCACTGCGGGTACGGAATGCCGATCGGCGGCGTAGTTGGTGCAAAAAATGCAGTCCTCCCGTCTGCTGTCGGCGTTGATATCGGTTGCGGAATGATTGCAGTGGAAACAGATATTCCCGCAGAACGCATGACTGAAATAAAATTCCGCCGTCAGATTCAAGATTCCTTAAAGTCAAAAATTCCTGTTGGAGATGGACGTTCCTACAAAGTTGAACAGGCTTGGGATGGTTTTGAAACTTATCTGGATTCAGAAGGAGCTGTGCCGGAATTTGTGACAAAGCTTGACCGTCAGAATCTGGGAACTCTGGGCGGAGGAAACCATTTCATCGAACTTCAGAAGAGTGATAACGGGTTTGTATGGCTGATGATTCATTCCGGAAGCCGGAACCTCGGAAAGAGAATCCATGATGTTTATCATGAAAAGGCTTTGGAACTTTGCGAACGTTTTTATGCACCGATCGCAGACAAACAGCTGACATTTCTCCCTCTGGAGGAACAAGCCGGACAGGGATATCTGCGGGATATGCAGTTTGCATTGGATTATGCCAGAGAGAACCGACGCCGCATGATGAACACATTCAAGGAAACGATTTCTGAATTTGTGCCGGAAGTCAACTTTATCCGGGAGGTGAATATTCATCACAACTACGCAGCATTGGAAGAACATTTCGGAGAAGAACTTTACATTCACCGCAAGGGTGCAACCAGTGCAAAGCTGAATGAGATCGGAATCATTCCGGGATCAATGGGAACTGCAAGCTACATTGTGCGCGGATTGGGAAATCCGCAATCATTCCAAAGCTGTTCCCACGGTGCCGGACGCCGTATGAGCAGAAATGAAGCAAGCAAGACTTTGACCGTTCAGGAATGTGATACTGCTATGGCTGGAATCGTTTGTGAACGCTGGAGCAAACTTCAGCACGGAAAGCACAAGGGAACGGTTGACCTTTCCGAAGCACCTCAGGCATACAAGGATATTGAAGATGTTATTTCTTCAGAACTTGATTTAATCGAACCGCTGGTCCGGTTAACGCCTTTAGCTGTCCTGAAGGGATAACTTATACCAAACAAAATCGTTTATTATCGTATAATATCGTGTAATACCGTCTAAACCGATAATATTTGACTTTGAAAAGTTCAAAAAAAAGGGACTGCTTTTCGGCAGTCCCGCATATCATTCTGATATTTTTCTGCAGATCAATCAAGATCCATACAGGTAATTACAGGAGTCCCTTCCCCATCGCAATTTTCCAGAACAACAGTTCCGGCAGGGATTGGGGCTTTCAAACGGAGCGCATAAATCTTCGTCAGAATTCCGGGGATTTTAGCCTTTGCGACCATATCCGGAGTACGGACAGCCAGGAACGGCTGAGATTCGGAATCCGTGGGTGCAACAGCTGTAACAACTCTGCGGGGGTCAAGAATTTCCTGTTCTGCATATTTTACACCGCGCGGACAAAAATTCCCGCTGACATTAATTTTATCTCCGTCCTGAGAAATGGAAAGACGGCATCCTTTCGGACAGACAATACAAATTTTTTCCATAAAATCACCTCATTCCAATGGAGCGGAGAGCAGATTCCGCACAACGTTCTGCTTCTTCCGAAGCCTGGTCTGCCAGACCATGTACATGAAGGACGTTACCACAAGCAAAGATACCTTTTTCTGTTGTTTCATAAACGCCTTCTTCTACGACAGGACCGTTTGTCTTCGGGTCAAGCACAACTCCGGCCTTACGGGAAAGTTCGTTTTCGGGAATCAGCCCGACAGAATAAAGGATTGTATCACATTCGATCACCCGTTCAGCAGTTGGATCATCCAGAGGAGCAATGGTGACACTCTCAACACGGTCTTTTCCGCTGATTTTTGTGACTGCAGTTGAAAGATAAAGGGGAATTCCGAAATCTTCCAGACACTGTGCGATATTACGAGCAAGTCCGGCAGGTTTCGGCTGAATTTCCACAGCGGCCTTCACGGGAATTCCGCTCCAGGTCAAGCGGCGGGCCATAATCAGTCCGATATCACCGGAACCGACAATCACGGCACTGGTTCCGGGAAGTTTTCCTTCCACATTCAGCATACGCTGAGCAAGTCCAGCGGTATAAATACCGGCACAACGGGAACCTGGGGTTGCAAGATTTCCGCGGGTCCGTTCGCGGCATCCCATTGCGAGGATAACGGCTTTTGCAAGAATGATCTCTACTCCGGATTCTTTGCTGTACAAAGTCAAAGCCCGTCTTCCGTCAGCCTGCGCAGGAGAAATTTCCATAACACTGGAACCGATCCGGAAGATTGCTCCGGCTTCGGTTGCTTTACGTATCATACGTGCTGCATATTCAGGTCCGGTCAACTCTTCTTTGAAATAATGCAGACCGAATCCGTTATGAATACACTGATTCAGCACACCGCCGGGGCGGACATCCCGATCAATAACAACAGTGGAGGCTCCAGCCTTTGCAGTGACAGCAGCGGCAGCGAGACCGGCTGCCCCTGCCCCGATCACAGCGACATCATATTCATTTCGTTTCATAGCTATCTCCCTTGAAAGCAACATCGGCAATGGAACCGTTGAAGAAGTTGCTCTTTTTACCGCGTTTTGTCAATTCTTCAACAGGAATTCCGGTTTCCCGGGAAATGATTGCCCAGATTTTTGCAGAGCAGAATCCGCCCTGACAACGGCCCATTCCGGCACGGGTATGAAGTTTAACGGCGTCCAGAGTAACGTGTCCATGACGGACAGCATCCACGATTTCCGCTTCGGAAATCTTTTCGCAGCGGCAGATGATATTCGTCCATGCCGGATCTTTCTGATAGAGTTCATCAACTTCTTCCGCGCTCATTTCCCGCAGCCGTCTTTTCGGAGGAACCGGAGCGATATCCTTCTTATCATCCATTTTCAATCCGGCTTTTTCCAACAGAGAAACCAGCAATTTTCCAACGGCAGGAGATGCCGTCAAACCCGGGGATTGGATTCCGGATGCCTGAATAAATGCAGGAGCCTTATCGGAAATCTTGATCATGAAATCACCACCGGCGAGAGCTGGACGCAATCCGGCGAAAGCAGCGATCAGATCACGTTTGGAAACCCCTTTTACCATATACTGCGCCAATTCAAAAATTTCCTCGCGGTCCGGGGCTGTTGTATCGGTATCATCCTTATCCGGAACAATATGAGCAGTCGGACCGACCATAGTTGTTCCTCCGGCAGTCGGAATCACAAGCACACCTTTTGAGGTATGGGTCGGAACTGGAAATACGACACGGGTGGGATATGCAGGAGAAAGTCTGTCAAGCAGATATTCTTCCCCTTTTCTGGCAAGGATTTCAAATTCTTCCCCGCCGAAAATTGCGGAAACTTTATCGGAATAAAGTCCGGCAGCATTGATAACATACTTTGCGGACAATTCTTTTCCGGAAGCTGATTTCATTTTCCAGACATTATCCTGATATTCAGCGGAAACAACTTCAAAATTTCGTTCAAAAACAACGCCGTTCCGTTCAGCATCCTCCACCAGAGAAAAGACATACGCGTAAGGTTCGACAACACCGCCCTGAGGTGCGAACACGCCGCCGAGACAGCCTTCGCAAAGTTTCGGTTCCAGTTCATACATCCGTTCTTTGCTGCAGAATTCAATTCCCTCAACGCCGTTTTCAATGCCCTGATTATAAAGTTTTCTCACTTCTTCGAGCTGATCTTCGGAATAGGCAACAACAATAATTCCGCACTGATTGTAAGGAAAACCCAATTCTTTTGCCATTGCGGGAAACATGCGGTTTCCTTCCAGCTCAAGTTTTCCCTTCAGGGTCTTGCTGACGGAATAATGGAATCCGCCGTGAACGATTCCGGAATTTGCCTTGGAAACTCCGAAAGAAGCATCTGCTTCTTTATCTGCGAGAACGACTTGCACATTTTTCCGTGCCAGCCAGTAAGCTGCAGCCGCGCCGGTAGCTCCCGCACCGATAATACATACATCGTACATGCTGTCTTCTCCATTGTTTAGAAAAAAGTTTAGTAATAATATATACCTGAAAAAACATTTGTCAAGAAAACTTTTGAAAGAAAAATCAACATTCCGTCGGAAAAGACGGCTGTATTATTCAAGATGGAATAAATAAGAATAAAAAAGCGAATGTCTGACCGGGTTAAATCCAGTTGGATCTTCCATTTTCAGAATCGGAAGAAAACTGCTGGGATTGCTGAGCAAGGTTCATCTGACACCAGTTTTCGACAACCGGGGTAAGAAGATAGTCTTCCATCTCATCATTCAATAGAAATTTATAATTGCAATATGGACAGCGGAAAAAGGATTCCACATCCTGTCTTGCCAACAGTTCACGACAGGCCGGGCAGACAAGTCTGCCATCCTTTTGCTGTAAATTTTTTGTTTGTGAAGGGGGATTTTTCATAATGGGAGAAATTTACACCTGTTTTCCATATTTTCAAGAGAAAAAATATTTATTTTCAGAAAAAATATTCGGGATATTTTCATTCTGCTTGAAAAAAATATTTTTTTTGTGGTATATTTCTGAATCCATGAAGACTTTTGCTTGAAGTCTTCACGGATTCAGGATCTTATAAAGCAATCAGAACTTAAAGGATTTTTGTTATGAAAAAATTGTATTATCTTCCCTTATTCTTCTTTTTTCTTACAGCATTTGCCGCAGAAAAGCCAATTTTGAAAATTGTTGTCACAACAGACATTCATGCCCAATGGGAGTCGCTGGAAAAAGTTTATGGATTTATGGCAGAAAAGAATCCGGATGTTGTTCTCTTTGCCGGAGATCTGGCGCGTTATGTGGGGGATGAAAAAAGTTACAAGACATATATCAATATTTACAACAGGCATTTTTCCAAATGCAATCCGAAACCGGTTCATATTCCCATTACCGGAAATCATGATTACTGGGAAAACAAAGGTATAAAACGGCTTTCGCCGCAGGACAGTTTGAAACGGTTCTTTCATCCGATGGGAATGAAAGCAGACTGGCTTCAGCATCATGTTGTGAAAGGCTATACATTTATCGGAGTTTCCGCAACGGATGAAAAAGGGGAAAACAATCATACAGCGGAAGAGATCAAACAGGTTTCAGATTTAATTGACAAAGCCGAAAAGAAAGCTCCCGGAAAACCTGTTTTCGTATTGACCCACTGTCCTCCGGCATTTACAATGGCAGGTTCTGCATGGCATGACAATCCGAAAAAAGTCTGGAATTGGCGTTATGATCATATCCGGAAAATGCTTGCCGGACATAAACAGGTTGTTTCTCTTTCCGGACATACTCATTTGCCGCTTGAGGATGAACGGTCGATCTGGCAGGGAGAATTTACCGCCGTAAATGTGGGAGGTCTTTATAAATATTCCCTTCAGGTTCCAGGAGAAGTCAAGGAAGAATATATCAAGACTCCTTCTCATTATCAATACAGACGGGCATTCTGTTATATTGAAGTGTTCCGGAAACACATGGTGATTTACCGTTATAAAGCGGATACACTGGAAGAGATCAATCCGGAAAACAGATGGCGCATCGAATTGCCTTATGATCCCTCAAAGGCTGTTTATACAATGAAGAGAGCCGAAAAAATTCAACCCCCTGAATTCCGTCCGGGAGCGAAAGCTGAACTGGAAAAAGACTCTGACTCTTATTTCATCAGTCTTACCTCTGCTGTTCATCCGGATTTTGTTTATGCCTATAAAATCAAACTTATTTTCGATGATAAAAACCTGAAGCCGCAGGATTTTTATATCGCCTCAAATTTCTTTTCCGAGAAGAAAACTTTATATCCGTCCTATCAAATTCCCAAAAATGTAAAACTTGTCCCCGGAGCAACAGGTGTTATGAAGATCACCCCGGTTGAAACGTTCGGTAAAGAAGGGAAAAGCCTGTCTGTCAGATTCCAGATTCCATAAACCGGATAAGACGGAATACAGGTTGATAAGTCAGTCTGTTCTTTCCCCCAAAATGCCGCAAAAAGGTTTGAAAAAGGATGATAGGGTTCGGGGAAGAAGGGAAAAACCTTCCTGAAAAGTTTTTCCTTTCTTCCCCGATCACAAATCACCCCTTATTGGAACTGTAAACTTATCTTTTATTTCTGGGGGCAAACGGTTCCTGTAATCCGGCTTTCAGAACTGTTTCCAGCATGACATAGTGGGATTCAAGAAGTCCATCAAAGGATAATCCGCTGTCAGTCGTGGATTCATAGGTCATTGCCTGTGCTCCGCTCAACATCACCACAGCCGTATTCAAATTCAATGCCTGAGAAGAACCTTTCGGCTCTAAAGCAGGGAATCCGGCAGCACACAATGCCCGGTAACATGCGGCGGCAAGTTCATTTCCACGGCGGATATTTTCGGCATAATTAAACAATCCCGGACGGCACAGGAGACTTTCCCGTTCCTGGGAATGAAGGTTCAAAAACAGGTCCGGCTGACATTTTTCTGCAAGGGAGAGGATTGCCGCAGCTTCTTCCGTGCAGAGTTTTCCCGGGGCGCAGTCGTGCATGATATTATACCCCTCCCCGTTTGGATAACCGCCGGGAAAAGAAACTTTATCCAAAGGAAGCGGATAAAATTGTTTTGATTCCGCCCAGGTAATCGTGCTGCCGTCAGCCCAGACGCCTTGGGAAATTCTATGAAACTCTTCCATAGGACAGCCGCGCATGTGGTCGGGAGAAATTGCTCTGCCGTCAGGATTGCAGCATGGAATCATCACAAGACGGTACTGCTGAAGGAGTCTGCAAAGTTCGGGGCGTTCTTTTTCGCGAAGATCTTTTCCTGTTTCCAGCAGACTGATCAGGTTCAGGATCGTGATAACGCCTTCTGCTTCGGCGCCGTGAACGCCGGCGATCAGCATGATACATTGCGGATCATAACCGGAAGTTTTATATCGGTTCGGATCAGAAGAACTTGCCGCAATCGTCCAACGGGTATCGGGAACGGGAAACTGTTTTTCATTATAGAAAACAGCCTGAATATTTTTACTCTCGACGATCGTTTCCACACGTCCTTTTCTGATTTTGGAAAGTTCTTCTGCGATTTCGGGCAAGCGGACTTTCCACCAATCGGGACACGGCTCCAATGTAATATCATAAGGCTTGAAAGGTTTCATTATTTCACCTCATCTCTGATCCCATGCCGGGACGGTTTTCAGAAACATATCTTTGAAAAGAGCATTGTTCAAACCGATTTTCTTTGTCTTATACAGTTCCGGTGCAAAGAAGTCCCGGAATCCCCAAATGCGGTACTGCGAGAAATTTTCCGGATTCCGACCGTCTTCCGCATTATTATTGGCAATATTGAAGTTTCTGCCTTTTTTCCGGTCAGCATTCCGTTCTGCGGCACTTTTCCAGCACAACTGAGTGGAAAGCACTTTGATTCCGGGATTTGCAAAAACAGAACGGTTATTCCTGCCGGTCAGCTTGTAATATTCATCCAGCTTGACTTTTTTTCTTCCCTTTTTACTGCCGTTTGCCATAAAATCAACGATCACACGCAGAGAACGGGGATAACGCATGAAATAAAGGTTATTCTCTTCGGTCAAACTCTTGAGATTTTCTACTTTCAGAATTGCCTCATGGGTTTTGTCACGTGTATTATCCGTCACAATGTTATTGGCAAACCTGATCGTTTGATCAGCTCTTCCAAAGAAAAGTAAATGCCAGATGGCGTTTTTTTTGAACACATTATTTTCCACAATGATTCCGGAACAGTTCACAAATGCCGCTCCGGACATGCCGCCGATACAAACAGAATTCCGTAAAATAATATGTTCCGATCCTCTTGCATTGACGATTCCCGGAGAATATCCCGGACCGCGACCATCATGCAGAATTCTGCTGATCTCAATATTTTTGCTGTTCAGCGCAACGAACGAGCCGGAGGTATTTGGAAAACCGGTTCCATATTCTTTGAGACGGAACCCGTCGAAACGCAGGTAATTCTTTCCGAACATGGCAAAGCCCCTGTGGAATCTGCGGTCATTTCCATCCAGCCAGACTTCTTCGCCGGGAGCAGCACGGAATGTGATCGGCTTTTCTTTGGTTCCGGTATTTGCCGCAAAAACTGATTCGGAATATTTTCCGGAGTGAACAAGCACTGTATCACCCGGCTGAACCATCATGGCAGCTCTGGAAATCGTCAGGAACGGTTTTTCCTGAGTCCCGGGATTTTCATCATTTCCATTTTTTGCGACATGGAATATTTTTGCCGTACGGTCAGAGGCAGGCGTTTTGAAGGAAAGCACCGGAGAATTCACCCCCTTCGGAGTCTTTTTCCGAGGAGCAAGATAACGGTTTCCGATAGAATAAACCATTTCCGGAGTGGAACGGACATAATACTGATATTCCGTTCCGGGTGCCAGATTCTGCAGGGAAACACTGTGAAACGGTGAATCAACAGCACTATCCGGCTCATAAGCCCACTTGTTATCCCCTTTTTTCCGGTAATACACCATGTTTCGGGCAGGACTGGAAGAGATTGCCCAGCCGATATTGGCTGTTGTTGAAGAAATCTGTACCGGAGCAAGATATTCAACACTTCTTTCTTTCGGTTCATACAGTAGAAAGTATGGACCAAAGGGCAGTCCGTCAAAAGCCTGTTCCGTCATTTTATTTTTCAGAGTAAAATTCCCCTTTTCCACATCAGAGAAAACCGGATTGAATTTCACTGCCGCACTGTCTGAAGCAAACGCTTTTCCGGCATACGCATTGTTATAAACTGCAATACCGGATGAAAATACAGTTGTTCCGGAGACAATATTTCCAATAAAAGTTCCTTTCAGATCGCCGGAACCGAAAATTTTCCCGACATTTACTGCAAAAGCGGAATGTTTCACACTCACTTCAGCAGAAGATGCCGTTCCGATGGCATTTTTCAATGAAGCGAAACCGCAGCGGTCTATTGTAATATTTTTTCCATCGCAAAGCACGCCGTTCTCTGCAGAACCAATAAAACTCAACCGGCGGACAGTCACGTTGTTGCCCTTGATCTGCAATCCGTTTTTTCCGCCGGAGATCACAGCGGGAGCGAACTGTCCCCTGCCCGATAACAGGACATCATTCTGATTCAGGACCAGACCGCCTTCATAGTTTCCCGGGAGAAAATAAACAGTCATTCCGGCTGAAACATTCTTCAAACTCTTCCACGGCGTTTTGGGAGATTTTCCGTTGTTGGAATCATTTCCATCCGGAGCAATGAAAGCAACGTTTCCACCGCCGGAAAAACCTGTTTTAAAGGATGAGCCTTCCGGCAAACGCAAATCATAATTATCAGGATCGGCAAAATCATCGGGGCTGAAATGAATGGATTTTTTCTTCATAACGAGAGAGGTTTTCCCATTTTTTCCGGAACGGTCATAATCATTTTCCCGGTAAACACAATGTTCTGTGTGCTGACAAGCAACAGTTCCGGGAGAATAAGTATTGACAAGTTTGTTCGTTCCGTCATCAGGCTTGATCCAGATGGAACCGCGATAATCACCAAGACTCTTGCTGTTGGAAATCATATTTTTATGATTCGTTCCGTAGAACCGGATTCCGTATGTGAAAGAATTGAAAGAGGTGCAGTTTTCTATCACGGATTCTTTTGCATAAAAGATGATAATATTTCCAGCGGAAACATGCTGAGTTGTTCCGTTCCGGTAACCGGAACAGGAATCTATTCTGCTTCTGACGGCTTCATACAAAGTAATCCCGCCTGCATTCATATAAGAGGAACAATTTCTGATGATACAATGTTCGGCACGTTTGATCATAATACCCCATGCGCTTGCATGAGCACTTGCCTGTTTCCAGAAAAATCCTGATGCCGCCAAACCGTTCAACTCCACATTTTTAACAAACCCTTTCGGGTCTGCGGGTTCCACGGAAAAACCGCATCCGGGCAAGTTGGAAACGGAAATCTTATGCTGTTCCGGTGCTGAACCGTCACTGGGAAATATATAAAGTCTCTTCTTCGCCTGATCGTAAAAATAGGAACTGTAAATAATAAACTCACCGCTATGCAGGGAATTCCGCTGCTGATACATTGTCATGGTATCACATTCATTGACACCTTCCGGTTCTTTTTCAAGGGGAATACTGTAACAATTGCGGAGTCCATCCACTTTCTTGAAACCGGAGACAGGAGAATCTCCGCGCAGGAGAACTGTTCCGGGATATTTTGCTCTGACAACTGTCTTTTTTGCGGAATCGCCATTGAATTTCCAACTCACATTTTCCCGGTAGACACCGGGAAGAATGGTCAGCGTATCGCCCGGCTGCAGAGAGTTCACCCCTTTCTGAATGGTCTTGAATGGAGCCTGTTCAGTTCCGGGATTTTTATCATTTCCGCTGATGCAGGTAAAATATTCCTTTCCGGAAAGAGAGGAAAGGAATATGCAAAGAGTCAGAAGAATTGAAAACTGTACTTTCATTTTGAATGTCCCCCGAATTTATTGAGTCAGATACTGCTGGGGATTGGATTTTGTCTGAGTTATATTCAGGCTGCCCACATGACCGTCAAGGAACAAAGCATTTGCCTGACGGTTGTGACGAAATGAAACTTCTCCTTTTGAACTTTCATCAGTATCATTGAACCCATAAATATCATGGAAGTTATCCAAACCGACATATGCCGCCGGTTTTGCTTCGTAAGTACAATCTATGCGGTAAATACGGGTAGAGACATTTTTTGCCTGGGTAACTTTTGTGATGTAGTAGGAATTATATTTTCCTTCGCTGTTATAGGCAAGACCGATACTGCCATGCAAAGCATAACTCAAAGCCCGTTTCGGAATTG
The DNA here is from genome assembly GCA_017503375.1 of Lentisphaeria bacterium. GTDB lineage: Bacteria > Verrucomicrobiota > Lentisphaeria > Victivallales > UBA1829 > SIG79. The sequence goes on along the minus strand of JAFVTF010000039.1, from coordinate 42,341 downwards.
CAACACCTTTGGCAATACGGAAATTATCGGAAGGACAACGGAAGATTCCGCCGTAAGTCGGAGGCGGAACGGAAGAGGAAGATTTGATTGGACAGTAGAAATTTCCATTTGCCCATAACTCCGGCAGATAATTCTTCATACAGTCGAACCATGTCTGTTCACCGGAATACAACGGTCCGCCTTTATAAGATGCTCCAACAGGATAAAAATCGTCGTTGTCATTGCAATAATTTGCGGTGTGCAAACCGATCTGTTTCATATTGTTTTTACAGCTTGCGCCGCGTCCGGATTCCCGTGCATTGTTCAAAGCGGGCAATAACATTCCGGCTAGAATTGCGATGATCGCAATCACAACGAGCAGTTCAATCAGAGTAAAATCTCTTTTTTCCTGAGCTGCTTTTCCGTTCCATTTTCTGATCATAAAAAAGTTCCTCCTGTTGAGTATTTTTATAAAGTACAGTTCAATTCTATTTTGTAATCTGTTTCCAGATTTTGTGAATAAGCATTCATATCGTTTTTCAGGATTTGTTCCACAGCAAGCACACCGATTTTACGGGCATCCGGAACGATCGACGTGACTGGCGGAATATTCGTCATCATACATTCAAATCCGCCGAAAGAAATCAGAGAACAGCGTTTTCCGAAACAGCACTCTTCATGCAGTTCATTCATAATCGTTTCACTGAAATAATCGGAGGAAGAAAACACCAGTATTTTATGGGATGAGGATAATATTTTTTCTTTCAATTCGTCGCGCAGTTCCACATCGCGCTGACGGAAAGTCAGTATTTTATCACGGAAATGAATCTGCTTCCGTGAGAATCCGGCTTTCATGAGCAGGTCCTGCAAACGTTGACACATTTCCGCATTTCCGCCCCAGGGATTCCGGCTGTCTTCATAAATAAAAAATTCTTCCGCATCGGATTGCATTGCCAAACGCGCTGCGTCATCAGCACATTTCATAAAAGGAAGAGAAACTGTCTGTACAGGAAGTTTGCTTTTTCTTCCGGCAATCACACACGGCAGATTTCCGATATGCGGCAAAATATGTTTTCTGATCATCTCATCCGGGTAAAGCATATCCAGAATAATTCCTGCCGGATGGGAAACTTCCTGAATATCCCGCAGAAGATTTTCCATGTGGGCCTCATCTATGATGGGAGTCCGGATCATGGCAACAGTTCTTGGCACAAAAAGATTCAGCCCGCGGGATAATGCAGAGGTTTGTATTCCTTCCGTCAACCGCAGAATAAAATTATCTTTTGTAGAAACCTGCTGCGGTGAACGGCAGGCAAGAATCAGAGTATTTCCCGGAACGATTGTTTTTTCTTTTTCCTTTTCTTTTACGAAATACCCCATTCCGTCGCGCCGTTCGATCTTATCAAGCTGGGAAAGTTCTTTGAAAACACGGAGTGCCGTGATCTGGCTGACCTGATATTTTTCCGAAAGTTCCCGGATCGAGGCAATACGATCCCCCGGATGCAATTCGTTGGTATCAATTGCATTCAGCAAATCATTCGTTATGATTCTGTAACGGGGCGTTGACATTGTAACCTCCAAACAAAATATAAGATCTTATATTCTTCTTTTATAACATATTATATATCATTTTTCTGAAAATTGCAAGAGGGGTAATGTTATTTTTTTGAAAAAATTTTTTCTGAGACATTCTTTCATATCCCTCTTTTGAACAAGGCTTGAATCTAAGATAAAAGCGTGCTATGTTATAGTAAAATGAGAATAAAGGAACAATACCATGCTGAATACATTACTTGAAAACGTGAAAAATATGGATTCCAAATTCCGGGGTGCACCATTTTGGGCTTGGAATTCTGCATTGAATCCGGAAAAATTGCGCAGTCAGATCCGGACAATGAAACAAATGGGATTCGGCGGATTCTACATGCACTCCCGCACAGGATTGGATACGCCATACCTTTCCGGCAAATGGTTTGAATGTATTTCAGCGTGTATTGATGAAGCGGAAAAACAGGAAATGGAAGCGTGGCTTTATGATGAAGACCGCTGGCCCTCCGGAGCCGCAGGAGGTATTGTTACCGCCAATGATGAATTCAAAATGCGGAAACTCAAATACTGTCAGGGCAATGCCCCGGAATCGGGAACACCGGTTGTCCGCTTTGAACTGAAAACACAAGGGAATAAACTTCTGGAATCCCGGAGACTGACAGATAATGAAATTCCGGAATCCGGAGATTATTATACCTTTTACTGGGAATATATGGAACGGTCCAGCTGGTATAACGGGGAAACCTATCTGGACACACTCAATCCGGCGGCTGTTGAAGAATTTGTCAACGTTACACATGAAGAATATTATAAGCGGTACGGTGAAAAATTCGGAAAATCCATTCCCGGTATCTTTTCTGATGAACCATGTTATATTCACGGAGATGTTCTGTTGAGTATGCCATGGACTGCAAAGCTCCCGGATGAATTCCGGAAAACATGCGGCTATGATCTGCTGGATCATCTTCCGGAACTTTTCTTCTTCGGAGAATATGAAGTCTCAAAAGTCCGTTATGATTACTATAATCTGATTACAAACCTGTTTACAAAAACATTTACCGGAGTCATCGGAAAATGGTGCGGCGAACATCATCTTTCCATGACCGGACATACCACAATGGAAGATTATCTTTCCGGACAGGTTCTTTATAACGGGGCTGCCATGCGGTTTTATGAACACATGCAGATTCCCGGAATTGATGTTCTCACCGAACACTGGAATGTTTTCAACACGATCAAACAGTGCACATCCGTTGCAAGACAGCTCGGGAAAGAACGTGTCATGACGGAAAGTTATGCTTGTACAGGATGGGATTTTCCGATTTTCGGACACAAAGCGTTATGCGACTGGCAATTTGCTCTGGGCGTCAACCAGCGGTGTCTGCACCTTTCCTGGTACTCCATGGAGGCGGAAGGGAAACGGGACTATCCGGCAAGTATTTCAAGTCATTCTCCGTGGTATGAAAAATATTCCGTCATGGAAGATTATTTTGCCCGGCTTTCTGCAACGTTGACGCCCGGAGATGAAATACGGGACCTGCTGGTCATTCATCCGATCGAATCCGTCTGGGCCGTTATGATAAAAGATATTCCGGCAACAGACATCGAACGGGAACGCCGTCAAATCAAACCCGGAACAAAAGCAATGGACGGCTTCTATACGGAACAGGTTGCACCTCTTGACAAAGCTCACAACGAACTGACAAATCTCCTTTTATCGGAACATTTGGATTTTGATTTCGGTGACGAAGAACATCTTTCACGGTTCGGTTCTGCGGATTCAGAAACGCTCACTTTGGGACAGGCTCATTATTCCATGGTGCTGATCCCGCAGCTGAGGACGATCCGCAGTACAACGCTTGATTTGCTGGAAAAATTCACAGGGAAAGTTTTCTATCTGGGAATGCCGCCGGAGTTTGTGGATGCCCTGCCCTCCGAACGTGCAGCTGAACTTTTTGAAAAATTTACAAAAGTCACTATGGAAGATATTTCAGATAAGATTCCGCGCAGAGTTTCTATCACCTCTGATGGAAAAGAGGCTCATTCTGTATTATACCGGCTGGCTGATCTCGATGATGCATACAGTTTCATGCTCTGCAACACCTCCATGGAGTTTTCTCCAGCAGTCAAAGAAGCTCCTATGGTACGGGACCGGAACATTCAATATTCTTCTATTGAAGTTTCACTGGAACTCTCTGACCGGGGAAATCTTTATGAACTTGATCTGAAGAACGGAGCAATAACGAAAACAAATTTTGTATCCGATGGAAAATATTACCGTTTCAACACTCCGCTGGAGCAGTTGGAAACAAAACTTTATTTTATCACTCAAAATGATATTTCCAATGCTCCGGAGAAAAAAAATCTGCCAATGGCCTACGGAATTCCATTGACAGATACCCCCATGAAATACCGTCTTTCAGAATCAAACAAACTGGTATTGGATCATGCAGCATGGCGCATTGAAAACGGGAACTGGAAAGAGAAAAATTATATTCTGCTTGTGGATGATGAACTGCGTACCGGACTGGGTTCTGCACCCCGCGGCGGTTTGATGGCTCAACCGTGGAGATGGGATAAGAACAAAAAATGGAAAAGCGTAAAACTGGAACTCCGATATGATTTTGAATGTGAAACGATTCCGCAATCGCCATGTACACTTTTCATGGAACATCCGGAACTGTTTTCGTTTGAATTGAACGGAATATCATTCCCGGCTGAAACAGATGGGTTCTGGATGGAGGACATTCTCCGGGGAGTAAAAATCCCGTTGAACTTACTGAAAAACGGGAAGAATATTCTGACGCTCCGCACGGATTACAACTGCGGACAACGCGGTTTAGAAACAGTTTATCTCTCGGGTAATTTCGGTGTAAAAAACAATAACGTTATCACAACACTTCCGGAAACGCTGACATGCGGAGACTGGTGCAGTCAGAATCTCCCGAACTATGCAGGAAATCTGACTTATATCACAGAAACGGAACTCTCTGAACCGGCGTTATTAAAAATTGGAGAATGGCGCGGTTCGCTCCTGGGAGTCAAAATCAATGATAATGAAGAAACGATTCTTCCCTGGCCGCCGTATCAGATTCAGCTTCCTGCAGGAAAAAGTCATATTGAAATCACTGTATACGGACATCGGCGGAATGCGCTCGGACCGTTTTATCTGAACGAAAAATGGCCCATCCGGACAGGTCCGTATCAGCACAAAGTCTATGAACATCCGGAACGCCAGCTGGTTCCCTGCGGCTTGCTTTCCGTACCGGAGATTTTGAAAATCAAACAGAAAGGATGATGGGGTTCGGGGAAGAAGGGAAAAATTTTCAAAAGTTTTTTCCGTCTTTCCCGCTCACAAACCAACCTTCGTTGGGAACAGAGCCTTATTTTTCACTCATTTTCCACTGTTTTCTGTAATATTCTGTTCCGTATTCTTCGATATCTTCAGCCATAAAGAACATTCCGCCCCAGCGCAGAGGCTCTCCGCGCTCGATAATATTGCAAAATGCTTTGTGTAAAGAACTTGTGACAGGTTGTCTGCGGGGATCACCTTCAGCTTTTCCATAAATGAAAAAGTATCCGGGCATTCCGGCAGGCGGTAATGGCGGTGTCAGATAAACCTGTTTCTGCCATTTTGCAATATTGGATTCCGGAAGTTCTTTTTCCCAAGCGGGATTAAAAAGCCATGACATACAGGTGAAGACTTTGTAATCCTCTCCGAAATATTTTTTATAAAACTCTTTTGCATCACGCAGAGATTGATAAAGAGCTCCTGTTGTGATTCCCCCTCCCCCGGGAATATGGATCGTCAGATTCTTTTCCCATGGAGCGCAAACAGGTTCCCAATCCTTCCGGTTCAAGGTGACAGTCTGTTCCGGAACAGGAAAGCCGTAAGGAGAGATGGGTGTTCCTGTAATGGAATCATCCATAAAAATCAGTTTTGCGGTAAATGCGGGAGTTTTCTGTTCCGGATCAACACGGAACCCTTCTTTATCAAAAGCCCAGCCATCCTGACAGAGAACAGCCAGAGACCGGTCATTTCTGTTTCTGTAAACAGCGGGCAATTCCGGATTCCAGACTCCGGGCAGAAATTCCAGTCTTCCGATTCTGAAAAGTTCGCCGTTGATACTGTACCGCAGCCAATACGTCTGAGTTATTGTATGTCCCGGCTGTCCGTTATGAGCGGCGGCATAAATCCCGATGGTTCCGCCGATCCATTCTGCGACACCATGCATATATTTTTCCGGAAGATTCAATTCTTCGTGTTTTTTACGGACAAGCGGCAATGCGGAAAGAGCGATCATCAGGAGAAAAATTCCGGAATTTTTTCCAAAGACTTCCATCGGTTCTCTCCACGGCAGATTAAGAATATTTTTCGGAGCCAGGAGCAGTGCGTAATGAAGCATCCATGCATAACGGGCTGCTGCAGGATTTGATTCAAGAATCCTTTCCACTTTTTCCATTGCAGGAAAGATCAAACTGTTTTCCGGACCTTTGCAAAGAGGATAATATTTTGTATAAAACTCTTTTCTCATAAAATCGGGGAGAGAATCTGAAGAATGTTCCAGAAGTTCCTGCCAGCCCGGTTCAAACTTCTTCAACGTATCATCGTCAAACTTCATGCGTTTGCCAAATTCCTGTATATCCATAAACAACTCCCTGAAAATATTATTTCCGGCTAATATAATCCATACTGATTATTTTTCAAACGGAGATTCGAGAGTTTTTACAGAGATATTCTTCCGATTACTTGAAAAGGTTGAAAAATATGATATATTCATGCAATGTAAAAAATAAGGATAAAAAATGGAAAAGACTGACTGGCAGAAACTTCTTGGAACTCTTGGTTTTGATAATACAAAAGATTTCCGGGAAGAACAATTCAAAGGTTCAAAAGCTGTTGCTGATGTATATATTAAATCTACTATCAGTAATAAACGTTCCATTTTGCTGGAAGCACCTACCGGCATCGGAAAAACCCTGATGTATCTGGGTCCGCTCTCCATTTATAATACCTGGCCGATCATCGTTTCCACTTCCGGAAAACTGCTGCAGAAACAGATTGCAAATACCGCAGAAAAACTGAATTTTGAACATGTTGTTCTGATGGGCCGATCCAATTATCTTTGTAAAAATGCCTGTTCTCATTATCTGAAAGATATGCCGAAAAATCATGAATTCTTTGAAGAACTCACCTGGCTTTGCGATATTCTGAAAGACAGTAACAATCATGAATTACAGGCTGTTCTTACGCTCGGCTGGAGTGAAAAATTCATTACCTTTATGAAACAGCATTTGACCGCTGCTTCCAGTTTCTGCCGGAATGATGAACATAACTGTTACTATAAAGGATTGGAAAAGAAAGCTTTTGAAAGTTCTCTTGTGATCTTGAATCATCATGCACTGTTTTCTCTGAGAGAAAGTCCGCTTTTTGAGAATAAAATTCTTGTTGCAGATGAAGCTCATGCACTGCCGGAAGCGGCATCATCGGTTTTATCAAAATCTGTTTCAACCGGATATTTGCGGGCATTACAGCAGCGGGCAGATCTCTGTTTTGAGGTTTGTTCTGATAAAGTCGCTGAATTTCACTCCATGCTGGAACGTTTGATCGGACTTATTCAATCGAATGTTCAAGGCAGCGTTTATGTTCCTGATAACAATTTCTGGGGAACGTTTTACAACGATACTGAATTTCTGGAAGAAACACCTTTTCCATTATGGGTGCAAAACAGATGCAGTCCATTTTACAGCAATATTCTCGTTGAACTGAATTCTGAATGGCACACTGTTTATGAATTTATCCGTGGAGTTCTGCATGACACAGCTTTTGATGATGATAAAGGAATTTTTTATTTTGAACCAGTTGGTAAAGATCAGGCTGCTCTGAAATATTCTCCGGTCAAAACAAAAGAACTGCTGGAAGAGTTCTGGCAAAAATGGGTCGGAACGATTGGACTTTCTGCCACACTTGCGCTTCCGGGAAAAGAGCCGGAACATGAATTCGATTACTTTATCAATTTGTGCGGATTCCCAAAACCGGATCAGACTTATAAACTGAAGTCTCCATTTGATTATCAAAAACAATGCAGAGTTTTCATCCCGGCAACAGGTTCCGTTTATGATTGTACATCCGTTGTAAATCCGGAACTTTTTTTGAAAGAACGCATCTGTTTGACCGGAAGTCTGATCAAAGCCTTTGACGGAAGAACACTGGCTCTTTATACCGCAGCAATGCGGCTGGAAGGTCATGCTGCTGTTTTGAAGAAAATCTTTCCGGATCAGATTCTGGCACAAGGAGAAGGAACCGTTGGAAATGATGAACTGGCAGAATTGTTTATCAAAGAACCGCAAAAAGTTCTGCTGGGAACCAGAGCGTTCTTTCAGGGATTCGATGCGCCGGGAGATACGCTTTCCTGTGAAATTCTGGAAAAGCTCCCCTTCCCCCGCCGGGATGATCCCATTCTGAAAGCAAAAATGAAACTTGCAGGAGACCAATGGTTTGATGAACTCATCCTGCCTGCCATGCTGATGGATCTGAGGCAGGCGTTCGGGCGGTTGATCCGGAAAGAAAGCGATAGAGGAATTTTTGTATTGACGGATAACCGTTTTTTGACAAAAGATTATAGATCTGCTGTGGAAACGGTATTTTGCGGCATTGAAATCGAAACATTTAAAACGCCAGCCGAACTGCTGCAAAAAATATCGTCGACTATTGATTTTTCTGAATTTAATGACAGATTTTCAGAAGAGTGGAACGCATTTTCTCAGACAGCATTATTCAACCGGATCACAGGAATGAGATCGCTGGATGATTTATTGAAAAAAATGAATATCCCGCATCTTTACGGTTGGCAGAAAAAGATCATTGATAATGTGCTTTCCGGCGTTCCTGCACAATTTGTGATCCATCCTGCCGGAAGCGGTAAATCTTTAACATATCAGCTGCCGGCATTGATGCGGCCCGGATTGACGCTGGTCATATCCCCCTTGAAAGCTTTGATGTATGACCAGGTGGAATCACTGAAAAACAAAACCGGATTCAAAGATGAAATTGCTTACTTAAATTCCGATATCTCTGATGAAAATGAAATCAAAAAGATTTACAGTCAAGTTACTCAGGGAAAAATCAGATTGCTTTACGTTGCCCCGGAACGGCTGCATAAAAACTTCATCAATCTGCTTCTGAAAAACGGCATCTCCATGCTGGTGATCGATGAAGCTCACATGATTTCGGAAGCCGGAACGCAATGGAGACCATCTTACGGAGAACTGAAACGTGCTTGGGAAATCTTCGGAAAACCTCAAACGCTTGCGTTGACAGCCACAGCAGAAGAATCTGTCAAGCAGGAAATCAAAGAAGCATTCGGAATCACGGATGAATATATTTCAGAAGATTCCGTCGTGCGTCCCCGTGTGAAATTTTCGGTCAAAGTCATTAAAGACTTATCCGGTTATGATACTCAGATAGATAATTTTATAAGACGCTCTCACGGCAAACCGGTTCTGATATACTGTTCAACAGCAGAGAATGTCGTAAGTGTCGCAACATATTTAAGCGAGAAGAATTATTCTGTCGGGATGTACCACAGAAATAAGACAGCGAAATATGCGATTTCTCCGAAAGATTTGAATGAGACGCATCAAAAGTTCCTGAAAAATGAAATTGATATTCTTGTTGCAACAAAAGCCTATGGCATGGGAATCGACAAGCCGGATATCTGGGGAATCCTCTATAACAATGCACCCATTTCATTGGGGGAACTGGTTCAGGGAGCCGGTCGTGTCTGTCGGGATAAAACAATTCTTGATGAATATATCAAACAGGGATGTCCGCCGGAAATATCTGTGACTTTTTTTGAAGAAAATGATTTTACAGGGAAAAATGGACAGAGAGAGTGGGCTATCGACAGACCTTTTGAAGAGTTATTGAATATCGGAAGCAACATTCTTGGTCAGCTGCCGGAACGGGGAGATAAAGCAATTTCCTGTACAAATTACAATACTGTACTGAACGAAGATCTGATGAAAGCATGTATTCTGCTTGCCCGTTTTATGCACTCTGAAAAAATGCTGAAAGACTATTATTTCGACTGGAAAACTTCGGAATTTCATTTTATCGGGATCACTGAAAAAGTAAAAGCTGATAAAGATTATCAGTTCTATATTTATACAAAAATGTGTGATCGGTCAATGCAGATGTATTCTGTAATGGATTTCTGCAAAAAATACACCTGCCGGAATAATGCATTACATACCTATTTTTCCGGACAAAAGATTCAAATGAAATGTTACGCCTGCGATGTTTGCGGGTTCGATCTGGAAAAACATAATCAATATTTGAATTATGTAAAATCTGTTTCTGATGATTATGTCCGCAAATTCAACTGCGGAGTTTTTCAGAGCGATGACAAAGCTTTTCTGCAATATCTCCGGGATTCCGGAAATCAAATTACGGAACAGCTGGCTTATCTGCGGAAAGAGCATTTGCAATCCGGCCAGGTTTACAGTGATGCCCTTCTTGCAGCAACCCTTCTTGAACTGCAGCAGAAAAAGGATAATCCGGCAGAAACAGTTCCATCTTTTGCTTCACTGAGCAGGCTATTGATAAATGTAAAAGATTCTGTTGTTACAAAAGAACTTGTACTTGAGTTTTTCAAACAGAATAAGATTCCGCTGGGTAAAAAATATTTGACATTATTCTCCAATTTGCAGAGTTTCGTTGATGAAACCAGAGTTTTATCTCCGCTGCAGGCAACAAAGAATATATTGGAAAAATGTTTCAGTCTGAATCAGGAAATCATCTCTGTCGAATCAAAACCGATGCAAAAAGCACTGAAAGAATGGCTCGAAAAAGAAACAGGTCCATGGGCTGATTTCATTTTTTCAGCTAACTTCACCGCTTGTGTCCATTACATGAAACTGGGAAAAATATCATCCGTTTTATCCTATGATATTTCAGATAAAAATGCCTGGGATGAATGGGATAATCTGAAAAAATATCTGGTTTATCTGAAAAAACTGAATAAATCCGACGAAAAGAAAATCATATTTCTGCTGGATTTTATCAAGACGCTTCCGGAAGAACAACGCAAAGAATGGGAGTTGATCCTGCAGGCTCCCGAAGAATTTCTGGCATTGCAGAATGATAAAACAGAACATCATGAATGGAACTGCGATTCCCTTGTTTTCCAATCAAAAATGCTTCCTTGCAGAATGAAACAGGAATCTCTTGTCATTGCAGAACTGGATTCTGATGCCGTTCTGGAGAAAATACCGGTCAATCAATGGAATGATTTGATAAATATCCTTCCGGTCACAGGAAAATTCTATCCGGAAACAAAAACATTCTGGCAACGTATGACAGAATTGGCTCTGCCGCAGGATTTTATGAAAAAGATGCCGGAATCTTTGAATAACACCTATCAAAAGCTCCCGTATTTTCTCAGAGCTTTCATGGAACATAAAGTATTTTTTTTCCGGTCAGAAGCAAATAATATTTCCCAAGACACAAAAGATCAGAAAAAACTCAACAGTCTTTCTGATCTTTCAATGAATATTATTTACGGAAAAAAATAATCAGGATACAAAGTGGAATAATTTCCCATACTGCAAGAATTTTAATTTATCGCCGTATCAGAATATAAACATGGAGGAAAATACCTATGGGATTTCTGATTGTTATATTTGTGGCGCTTTGGGGTCTGAAGCAGATTTTTTCAGGCGGTTTTGATAATGATTGAATGTTCGGAAAAATGGGACCGTTGCAAAACGGTATGATTTCAAGTTCTATCTGAAAACAGAAAAGAACAGGCAGGATTCAAGGTTTTTGCAACAGTCCCGTTTTGGGTGTTCAACTTACTGATTTCAATTGAACCGATAGGGTTTTCCGGTTCTTGCGGATTCATAGATTCCGCAAATGAATTCCACGGCTCTGCGGCCTTCTCTGCCGTTCAGATGAGGTTCCCGGCAGTGAATGATCGCATCAGTGAAATCTTCCAGCTGAAGACGGTGTCCCAAATCCTGGATATCCATGGGGTTTCTTCCGCCGCCGACATCCCCTGTCCCGGAAAGTTCCTGCATGATCAAATCATCTTCCGGCAGTTTATTGGCAAACTCCCATCGGGTGATCTTGTCTTCTTCAAAAGCAACAGTTCCATCGCTGCCGGAAAATTCCACACGGCGCGGGAACCCGGGAGCGCAGCTGGTACTCACCTCAATGGTTCCAAAAGAACCGTTCCTGTACTTCACGACGGCACAAAGGTTATCTTCCACTTCTATACTGTGGGTGAGCGTTCCTGCGTATGCAAACACTTCCAACGGCGCACCATTGATATAAAGCAGCATATCCATTGCATGAATGGACTGATTCATCAAAGCACCGCCGCCATCCATTTTCCAGGTTCCCCGCCAATTGGAGGAACTGTAATAGACGGCTTCACGGAACCAGCGGACCTGAGCACTGGCAAGAACCATCCGGCCGAAACGGCCTTTTCTCATGGCATCTTTCACCAACTGAACAGGACGGGTGAAACGCCCTTGAAAAACAGGTGAGAGCAGGACATTGTTATCGTCGCAAGCCTTGATGATCTCATCGGATTTTTCCACGGTGATTTCAAGAGGTTTTTCACAGAACACATGTTTTCCCGCATTGGCTGAAGCGATCGCCATTTTTCCATGAAGACCGGAAGGCGTGGCAATGGTAACAGCCTGCACCTCCGAATCTGCAAGGAATGCAGTCATATCATGATATGCTTTGCACTGATATTGGGCAGCAAACTTTTCAGCCGCCTCCTGATTGACATCAAAGATTGCCGCAAGTTTTGCATTGGGCAGAGAGGCGATCACACGGGCATGAAGCCCGCCGATATTCCCTGCCCCGATCACTCCATAACCAATTTTTTCACTCATGCAAGGACCTCTTGTTCGGGAAGTTCAAGATTCATTTCGTCGACTCTCATTCCGAAACCGCTGCCGGAAATGGAGCTGAGATCCAGCACACCGTTCCGTCTGCGGTAAAGTCCGGGATGAACGTTTTCTTCCGCTGCGGACGCATCGGGATAGAACTGCATTGCATTACATTCCACACCCATAATGGTTCCGACATGGGCTGCAAGCTGAACGTGAGGCAGCATTGCCAGTCTGGGGTTGGTGAGGTCCTGAACCATCAGAGTCATTCCATGCTGTTTCGCCCAGCATGCACTCAGTAAGGCTCCGGTCTGAGTCTTGCAGGTCTTCAATGCAACACCGGTCCAGCCGAGTTCTCTTCCCATCTTCACAAAACGCCAGTCATGGGCACTTTCATCCATGAACAGAGGTTTCCGTGCGGAACAGGAATGAACGTCGATCCGGTTCTTTTCCAGATCGTAGGGGAACGGCTGTTCAACATAAAGGATCAGATTGAAAATCTTGGGGTGCTCGGAAAGCAGACGATCCAGAATTCTGTTGACATAACCGGGGTCTTTCACCATGCAGTTGAAGTCTGTGGAAAGATGATCAACGCCATGTTCCAGGGCAATTCTGCCGCAATGGAGCATACGGGCATAATCCCATTCTTCATCATCGCCGCGGAGTTTGATCTTGAGACAGTTCAAACCATCTGTGTTGATCCAGTCATCCAGCAGAACAGGATAACCGTCATCGGGTTCGGTACCGGTGAGTTCTTCAGGGTAAAGCAAATCTTTTCCGCCGACGAGATGCCAGACGGGAAGAGTCTTTCCGGGTTTGACAAAGAAGTCTTCCGGATAAAGGCCCTTGAACTGATCGTCGCCGAAATAACTTGCCAGATCGCGGTTCATATATTTTGCGTTATAGGTTTCATAAACCGGAACGCCATGAAGATTTCCGTAAGCATCATGCAAAGCAAGGTCAAAGGGAGCGTTGCAAGTCAATTCTGCCAGCTGGGGATATTCACCGGGAAGCTGAGTTTCCAGAAATTCATAACCGATTTCCATGGGATGACCGCTGACAGTAAACTTATTCCAGAGGACAGCCAGTTTCCGGCACATCACCCGCATTTTTTCCAGACGGTCAGCGAATGATTCAGAGGACGGCCATGCCCATGCGGGGCTCAGCGGGGATTCTCCCCAACCGACAGCCTGCTTTCCATTCCTGTCTTCCACTGTGATCCGGACTTTTGTCGTATCATAACCGGTGCTGATCTCGCTCCCGAATTTCAGGGGAACACGCATAGTGATCGGCAAAAACCAAAGCTCACACTTAACAACGTTCACATCGAAATCTGACATATCAATTTTCCTCCAGTTCGTTTAATGCAGCGGGGAAGGATACGACTTTTCCGGATGCGGCACTCTTTCGCGCAAAAATCGGAGGCAGAACAGACCACAAACCGTCTTCCAGTGAAACCATCGGTTCTTTTCCTGCGCGGTAACGTTCAATAAATTCTTCCAGAGCATCGGGGATATCTTCCTTGACAGGTATCACTTCCCCTGCACTCTTGGAGAAACTGTCTTTGAAAAATGTAATGCGGGAAGGATTATTCCATTCCCATTCCAGAGAACCTTCTGTTCCCTCCAGATGACCGTTTACCGTAAAACGCGGATTGGTTTCACTGGAATGGAAACTGATCTGACAGCCGGATGCCTGTTTCATAATCAGATCCCAGCCGTCTTCCACACAGGAATGATTATCGGGACGCATCATGCTCATAGCTGTTATCGCAGTGAAATCCCCGCCCAAAGTCCGGAACCATTCAAAGCAATGACAATAGTGCTGAGTCAATTCGCCTCCGGTTTCAGGAACATGCCGCCAGTTCGGAGTTTCTCCGGGCTTGAGTTCCGGGACCTTATGACGGCAAAGCCAATTGAAGTTGATTCCCATCAGCTTGCCGATTTTTCCGGACTGAACAAGCTCTGTCAATTGGCGGAACACCGGAATATAACGGTAGGAAAGCCCCACGTGAATATAATGTTTTCCGCTCAACGGAAGCAGACGGTGAATATCTTTCGGAAAAACAGCCACCGGTTTTTCAATATAAACCGGTTTCCCGGCGGTCACAGCTTTCAGCAAAGCATCCGGATGCGCTGCAGGGAACAGGGAGATGAGAAACATATCCACATCATCTGCACTGAGCAGTTCTTCCAGAGTTGCAACTTTTGCACCGTATTTTTCCGCCAGAGCTTCTGCACTTTTCTGATTGATATCATGACAGCGGGTGACACAGGCAGTCCCGGAAGCCAGAGCGCGTTCCAAAATTGCCTGAGTCCGGCAGCCGCAGCCATACAAACCGATTCTGAACTTTTCCATAATCAACTCCGTTTTCTGTTAAAGGATCCAGTCAAGAGCATTCCGCCAGATGGGATCGATATCTGTATAAATATCAAACATCTTGGCAAAGAACTCTTTCCGGTTCTTTGTAAACTGATGGTTCGGGTAAGCATCCAAAGCTGCGGCAAACAGTTTCGGATCACGGGTTGCAAGAGCTTCAGCATTCAGGGTCTGGAATTCAGAAAGGGAAGTGATCAGACCGCGGAACGGTGAGGGAATATACTGATTTTCCACCGGAGTAATCGTATCTTTGAAGATGTCCATGGTATATTCAACGGAAGCATTTTCCGGCAATCCGGCAACTGCGCCATAGTTCGGACGGCTGGCGACAATTCGCATTTTTTCAAATCCGGCGAGAGCCTTGAGGATCGGAATGGAAATATCTGTTGTATTTTTACCGCAGTTGATCTTGCCGGCATCTTTACCGTTCCAATCAACCTGAGAAGGATCTTTGGAAAGTTCAATGAAATCTGCAAATCGTTTTTCAATCGCAGCAATACTTTCCAGACGTTTCTTTTCCGGATCGAAACCGATGGCACGCCGTTCAATACGTCTCTGATAAAGCTCCTGTCCTCTCACAGAAACATGCGCCATGCCGTCAAATTCTGTGGAAAAGATCATCGTATTGTATTTACGGTACATATTATAAAGCTGAATGATAGCATCTTCAAGCATATCCTTGAGATCGCCTTCTCCCTGGACGTCCATCACTTTCCAGGAATCAGTGAGAAGCCGGGGAAAAAGGGAACCGTAAAGATCTTCTCCCTTGTATTCACCGCGAAGAATAAAGGAAAGGTGATTTACACCTGCTGCAACAACATTCCAGTTTCTGTCATGCTCATCTTTTCCGAAACAGAGACGGGTAAGGTCCCAACGGTGATTTCCGAAACCGCCGCAAATACCGAGAGCCTTGATCTTTGTAAAACGGTTGACCATGCAGCTGTAAACCGCAACAGGGTTCGGAAAAATCAGCATCAATGCGTTCGGACTCAAAGTTTCCAGTTTCTTTGCCAGGGACAAAATAAATCCGCCCAGACGGAGAGAGAGGAATGCACCGTTGATGGACAGCTGGTCGGAAGAAAGATAACCATATTTCAACCCAAGAAATTCAGCCTGAGACTCCGTCGGTTCACGGACAGCCGCCATCGTCAGATAAAGGACATCAACGCCTTCCAATCCTTTATCGAGATCAGAAGTACTTACGATTTTACATTTTACATTCTGATATTCGGGACATGCGGCGACCATTTTTGCGACAGCTTCCGCACGGTCCTGTTTCAGATCAATCAGCCGGATTTCACCGTCCTGAAAAACTTCCGGGGTCTGTTGAAAAATTCCTCTGAAAATGGGAAGCAAACGCAATGATCCCCCGCCAATAAAAGCAGCTTTCATTTTATTTTTTCCTTTTTGTTATGAAGCTTTACTTTATCCAATGTCGTACCACGGTTTATCCGGGGCGCAACCAGGAACTCTGAACATAATATTTTTCCGTCAATCGTATCTTTCAAAACTTCTATTGCTGATTTGCACAATTGAATCCAGTTATGAGCAACAGATGTAATTTTTCCGGAAATTTCATCTTCAAATCCAATGCTGTTGACAGATATGAGAGAGACATCTTCCGGAATTTTTATTCCCATAGATATCAGTTCTTTATAAAGACTTGCGGAATAAACCATATCCTCACCAGCGATCAATGACACAGAACCATTTCTGATTTCCGGCTCTAATAACAGAGCGATCTCATGCATCATTTCATCATGATTTCCATCATTGATGTTTTCCGCCTGAAATGTATATTGCGGAGAAAGAACATAACCAAGTTCATCGGCACAGTTCCTGATCATCTGAAAATAATTCCGTAAAAAGTTATCATTGGCAACCGGCGGACCTCCAACGATTGCAAGAGAATGGTGTCCAAGCTCTTTTGCCAGAGAAAGGATTTCCATTAAACCCTCCGCAGTGGCTGAATTCACTCGCGGCAAATCGGTGCCGATGCCGCCGGAACCGACATCAAGCAAAACCGTCGGCACTTTTTCTGAGACGATTCTGACAATGTCTTTGTGCGGCACACCAATAACCACACCGTCGATCAAATCATCCAGCAGCAGAGGACAGCGGAATCCTTCTTCATGATAATAATGATAATTCGTCGTGAAAAAACCATATTGATTCGCCGCCCAGTCAAAGGTCTGCACATTATCAGCCAGAGCACGTTTTCCCAGAACTTCTTCGCCGCCGCGGTTGAAAATTCTCATAATCAGATTTGTTTTTGTCCGGGATGAACGGATACCGCTGCGCAGCCTGCGTGCCTGTTGATTCGGTTCATACCCCATCTGATGCGCAACAGTCCAGACATGTTTCCGCGTTTCTGTCGGGAACACCTTGTCGTTCTGACCGTTGATTACCCGGCTTACGGTTGCAATACTCACCCCTGCAGCCTTCGCCACATCTCTGATTGTGATCCGCTTTTCAGAAATCTTTTTTTTCATGGGGATATTACACCGCAGGTTAACCGTTTTCATAAATTCAGGTTAATATATCTCTATATGAGGATTTTTCAAGCGGATTGATAGTTTTTTCAATTAAAAATCAGGCTGTAAAATTCCCCGGTATTTTGAATTGATTCTGCGCTGCAATGATCGTATCACAGTTTTCCAGAAACCAGCATGCATTTTCATTTTGACGGATTGCAAAAACCGGATCAGCTTTCCGGTTGGGACGTCCTGCCAGTTGATACGTTGTTTCAAGGATCAACAGTACATCGTGATCAATTGCTTTGATCCTGCGCATCACTTCACACCAATCGTTGATCCCCTGCCCCGGAATCCAGTGCAGTTCATCCTCACCATCGTAATCGCTGATATGAAAAGACCGTATTCGCGGTGCAAGTTCTGTAATCATGTCTGGCAATTCACGGTAACGATCCATGATGTGATTCACATCAAAACAGATGCCGACATGTTTGGAATCAAATCGGGAAACGATTTTCTGAAGTTCCACCACACAGTTTCCGATGCAGGTTCGCGGCAGATATTCCACGTTGATTGAAAAGTTGAACTCTTCCGCAAGGGGAACCAGTTCTTCAATGGAACGGCACACCTGATCTATCCGCGCAGGGTGTTCTTCCATCGGAGGTTCATGACTTGCATGAAGCGTTGCCATCGGAGCCATGATATCTGCATTGTCACGGATCAGCCTGGCTATTCTGGCTGTTACACCTTTCCGCTGATCTTCATCAAGCAGTGACGGGTCCCAAAGCTGTCCGCCTCCAAAAAACGGCAAATGCACACTGGCAGAACGGATTGCTCCTTCTTTCAGCAGCTGTCTGGTCAGAGAACGGGACTGAAGAGCATCTTCCGACTCCTCAACAAACGGAAGCATTGTTACTTCCACATTTTGGAATTTACTGTTCCGGAAAGCATCTGCCAAAGCCGGAGTCATGTACGGGGAAAAAGCCGCAGAATCGGACAAAGCATAAGATATCATAAATATATTCTCCTTTGAATTTTCATGCAGGAGAATATAGCATGGACATTTTATTTTTGCAAATCAGAAAACAAAATATCAAAAAAACATTCAAAACAACATCCGGAAAACTTGAAAAAAATACATTCATGAGATAAATTACTTGAAAAACACACAAATGCCAGAAATTTCAGGAGAAGTCAAAATGCGCGTTTTCGTTGCCGGAGGTGCCGGTTATATCGGCAGTGCCTGTACAGAGTATTTGCTCGATAAAGGTTATGAAGTAACTGTTTTTGATGATTTGATTACAGGACATCGGGATGCAGTCGATCCCCGTGCAACTTTTATCAAAGCCAATCTTGAAGATAGAGAAAATCTTATCAAATTAATGAAGGCTGGCTCCTACGACGCAGTCATGCACTTTGCCGCTTTCTCTCTCGTAGGAGAATCTATGAAAGATCCGGCAAAATATTTCCGGAACAACCTGGCAACGGCAATGAATCTGGCGGACGCAGCTGTCGCCGGAGGCGTCAAAACATTTGTTTTTTCAAGTACAGCGGCAACATTCGGTGAACCGGATGAGATTCCTATCAAAGAAACAACCACCCAGAATCCCATCAATCCTTACGGAGAATCCAAGCTCTGTTTTGAAAAAGTTCTGAAATGGTACAGTACATGTTACGGTTTGAAATATGTGGCTCTCCGTTATTTCAATGCCGCAGGTGCAACAGGAAAGTATGGAGAAGATCACAACCCGGAAACACATTTGATCCCCATTCTTCTGCAAGTCGCTCAGGGAAAACGGGAAAAAGCAATGCTCTTCGGCGATGATTATGATACCCCGGACGGAACCTGTATCCGCGATTATATCCATATTCTCGATTTGGCACAGGCTCATGAAAAAGCTCTTTATGCTCCCCTGAGCGGACATTACAACCTGGGAACCGGAAGCGGTTACAGCGTCATGCAGATTCTCGAAGCTGCCAGAAAAGTGACCGGACACCCGATTCCCGCAGATGTTGTCCCGCGCCGTCCCGGAGATCCTCCGCGCCTGATCGCATGTTCCGACAGAGCAAGAACGGAACTCGGCTGGAAACCGCAGTTTGAAGATCCGGAAATTATTATCGAATCCGCTTGGAAATGGCGTCAGGCTCATCCGGACGGATATGAAAAGTAAGGTGAAATATGGCTGCCCCCTGGATGCTGACCGGACCTTACACGGTCTTTGATGTTGAAACCACTGGAATGAGTCCAGTTCATAACCGGATCATTGAAATCGGAGCCGTCAGAATTGAACATGATGGTTCCACTTCGACTTTTCAAACTTTAATCCATCCGGAAACAACGATTTCCAATCAGATCACCCGTTTGACAGGTATCACCAACGAAATGGTTGCCAATGCACCGACTTTTGCAGAGATCGGCGGCGAATTTCTTGATTTTATCGCAGGCAGCAAACTGGTTGCCCACAACGCACGTTTCGATTTGGCTTTTCTCATGGAAAGTCTCGGCAGAACACCGGGGCTTCCCCTGTGGGAACATGGAGCATACGATACTTTGATGCTGTCCCGGAAAACATACCCCGGACTGCCCAGTTACAGTCTGCAGAATTTGAAGCACGCTTTGCAGCTGGGCAATACCGTAGACGGAACTGCTCATAGAGCGTTGTATGATGCAGAAATCACGATGGAACTGTTCCAGATGATCATGCAGCGTCTGCATGATTTCGGTGAAACCCGTCTGTCAACCGGAATCTGAAAACAAAAACGTAAAATTTTTCAGCTTATTTTTCCTGTTTTTTTGTTCTCTTGATTTGAAGATCACATAGATAAGGTGTATATTACTGTGATATAATAGTATAACAAAACAAGTAGAATGGAGTTTAAGATGAGCAAGATACGTGCAGAACACATTTTTACTTCTGAATCTGTTTCAGAAGGACATCCTGATAAAGTTGCAGACCAGATTTCTGATGCAATTCTGGATGCCTGTTTGGAACAGGACCCGGAAAGCCGTGTTGCCTGTGAAACGCTCTGTACAACAGATTTAGTGGTTCTTTCCGGAGAAATTACAACAGCTGCGAAAGTTGATTGGGAAGGAATTGCCCGGAATGTGATCCGGGAAATCGGATATAATTCCGATGATCTCGGCTTTTGTGCAGATTCCTGCGATGTAAAAGTTTACATTCACAAGCAATCCCCCGATATTTCTCAGGGCGTAACCGTTGGGGAAGGTCTGCATAAAGAACAGGGTGCCGGAGACCAGGGTATGATGTTCGGTTATGCCTGTAATGAAACAGAATCTTATATGCCGGCAACAATTTATTACGCTCACCGCATTGTGGATGAACTTGCCGCATTGCGTAAGGCTGATCCTGTAAAATATTCCTTCCTGCGCCCCGACTCAAAGTCCCAGGTTTCCATGCTTTACAAAAATGGGAAACCGGTCTGTGTGAAAGCTGTTGTTGTTTCACATCAGCATACGCCTGATATGAAGCGTGAACAGTTGGAATCTTTGGTGAAAGAAGTTGTTCAGAAAGTAATTCCTGCTCAGTTCCTGAACTGCGGCATTGAATGGCATATCAATCCGACCGGACGGTTTGTTCTTGGCGGACCAGCAGGCGATACCGGTTTGACCGGACGCAAGATCATCGTCGATACTTACGGCGGAGTCGGTTCTCATGGCGGCGGTGCTTTCTCCGGAAAGGATCCTTCCAAAGTTGACCGTTCCGCGGCTTACATGTGCCGTTACATAGCAAAAAATATCGTTGCATCCGGACTCGCTGAAAAATGCGAAGTCCAGGTTGCATATGCGATTGGCGTCGCTCAGCCTGTTTCTGTCAACGTTGATACTTACGGAACAGGAAAACTCCCTGCTGAAGCTTATGAAAAGATTGTACGTAAGGTGTTTGATCTGACTCCGGCAGGAATTCTGGATGCTCTTCAGCTGAAGTATCCCGGAAAAAATGGATGGAGCTACCGGAAATATTGTACTTACGGACACTTCGGAAGAAACGGCGTGCCCTGGGAAAATCTTGATAAAGTGGAAGTCCTCCGGAAAGAAGCTGAACAGTACAAATGAGCCAGACTCCCACAGTTCTCGGGTTCGGGACCGCAATTTTAGATTTGCTGGTCCGTACAGATGATTCTTTTATCTCAGAACATTCCGGCGGTGGAAAAGGCGGTATGATTCTGATTGATGAAGCAGCATGCAGTAAAATGCTGTCGCTTCTTCCGGAATGTGCTGTTGCACCCGGCGGCTCTGCCGGGAATACCCTTGCCGGTTTGCTCCGGCTTGGGATTGGTGGTCGCATGCTGGGAAAAGTCGGCAGAGATGAGCAGGGCGATTTGTACCGGGAGCGTTTTGCCCGGTTGGGCGGAGATATTTCTTCCTTCAAATTTTCTGAAACGACCCGGACTGGCTGCTGTATCTGTCTGGTAACTCCGGATTCTGAGCGAACCATGCGGACCTGTCTTGGCGCAGCATCTGAAATGACAGAAAAAGATTTCCGTCCGGAAGACCTTGATGGTGTTGATCTGGTTCATCTTGAAGGTTATCAATTGTACAGCCCCGGTATGTTTGAGCTGATCCTTGCTGAAGCAAAAAAACGGAATATTCCCGTCAGTTTTGATTTTTCATCCTATGAAATCGTCAAAACCTTCCGTGAACGGATTGAAACTCTTTTGAAGGATGTTTCTATCATTTTTGCTAACGAAGAAGAGGCTGCAGAATTTGTGGGCCGTGATAAATTTACCCCGGAATATGCTCTGGATGTCCTTTCCGGATATTGCAAAACAGCCGTCGTAAAACTCGGAAAAAAAGGTGCTTTGCTCCGGCGTGACGGAGAAACTGTTTCCGTGGAAGCCGAATTGGTAAAGGCTGTTGATACGACCGGGGCCGGGGACCTCTGGCAGGCAGGATTCCTTTATGGTCATTTGACCGGAAAATCATTGGAAGTCTGCGGTAAACTGGGGGCTGCTCTGGGTGCCGAAGTCGTCAGCGTTCTCGGCGGTTCCATTCCCGAAGATGGCTGGCAGCGAATTATTCAGAAATTCAACTTGAAATAAGGAACAGATAAGATGGCTGAAAAGAAATTTGATGATTACAGAATCCGCGATATCGGTCTTGCAGATTTCGGTCGGAAAGAATTGGATATTGCTGAAAAAGAAATGCCCGGATTGATGGCTGTCCGTGAACAGTACGGAGAGGCAAAACCTCTTAAAGGTGTCAAAATCATGGGTTCTCTCCACATGACGATCCAGACTGCTGCCCTGATTGAAACGTTGACAGCTCTCGGTGCAGACGTCCGCTGGGCTTCCTGCAACATCTTCTCTACTCAGGATCACGCAGCTGCAGCAATCGCAAAAGACGGCATCCCCGTTTTTGCATGGAAGGGTGAAACCCTGGAGGAATACTGGGATTGCACATATCGCGCTATGACTTGGCCCGATGGTTCCGGTCCCGATCAGATCGTTGATGACGGCGGAGATGCAACTCTTCTGATTCATTGGGGTGTCCGTGGTGAAGATGATCCCGAATTTCTCAACAGAGAACCCGGTTCTGAAGAAGAAAAAGTTATTCTTGAACTTCTGAAAAAAGTCCGTAAAGAAGACCCGAAACATTGGCATAAT
This sequence comes from Lentisphaeria bacterium, assembly GCA_017503375.1. Taxonomy (GTDB): domain Bacteria; phylum Verrucomicrobiota; class Lentisphaeria; order Victivallales; family UBA1829; genus SIG79. Next base: position 19,431 of record JAFVTF010000039.1, on the reverse strand, counting down.
GTCGCCGCAAAGGTCCGCGGAGTTTCCGAAGAAACAACTACAGGTGTACACCGTCTGATCCAGATGGAAGAAAAAGGTGAACTCCTATTCCCTGCAATCAATGTGAACGACTCCGTTACAAAGTCAAAATTTGATAATATATACGGCTGCCGTCACTCTTTGACCGATGGAATCAAGCGCGCATTGGATGTCATGCTTGCCGGAAAAGAAGCTGTTGTCTGCGGATTCGGCGATGTTGGAAAAGGTTGTGCTGAAGCCCTTTCCAATGAACATGCCCGCGTAACCGTTACAGAAATCGATCCCATCTGCGCTCTTCAGGCTTGTATGGCAGGTTATAAAGTCGCTCCTGTTGAAGATTGTCTGAAAACAGCTGACCTTTTTGTAACTTGTACCGGAAATTGCCACATCATTACAGCTGAACACATGGCTCAGATGAAAGATCAGGCAATCGTCTGCAATATCGGTCATTTCGATAATGAAATTGAAGTGGCAAACCTGAAAGCCGTAAAAGGAATTCAAATCCTTGAGATCAAAGGCAGCGAATGTCCCGTTCACCGCTATACCTTCCCCGACGGACATAGCATTTATCTGCTGGCAGAGGGCCGTCTGGTAAACCTCGGTTGCGCAACCGGACACCCGAACTTTGTTATGAGCTGCTCCTTCTCAAATCAGACTCTTGCTCAAATCAAAATCGCTAAAGAAACACTGAAAACTGCGGTTTATACTCTTCCCAAAGAGTTGGATGAAGAAGTCGCCCGTCTCCATTTGAGCAAGCTTGGAGCAAAATTGACAGAACTTTCTCAGGAACAGGCTGATTATATCGGCGTTCCCAGAAAAGGTCCTTTCAAGCCGGATACTTACAGATATTGAGGACTTGGGATAAATGGAATTTTTCTTTGGAGATTTTTCCGTATTACAGATCTGCATTTTGATCGTATCTGCTATTTTGATCGGAATTAACAAGACCGGTATCCCCGGTCTTGGATTGATTCCGGTTATCATGTTGGTATTTACGTTTGAAACAGGTATTTCAACAGGGTTGCAGCTGATGATGCTCTGCATGGCTGACCTGGCTGCTGTGGCATATTATCACAAAACCGCAAATTGGAAGATTATTGCCAAACTTCTTCCGGCTGCATTGGGCGGTATCATAATAGGTTCCTGCGTTATTCATAAATTGGATTCCAACGCAATGATGCTCCTCATGGGGATTGTGATCCTGATCTTGAGCGGTATCAGTGTCGTGCGGGAAATCTGGTGGAATGATGCAGAAAAAATCCCATCCCATTGGAGTTTTGCAGTTTGTACAGGTCTGCTTGCCGGATTTTCTACACAAATAGCCAATGCTGCCGGACCAATTATGGCTCTTTATCTTCTTGCCATGCGGTTGCCGAAACTTGAATAAATGGGAACCGCAGCGTGGTATTTTATGATTCTGAACTGGATCAAACTTCCCATTTTTGCTTACGAAGGAAGAATCACTTTGGCTTCAGTCAAAGCCGATCTTGCTATGATTCCATTTCTTCTGATCGGAGCTGTTCTGGGAATTATCATGCTCAATAAAATGCCGAAGAAATTGTTTGATTGGTTTATTCTGATTCTTTCTGCTGTTGCATCTGTATATATGATCATAAAATCAATATACTGAACCGGATGAAAAAGGATTTTTTTCCGGTACAGAGAAAAAGGTCACTTGATAACGTAAATACAAGTTTGTCAGACTAAAGAGGTAATTTCAACGGTCCGGCAAAATTTGGCTGAAAAGCGATTGCGGATGAGATGGAAATGGTAGTTTGAGCGTGGCAGCTCAGCTTGTCCTCCGCAGCTTCAGCGAAGGAGGAAGAGTAACCACAGTAACCGCTCCATTTTCAGATCACGGCAAGAATTTTCAGACATTTTTTAAGACTTTTGTAATTGCCTCTGAATGTAATTCCATATCAATTCACTTTGGTAGCGTTTTATTAGACAAAGTTGCGTTTAATCAGACAAATGTTTTGCTTTTTTTGATAATTTTTAAAATAAAACTGTTCTGATTCTGGTTGAAAAAAATGATTTCTGGATTATATTACATCGACTGTTCCAGAAATCAGCTGAAAGAAGGAATTACGTTTTGCAAGGATTTTTGTATGCAGAGACTTGATATAATTTTACCATTGTACCACCCGCATGATAATTGGGCTCAATGCATTGCAGATGCAATACGGGAACTTAAGGTTTTTCTTTCAGACAAAAACTGTGAACTGCATCTTTACATCACAAACGATGGATACCCGGTTGAGTTTTATAAAAAAGAGTCTCTGGAACTCATCAATCAAGCCGCAGGCGGAAACTTTCATTTTCTTCATTATGAAAAAAATGGAGGAAAAGGTTTTTGTCTCCGCCATATGATAAGCCGGACAGAAGGTGATTTTGTTATCTACACTGATGGAGATTTTCCATTCGGGTGGCTATCTGTTGCAAACGCATTTGAACTGCTCAGAAACGGAAATGATGTTGTCATGGGAAAACGCGGGGTTGATTACAATAACGCTTTGTGCAGTCACAGGAAAATTCTGTCAAAAGGAACCCGTTTTCTCAACAAACTTCTTTTGGGGCTGCCGGAAGAATGTCTCGATACACAAGCCGGCTTGAAAGGGTTTAACAGAAAAGGAAAAGAAATTTTCCTGAAAACAACTGTCAACACCTTCATTTTCGATACAGAATTTATCCTTCTGGCATGGAAAAATAATCTGCAAATCACAGCGTTTCCTATTCAAATCAGGAAAGGTCTCCATCTTTCCAGAATGGGATACAATATCATGCTGCGGGAACTGATGAATTTTCTAAAAATTCTATGGAAAATCCGCATAAAAAAGCATTTTTGATGAAAGGTCATCCGGATGCCGCAAAATAAAATTCTATTGTCTTTTGATATCGAAGAGTTTGATCTTCCGGAGGAATTTCATGCAGAAATTCCGGAAAAAGAGAAAGATCAAATTTCTGCTGACGGTACAAGAGAGATTCTGAATCTCCTGAAAGAAACGGATGTACGGGCAACTTTTTTTATTACCGGATATTTTGCTGAACGGCATCCGGATATGATAAAAGAAATGAGAGATGCCGGTCACGAGATAGCCTCCCATGGGATGAATCATTCTTTCTTTGAGGTTTCACATCTGCTGCAATCAAAAAAATTACTGGAAAAGCTCTCCGGAAAAGAAGTTACCGGGTTCCGTATGGCAAGACTTGCGAAAGTGGACAAACAGGAAATATTCAATGCCGGATATCATTATGAATCATCATTGAACCCGGTCTGGCTGCCGGGCCGCTATCATAATTTCCGGAAACCGCTGATGCCGTTCCGCGAAACATGCGGTCTGCTGCAATTTCCTGTTTCCGCAGTTCCGTTTATCAGATTTCCTCTCTTTTGGCTCTCTTTCAAAAACCTGCCGTTATTCTTTTATAAAATGCTTTGTTCGATAACTTTGAACCGGACAAAATATTATAATATGTACTCTCATCCATGGGAATATAATGAAGCCGCAAAAGATCCCCGCTGGAAAATTCCCGGATATATCGTGAAACATGCCGGAAAATCTCAAGTTGAACGGCTCAGAAGTCTTATTATCTTTCTGAAGAAAAAAGGTGATTTCATTACCTTTGAAGAATATAAAGGCTCTGTTCCCAATAAAGATTGATTTGTGATCAGGGAAGAAGGGAAAAACTTTTGAGGAAAGTTTTTCCCTTCTTCCCCGAACCCCATCATCCTTTTTCAAACCTTTTTGCGGCATTCCGATTTTTGCTGTGCAAAAATCAAAATGCCATCTATGGGTTAAATATAGTAGAAGGATTTAACAACCATTATGGGGAATAAAGCTAAGATAAAAACATTCTTTGAGCGGTTGACACCAAAGAGGGATTTTCAAAAAGGAGAACCCTCATGGATATGAAAGAACTTATTACAAAAATCTGGGAAGATGCCCGGCATGATTTCCTGGAATTCACGGCTGAAGATGACCATAAATGCTGTCCGGTTTGCAAAGAATTTGACGGAATGATTTTCCGCGATGATGACCCGGATATTCCTCAACTCCCTTTGCACCCGAATTGCAGATGTACGCTGCAGCTGACCAATCGCCGGAAATAATCCGGCAATCAGAGCATATAGAGCAGCCAGGCAGCCAAACCGGAACCGATAATCACAAAAAAGATATTGACTTTATACTTCAATTCAATAAACAGAACAGCAGCAAAAATCAAAAGAGCCTGCCAGGAAATCCCGAATTCAGAAAATCTGGTAAAAATACTTTGCAGAGGAGCTGTAAAAATTGACGTATTGGCAAAAAAGATTACAGCTGCACCAATCAGCCCGAGCATCGCAGGACGAATCCCGCTCAAAACAGCTTTTACATACTTATTCTCCTGAAATGCGGCAAGAAATACCGCAGCAGCCAATACCAGAGTCAGAGAAGGTGTCACCACGCCAAGAGTTCCTGCCATGGCTCCGATACATCCCGCAGGATATGTTCCAAGCACATCCCCCAACGCAATCACTCCCTGCTGATATCCGATGTACGTTGCGGCATTCATTCCAACAGGACCGGGAGTCATCTGTGCAATGGCAACAATATTTGCAAAATTGGCATTGGAAATAAATTGATGACGCTCGACCAGCTCCGTCTGAAATAACGGAATCATCGCATAACCGCCGCCGAATGTGAAAAGTCCGATCTTTACAAACAACCAGTATATATACAGAATATGTGTCATTTCGCCGCCTCCTTTTTCTTCCGGAACAGGGCAAAGGAAAGACCGGAAATTCCTGAAATAACAACCAACCAGATTCCATTCATATTGAACAGCATTCCGATAAATCCGAACAAAGCAAGAATCAATTCAAATCTGCCCTTGATGATCTTTTTTGTCATGCGGATCACCGCCGCCAGAATCAAAGCACAAATCGCAGCCCGGACACCTGTAAAAATATGATTGACAGTTTCACTCGATGAGAGAGAATGAAATAATGATGCAAGAATGACCATGGAGATAAACGGCGGCAGAGAAGCGCCTATGGCGGCAAAAAATGCACCGCTCACACCGGCAACCCGGTATCCGGTCAGAACCGCAATATTGGATGCTATAATTCCCGGAGAGGACTGAGTAACGGCAATAATGTCTGCCATATCTTCCTCTGAAAGCCATTTATGTTTTTCCGTAAACTCCTTCTGAATAACCGGAACCATGGCGAGACCACCGCCCAAAGTCACTGCGGAAATCACAAAAAAAGACCGGAACAGAATCAACTGTTTCTTCAAAATTTACCCCCTTAAATAATTCAGCGTTTTTCTCTTGCACGCAATTTCGGCGGACGGCGGTAAGAGATTTTTCCATCCACTTCCTGATAAATTCCATGAGCGAACAGAACATCCCTCAATGAAGAAGCCGCAATATTCTGAGAGAGATGCAGCATATGTTCCTGCGGACATTCATAATGAGCCGCTTTACGAATCAGTTCCACATGCATATCCGGGAAAACGTAAAGCAAGCCCCATCCTTCCGCCAATTCATCAGGATCAATCAATCCCTCAGGAACTGCCAGATACAATTCATTGGCAACTTCCCCCTGACGGATACGCTCAAAACGACTGCCGCGATATAAAGCAGATTCAAATTCCGCAAGTTTTTCCAGACATGGTTTGTAATCCGGATTTTCTGTATCTTCATAATTCCAGTACTCAATTTCCGGAAATAAAACATCGGAATCCAGCAGGAATGGTTCATTTTTCCGGATGGATTCTTCCAGACTTCTGCGGTTTGCCTGACATTCCCGGTAAGAAGGGAGAATAACATCCGTATCAGAACATTCCGGCCAGCAGTCATTACGGGAAAGCCTGGCTTCCACAACAACAGTCAAATCCGGCTGAAGCAGACGATGCCGGCCTGGACTTGACCAGAAAGCGGCGGCTCCCGCCCGGAACTTTGCCAGACGTGTCGGGACCCGCATTGCTGCAGCAGTAGGATTCAGGGAGGCAAGCCATGCCAGAGAGGCACGCTGAAGATCATGCCTTGAAAGCTGGGGAATCTCCGGTTCTTCCGGAATCTCAATTTCCGGTTGAGGAAGATCAATAAGGTGCGGTGGGGGTGCAGATATTTCTTTTACAGGGGGTTGCGGCGGCGGAAGCTCAAAATCTTCGGGAGCAAAAAGAGAAAATTCTTCTTCCGGCTCCGGAATTCCCTCCAAAAGAGAACCGTCCTCCGGAGCAGCGATGTGTTCCGCGGGGACGGTTTTGCGTGTATCCTCTGCAGGGAATTCAAAAGAGAGCTGTAAATCCTGTTGAGACATTCAGCATTTTCTCCTTCCCTGCAAAGAATTCGTCAGGACATTGATTATTCCTGTTCTTTCGCGAGATCGAGGCTGTCGAAGACCTTGCTCATATCGCCGAGAGCTTCACCCGGTTTGAGAGCAGCGGAAACTTCTTCACCTGCAGCCTTGAGATCATCTTCGGAGAAGCCTTCATCGAGAGCCTTGATGGAGAGCCCGATGCGGCGTTCATCTCTGTCGATCTTGATGACGCGAGCTTCGATATCCTGATTGAGAGCGAGTTTGTCTTTGACCTTTTCCACATGATCTTTGCTGATCTGGGAGATGTGGACAAGACCGTCGATTCTGTGGGAGAGTTCAACAAAAGCACCGAAAGCGGTGATCTTGGTGACTTTACCATTGACGACATCACCGATCTTGTAGAGGGTGTCGATGTTTGCCCAGGGATCTTCTTCGAGCTGCTTGAGACCGAGGGAGATTCTCTGAGAAGCGGAGTCGATTTCGAGAATGACAGCTTCGACTTCTTCGCCGACCTTGAGGACTTCGTTGGGATTGTTGATCTTACGGGTCCAGGACATATCGGAGATGTGGATCATACCGTCGATATCGTTTTCGATTTCAACGAATGCACCATAGGTGGTCATATTGCGGACCTTACCGGTGATCTTGCTTCCACGGGGATATTTTTCAGCGAGAACTTCCCACGGATTGCGTGTCTTCTGACGGAGACCGAGGGAGATCTTCTTCTGTTCTTTGTCGATGTCGAGAACAACTGCTTCGACTTCTTCGCCGACGCTGACGATATCGCCAGCCTTGGTGACGCGCTTGGTCCAGGACATTTCGGAAACGTGAATGAGACCTTCGACACCCTGTTCGAGTTCAACGAAAGCACCATAGGGCATGATGTTCACGATGCGGCCCTTGACGGTGCTGTTGAGAGCGTAGTGAGCTTCAACATCATCCCAGGGGTTCTTGGATTTCTGCTTGAGACCGAGGGAAACGCGTTCCTTGTCGTAGTCGATGTCGAGGATCATGACTTCGATTTCCTGACCGATTTCGAGCATTTCGTTCGGATGGGAAATTCTGCCCCAGCTCATATCGGTGATATGGAGGAGACCGTCGATGCCGCCGAGATCGATGAATGCACCGAAGTCGGTGATGTTCTTCACGACGCCCTTGCGAACCTGATTGACTTCCATTTCCTTGAGGAGGGAGAGTCTGCGATCCTTGCGGGATTCTTCGAGGAGTTCGCGGCGGGAAACAACGATATTCTTGCGATCCTGATTGATCTTGAGGATCTTGAAGTCAAATTCTTTACCGATATATTCGTCCATGTTCTTGACAGGACCGATATCGATCTGGGATCCGGGGAGGAATGCTTCAACGCCATTGAGGTCGATGATGATACCGCCTTTGACCCGGCGTTTCATGAGACCCTTGATGATGCTGTTTTCACCGAATTCACCGGTGATCTTATCCCATGCCTTGATGAAGTTAGCTCTCTGGAGGCTGATTCCGGGCATGCTGTTTTCATTTTCTGTTTCTTCGATGAAAACGTCGATTTCATCACCGACCTGAACTTCTTCCCAGTTACGGAATTCTGCTGCAGGAACGAATCCTTCAGATTTGTAACCGATGTCGATCAGGGCACCATCATTTCTCTTTTCGACGATTTTACCGGGGATAATGGTGTTTTCGACGAAATCGTTCTTCTGTTCATTTCCACGAAGAAGATCTTCCATGGAGAACGTTGCGGATACGTCAACGTAGCTCTTTGTTGCTGTTGTCATTGTTTGTTTTCTCTTGTTGGTTGTGAGATCACCCACCATGGGCATCTCAAATTTTTCTTCCGCAGAAAACCGCACCGTGCGGTCCTTTACTGCGCTGTCTTACATATCCCTTCATCCGGAAAGGATAATTCTTGATAATATACACTCTTCCGGATATTTTTCAAATGATTTTTTCATGTATCTGCAAGTTTTTTCCGGAGAATCAGGAATCTCTGAGATCATGAATGCGGGACCAATGACAAATTCCAGCTTGTTTCATACGTTTCCCCAACTGACAGGGTCCGGTATTTTCCATGAAAATCCGGTGTTATCCAGCCCGGTCCCCAGTCAATCCAGAAACCTTCCGCATATTCTTCCGGAGTTTCCACGTTCAAAACAAAATTCTCATCTTCCACTTGAAGTGCAGAACATTTATTCAAAATGGGAAGATCATTCCGGAAATCAAGCAATTTTTTCCCTTGAAATTTCATTGTAAAAGTACGATCCGTCGACAAACAGAAATTCCATCCGAACGATGCTGTCACATCCGGCAGAAGATTGACTGCTTTCAAATCCCAGCGGAATCCATGAACACCCTTTTTGATGGAGACGTTATATTTGATTTCCGCCTGAGGGAATTTCCGGAACATCTCAACAGAAATTTCATCAGCAACAGAAGTATCGATCTTAAAATCCCAGGCATATTGCCAGATGATATTCGGGTTCAAATGAGTCCCGAAATCCCACATCGGCATAAAACCGGGAGAATTGAAACTTCGGAAACTTCCATGTTTCTGATGAGGATTTTTTTTCAGAAATGCAGGCAAACCATTAGCGATCAGTTTATGTTCCCCGAACCGCCAATCCTGCAATCTGGCACCGTAATCCGGATACAACACAAACGTTTCCCCTTCGTTGTAAAGACGAATTGTATTCCCCGTAACAGGGTCCTGAGTCAAATCAACGCCGAACCCGGACGGGATGTCCGCAGGAACCGTTTTTTTCGCCGGAGCAGCAGCAGTTTTGGGACGGGGGTTGAAGGTTTCGTAAAAAGGACCTTCGGGATAATGATTGATTTCGTATACTTTCCGCAATTCCTCTTTCCGGTCTTCTATTGTATTCCGCAAAAGATCGCGGTAATCCGGAAAACGCTCCCATACCGGATCAGACAACAGTTGTTCCAGCCGTTGTTTCTGCGCGAGCCGCTCCCCTTCCCCGACATAGTCCGCTGTTTTCCGGTAAATGGTAACGGCAGAAAGGGTTTCGGGATAAACGGAAGATATCTCCTTCCCGGAAAGAAGTTCTCCGCACAGAGCAAGATTTGCAAACTGCCGCTCAAATCTGCCATCCATCCATGTCGTTACCATAAAACCGTCAGCCTGATATTTTTTACATTCTTCCATCGCCCGGTTGAAGGCGTTGAAACGCCGCAAAGACATAGCACCGTTGCACAAGCCAGTTGCCATGATCGTCTTGAATCCATATTTTTTCAAGATATCAAGGAACGGATATCCGGAGTCATAATCATAGAACCAGAATGCAATCACGGCATTTTTGTTCAACCGTTCCAAAATGTGCGGATAATGAACCAGCATATCATGCCAGATAATGGGAATCCTGTTCCGGGAAACCAGATAATCAATGGCAATATTCATGTAATCACACCATGCAATTCCGGCATCAAAATCTTTTTGGGCCAGCAAAGAGGGCGGTGTATTCCACTCATCTCCGCCGATCAGAAAATACTGCGATTCAGAGAAATTGCAGAATTCGTTCAGACAGCGGAGCATCCATTGACGGGCTTCCGGAGCTCCGGGATTCAATTCTGCAAAATTGGAAGGGTCTGCAAGAGTTTCATATTCTTCGCTGCGTTCTCTTTTTTCCGCTGAAATTCCGCCGCAGGTCAATTCCGGATAAACAAGACAAATCTGATTGGAATGTCCGATCACGTTGAAGTGGGGGACTAATTCGATCCCGCACTCTTTTGCTGTTTTCTGAAAGGCTTTCCAGTCATCTTCTGTATAAGCACAACGGCAGGACGCTTTTGTCATGGACGGAAGGTCAATCATATTTTCCAGATACGGAATGAAATGAGTGAATCCGCTTGCGGCTGCCTGTTTCAAAATTTTATGAAATGCCTCCGGACGCAAATATGCACCACGGGCAATATCATACATATAGAACTTCTTTACTGTCTCCATATTTCCCCCTTTTATTCAATCGTCAGAATTCTGAAATCATTTCCCGGCAATACAAATGAACAGTCGTTTTTCAATGTTTTGACGGGGGTATTATCTGAACACCGGAAGACACCCTTCAATCCGGTTCCCGGTTTCAGAGTTACTTCTGCAGTTCCGCCGTTTCCATAATCACAGATAATCAGCAGCATCTTCCCATTTCCGGAGAGAGCCAGAGCAGAATAATCCACACCTTTGATTGTGACGGGGAAATTATCATCCCAGTCACGGAACACTTTACAGTCAGGTTCGCCGTAGCCGAACTCATAAAGCTGACGCATGATCTTTTCATAAAGCCCGTTTCTGCCCCATCCGAGAGCCCAGTCTTTGATTTCATGTGTCAGAATCATTCCGATCAATGTCCTTTGTACATGGAGACGGTCGCCTTTTCCGTTGATTCCGAGAGAACCAAGAACAACAGGAACCGTTCCTGTCTGCGTTCCCAGAGAAAGTGTGCGGATATACTCTCTGCTGAAACGGGTCTGGAAATCAGACATTCCGTACCGGGCTTCCCAGTCAAGAATTGAACCTGCCCATGTATGAACCGGAGCGATCAGAGTGAAACTCATGTGCGCCATATTCAAATTATATCCGCGTTTCTGCCATGTAAGAACAGCGCATCGTTTCAAAAGTTCCCGGCTTTCAAACAGATCACAGCCGGTACGGAGTTTTCCGTTGTCATCATAATAAGCATTTCCGGAAACAATATTTCGGGATGCTTTCGGATAAGTAACATCAAAATAAATTCCGTCAATTACACCGGAATCAAGCATACGGTTCAAACACCAGAGAATATAATCCTGACGGCTCTTCGGAGTCAGTGCGCTGTAACCGAACGCGCCGTCGAACTCTCTCCATTTCTTTGGAGCATAGTCACCCATAAGCCATTCATCTTTATAAACGGGGAACTCTTTTTCCCGGACAGAGAGGCCGCGCATATTGGTATAAGGAATGATAGTTCCCGGGTTGGATTTCACCATATAAACACCATTGCGGAAACTTCTTGTCATTGTTCCCAGGAACGGAGCTTTGGGATTATAACCTTTGATCCAGGATTCCAATTTTTCTTTTGAGAAATTACCGTTCCGGATTTCGCGCAGAATCGGGAAAACCTTTTCATCTCTGGGAGCAAAGGAGAAATAATCCTCGCCGCCCCAATGGAAAGCGGAACCGAGAACAGCAGCGCGGTAGGTTCCCTTGATTTGAGGCAGACCGAACGTAATTTTCCGCCAGTTGGCAGGTTTTTCGGGCATTGGTTTGGTGGGAGTTGCCTGTAATGCAAAGGTAATGGAACGGCTCCGCTTCAATTTTGAAGGACGCGTTACGAACCGGATCACGATCTCTGCCCTGTCGGCATAACGGTTGACCAACGTCACGGACTGTTTGTCATCGGGCAGCCAGTCACGGTCATTATTTGCAAACCAGCAAATCCCGCGATCTTCATTTCCAAGCCAGATATACGGAACGAATGTTCCGGGGAAACGGTTCACTTTTCCATCCACTTCCAATCCGGAATTATGATCGATAAACATACTTTCCCAGACAGGATTTTTTCCTTTCGGAACGCGCGCGGTCACGCTTGCTTTGCCGGTATCGGAAAGAACATGCATCAGCTTTGCATTATCCAATGAGACAGGAATCACAAGATCAAAATTGGTCAGTTTTTCAGATGGCGGCAGAGAAAAATCAAGGGTCAGTTTCAACATTCCGTCATAATCAAAAAACGCTGTTGTACGCCCCTTCATTTTTCCTGCTTTCCAATCTGCATGATAACGTATCTCATGGGGTTTGGTCGCAGTGAATTGCACCGTTTTTTCCGCAACAGCTTTTTGCGGTTTTCCATTGATGGAGATATTAAACGAAACAGGAGCCGCAAGCAGTTTTTTCCCTGCACTTACAACCTGTTGAGGCAAACCGTCATTGCCGATCTGATAATTCCGCAAAACAGATTCGATATTGTTTCCGGAACGTTTCAGCGGTGTGTACGGCGGAATTACGTTATCGGAAATACCGAGTTGATTATGAGCCCAGGAGAAATCTTTATGTTCAAAAGAACCTTCTTCCAGAATCTCCGTTTTTCCCAGAGAATCTTTTACTCCGGCTTTGACAATATATTTTCCCTGATTTCTGACTGGTACAGAGATCAGCATTTCAGCAGAATCATTGCGGAAAGCCGGGTACGCTTTTTCGAGAACAGTCTTTCCATCCGGACCTATAACTCTCACAAAAGAACTGATGACACGATTTTTATTGCCGTAACCGGAGATATCCAATAAGGTCCGCAGCTGTTTTGTATAGGGATAATAACCATATTTGAAATCTGCCCCGGAACGGGAACGGACAATGGTCCAGGCATTCTCTTTTCCACGGCTGTTCCATTGGAATTTACGGGCATAGTAACATGTTTTTCCATCAAGTGATTCGGCCTGCAGGATGACTTGATATTCCCCGCCGGAAGATTTTTTTACAAGGGTAAAATTCTTTTTCTCACCCGGATTCAAAGTAACCTGTTCCTCACGGACATTCGTCGTGTTTCCCATATTTTCCCAAAAAGTTTTGAGTTTCATGGATACAACGTTCTTTGAAGGATTCATAAATTCAAAAGCGATTTGAACACCGTTATTTTTTGAATCGGCAAGAGAAACATGACGGATCATGGGGGCATTGTTGTTCCAAACGATCCTGCCCATGGTGGAAGTATTGATAAAAGCGCCTTTTACCGGAGACCAGTCTGCCTGCTTCTGGGGTTGTTTGAAATTCCGGATCAAACGGATTCCCCAGGTGGAACCGTCTTTCAGAACAGCATTGCCGAAAGAGCTGAGTGGAACGGCCGCTTCCAGATGCCATTCACCATTGACTTTCCGGGATTTTGAAACCATTCCGGAATTCCATTTTGAATCCAGTTTTTTCCGGTTGAGATCATAAATAAAATCATAATAACCGCCGGCAAAGTTCAACATTCCGGCATAAAGTTTTCCGGCTTTTCCCATGTCGGGAGCAAACCAATATTCCACTGAATCATCATATCCGACACCTGGATTATCGGCATTTTTGAACGGATGATTTGTCACAAGTTTTCCGTTGGGCGGCAACTCGGAGCGGATTGCAAAATAAAGTTTTTTTCCGTCAGAAGTCACATATCCGGTATAATCTCTGCCGTCAAGACGGATGCTGTCTGTATAAGCCCCTGTAGTTTTCATGGCAGAAGCCCACTCTTTTTCATTGATTGTTCCATCAATAACAGGCATTTTTCCGGAACGGTTCACCGGGACACTTGCAATATTTTTCACCATGCTGCTGTCCCAGTTCAAAGAATTGCCTTTAGCAGTTGTTTTTTTCTGTTCGGGAACGCTCATCTTCAATCCGTTTTTATAAATCTGCTGAGCTTCGAGCTGGGTCAAATTTCGCTTATAAATACAGAATTCATCCAGAAGTGTTGATTCCTTTACCGAACCTCCGTTCAGGCTGACAGAACCTTTTCCGGTAAAATCACTTTCCGTTAAAGGACGGCTGAGTTTCGCAGAATGAAATTTGCCTCCGTCAATACTGACAGAATAACTTTTATCATCCCAGTTGATTGCCACAAGGTGCCATTTTCCGTTTTCCCAATGTTCCGTGGACCCGCTGACAACAAGCGGCATGGGAGTCATAACTTTATTCATCAGCGTCAGAAAATAATCTTTCCGTTTCCCGGAAAAGCCCTGACGCTCGGCGATAAAGGCCCCCTTCCCTACCGTGGTCCGGAAAAATTCCAGATAACCGCGTTCTGAAACTTCTTTCCGTGAAAGCCATGAATGAGGTGCAATCCAGAAAGAGACAGAACCGCTCTTTTTCATCAGCTGCTCAGGTATCGTATACTGAAAATTACCATTTTTTGAAGCGAGCCAGGCAGAACCGCCGCGTCCGTCATAAACGAACTGCTGACTTTTCGGTGTTTTTACAAGCTTCAGATAACCGCAGGAATCGTTCCCTGTTTTGTCATCGAAAGAAACCCGCGCCAAACGTTCCTGCTTCAAAAATTCTGATGTATCCGAAGCAAACAAGTGCGCTGCTGTGAAAAGTGCTGCTGCCGATAAAAGGAATTGTCTCATAACAAAAACTCCTGATTAAAGTCCGGTCCAAAATGCCGTTGTGCTTGTTTTTGCCGGAACTGCACTCAAATTCATGCTGGTGACATGACCGTCAAGAAACATTCCGTTGAATCTTCCATTGTGACGCAAATCAAAACGTGCGTGGTAAACTTGCGTAGGAGGATAGGTTGTCAAATTCCATGCGTTTTCAAATACATTGTTTCCACCGATTGTATCTGCCATAAAAATCGCAGTGGAATGTTGACGGTAACGGGTAATTTTCTTCAGAGATGTCCAAGTGTTGAACGTCGTCACATTCATATTCATTCCCCAGCAGTAAAATCTGTTGTTATTGTTTACAAAGGGACGCGGCACTTCCGGACACATGTAACGCGCCTGATCAGCCACCCCGTTCACCAGAGGAGGATAAACGATATGATTCACGCCGAGCAAACGCATCCAGGTATAATTTGACCAAGCACCGTAACTGGTGCCGGTATGAGAAGGAATCAGATAATCATCGAAGGTATTTGCATAAAGCTGCACAGCCTGTCCCGCAGTTTTCATATTGTTCATACAATCAGACATCCGGGCGGAACGCCTTGCATTATTCAATGCAGGCAATAACATTCCGGCAAGAATTGCAATCATTGCAATCACGACAAGCAATTCAATCAGGGTAAAGTTTACAGCTTTTACAGTCTGACATTTTCTGACACAATCACTTTTCATAAAAACCTCCATGTTTTTTATAATTTTATAACACTTCTGCGCTCGATCAATTCCGGAGCAATATAAATTTTTCTATGCTCCCTGTTATCCTCAAACAGCATTTCTGCCGCAGTGGTTGCAATAACCTTTTCCTGAATATTCAGAGAAGTCAAACCGCCTTTTTCTCCGGTTGTATCAAACATTCCGATCACCGATAAATCTTCCGGAATGGAAATTCTGTTCAGACGGAGAGCCTCTGCATAATGAGAAAACACGATTGCATCAAAACTGAGCGTTGCCGCCGTAATTTTCCGTTTACGGATTTCCTGAAATATTCCGGCATGATCTCCCGGGGTTGATTCCCACAGCCAATTCGGAATCTCTTCATCATATTCGATCCCCATTTCAGCACAGGCGTTTTTCAAGGCCAGATGATAATAATACTGGGGCGTTTTCCGGGGATATTTCTTATAAGTCTTGATCGGTGCAGAAAGAAATGTCATCTTCCGGTGTCCATTCCGGACAAAACAGGAGACTGCTTTTTCTGCCGCAGCTTCAAAGTCAATCAGGACATAATTGGCGGGAAGTTCTTTGGTGTGAACATAATAACAGATAAAAACCAGCTTTCCGACTTTTGATAAATTCCGTTCAATCAGATCGTATGGAAAAAATCTGTCTCCGAACAGGATCATTCCGTAGGGCAACTCATTGATCATATATTCCAGAAATTGACGGAACGGTTTATTGTCCGGATTGGCAAAACCGAGAGAACAGAGATATCCCGGAAGCCAGAATGAATAAAATCCGCGCTTCAGTGCCTGCATTGAAATTGCAGCTTCCATGTCCGCATAAACATCATTTCCCCAGGGCGCAACACAGCCGATCATATCACTGTGCCGCTGAATAATTTTCTGCCGGACCACCACTGAACCGCGTTTTGGAGCACGGGTGATCAACCCTTCCGAAACCAGCTGTGCCATCCCGGCTGCAACTGTCCGTTTATTGATACCGTACATTTTTGCAATTGTTTCATCCGGAGGCAGACGGAACCCCTCTTGATAAACGCCGGAGAGAATATCCTGCCGGAATTTTTCAGCCATTTCCAAATATTTCGGATTAGATGTTTCAGACAACATAAGGATATCTCCAAATTTTTATTAGTGCAGAAACAGTGCATATTCTATCATTAACTTATTCTGTTTTTTTTTATTTTTCAAGTCCCGGTCTGAAAAAAATTTGTTTTTTTATCATGAAGGTGTATATTATTCAACAGAAACATCTATCAAAAGGAGATATTTTTATGAAAAAAGAGTTGCGTTTCCGTCAGATTCATCTGGACTTTCATACCTCTCCCGCGATTGACGGGATTGGCTCAAAATTCGATAAAAAGCAGTGGCAGGACTCTCTCCGGATGGCTCATGCAGATTCCATTACCTGTTTTGCCTGCTGTCACCACGGTTGGAGCTACCACCCCACTAAAGTCGGTGCAATGCATCCGGGGCTGAACTTCAATCTTCTCCGGGAACAGATGGACGCCTCCCATGAAATCGGTGTCAATGTTCCGATCTACATCACAGCCGGAATCAATACAAGAATCGCAGAACAGGAACCCGGTTGGCTGGAAGTCAATGCTCAAGGTCAGTGGAACGGATGGATTCAATCCCCCTTTACCGCTGGGTACAGAACGTTGTGCTTCAATACTCCTTATCTGGACTATCTCTGCCGTTTGACAGAAGAAGCAGCTCAGCTTTTTCCCGATGCTGACGGAATGTTCTTCGATATCATTTCACAGGCTCCATGCTGCTGTCCGAAATGCATGAAAGATATGCTCAAGGAAGGGTATAATCCGGAAAATGAAGAGGAACGCAAAATCTTCGCCCGTAACGTATTGCTGAAATATCATGAAAAAGTTACGGCAGCAGCCAAAAGTGTCAACCCGGAAATGAATGTTTTCCATAACAGCGTTGTAACGTATCCCGGACACCGTGATGCCGCAAAATATTACAGTCATGTGGAACTGGAATCCCTTCCGACAGGAGGATGGGGCTACGATCATTTTCCGCTGCTGGCTGCGTATTACCGAACCCGCGAACTGGATTTTCTGGGCATGACCGGAAAATTCCATACGATGTGGGGTGAGTTCGGCGGATTCAAGCACCCGAATGCATTGCGTTATGAATGTTCTGCAATGCTTGCCCAGGGTTCCAAATGCAGCATCGGAGATCAGCTTCATCCGAACGGAAAACTCGATGAATCCACCTGCCGTTTGATTGGAGCGGCCTACTCCGAAGTGGAACAGAAAGAACCCTGGTGCCGGAATGTGTCATCTGCCGCAAATATCGCAATTCTTTCCACACGCGGGTTCAATCAGAAAAAAATCATCCGTGTCGATGAAACTCCGGAAATCGGGCTCTCCCGTTTCCTTCTGGAATCTCACATTCCATTTGACCGTCTTGATGAAGAAAATGATTTTTCAAACTACAAAGTTCTCATTCTTCCCGATGACCTGCGGCCGGATGAAAATTTGAGAAAACGGCTGAAGGAATTTCAAGCAAAAGGCGGAAAACTGATTCTTTCCGGAGAGGCTCTTCTCAAAAAAGAATCTGATGAACCAGCTTTTGATCTTCCTCTTCAATATGATGGACCTTCAAAGGAATATCCGAACTATATTGAAAGTGCACCGGAATTTGTACCGGATAACATCACAACACCCTTTGTCATGTACAGAGAATCGTTAAAGCTCAAAGTTCTGAACGGAAAAACTCTGGGTAAAATTTATGATCCGTATTTCGTCCGCTCTTACAAACATTTCTGCTCCCATCAGCATACCCCAAACAAACCGGAAGCCTCCGGTTATGATGCCGGAATCATGACCGGAAACACGCTTTATTTTGCACATCCGGTGTTTACTGTTTACGGTGTATTCGGTTCTGTTATTCTGAAACACTACCTCCGGAATGTTATCAATACATTTCTGGAAGACGAACTTCTGATCACCACAACGCTGCCATCTCAAGGCAGAGTTACACTTCTGGAACAGAAAGCTGAACGGCGTTATATTGCTCATACTCTTTACGCCAACACGATCCAACGGGGAATGAATACGTTTCCCGAAACATCAAAACATTGGACTCAGACATTCCCCATTGAGGTAATTGAAGACTTGAACCCGGTATATGATTCAGAATTCTTCTTCCGTCTGCCCCGGGAGATCAAGCGGGTCACACTGGAACCGCAGGGAAAAGAATTGCCTTTTGAAATGGTCAACGGCAAAGTAAAAGTAAAATTGGATAAACTGGTCTGCCACCAGATGATCGTTCTGCACTATTGAACTTTTGTATCTGTACAACACAGGAAAGGATTTTATTATGGATGAAACGAGAAAAATGGAAATCGGAGTACTTGCAATGCTCCGGGAAGGAACAAATCCATTTCTTCCGATTGCCGAACTGGGATTGAAAACAGCTCAGCTGCAGAGCTGGAATATCAATCTTCTGACAGAAGAAACTGCAAAAAAAACAGTTAAAGACCTGAAAGAATCCGGAATCCGTCTTGCCGGATTCTGGTGCGGATATTCCGGCAGAATTGTATGGAACTCCTACCACGGACCGGAAACATGCGGTCTTGTACCGCGCGATCTCAGAGAACGCCGTGTTGCAGAACTCAAACGCGGTGCGGAATTTGCAAAGATGATCGATGCACCCGCACTCATCACCCATTGCGGATTCATCCCGGAATGTCCCTGTGATCCCCTTTACACAGAAACTGTAAATGCGATTTATGATGTTGCAATTTATTGTCACAAACTCGGAATCGGTTTCTGGTTTGAGTCCGGTCAGGAAACACCGCTGACACTCCTGCGTGTCATTGAAGATCTCGGGCTGCCCAATCTCGGAGTCAACCTTGATACAGCAAACCTGCTGCTTTACGGAAGAGGAAACCCTGTCGATGCATTGGAAATCCTCGGCAAACATGTCCGGAATCTCCATGTAAAAGATGGACTTCATCCGGAAAACAGCAGAGTTCTGGGAAAAGAAGTTCCTGTGGGAGAAGGAAAAGCTGACTTTGACAAGATCATCAAGAAACTGTATGATTTGAATTTTACAGGAGAATTGACGATTGAACGTGAGATCAGCGGACCGCAGCAGACTGCAGATATTCTCAAAGCGAAGGCCTATCTGGAAGAACTTTTGAAGAAGCACGCTCCGGCTTGAAAAAAAAGCTCTGTTCCCAATAAAGGTTGTTACTTGAGGAGGGGAAAAAGCCCTTTTTAGGAAAGGTCCTTTTTCCCCTCCTCAAACTCCACCCCTTTTTTCCAAACCTTTTTGCGGCATTCCGATTTT
>JAFVTF010000038.1 GCA_017503375.1 Lentisphaeria bacterium | reverse complement strand
GCATTTCGATTTTTACACCGTAAAAATCGGAATGCCGCAAAAAGGTTTGGAAAAAAGGGGTGGAGTTTGAGGAGGGGAAAAAGGACCTTTCCTCAAAAGGGCTTTTTCCCCTCCTCAAGGAACAACCTTTATTGGGAACAGCGCTATTAATAATAAGGAGGCAATTTCAAAAGCCACTTTTGAAATTACCTCTAACAATTACGGATGTCCCATGAAAAAAAATGTGGTCCTGTGCATTTTACAAGGAAAAATGGCAGATTTTTCCAAAATCTTTTCCATTTTCCCTTAATCTTCTTCCTCATTACAGGGCAGAATACCGGATTTATCAAAAGACCTCTGTGGTTCTTGAAACGTTTCAGGGCATCGTCACGCCTTTTTTGATAATGATATTGCCGTATTTTCTGCCTTCTCCGGTGACGACAACTGCAAAGGTTTTCTTTGCACGTTCATAGAATGCAAAACGTTCGATATAATCAATACGGTCGGCATCTTTTCCGAGGACTGCTTTGCAATCTTTCATGAGATCGGGGTCGATTTCATCTCCGGGAACAGGCTGCATCATGACAACCGGTTTTTCCACATATTGATCCAGTTCCATAAGTTTGAGAATTGCTTCCAGCAGTTCGGAAGAGGTGACTGCATCCACGCGGACAACGTTGGAATTCATGGAATATGCCGGGAAATGGGCGTCTGAGATAACAAGTTCATCTCCATGTCCCATCTGGGCGAGGATTTTCAAGAGATCGGGTGAAATAACAGCGGGAATACCTTTCAGCATAGTATCAACCTTAAAATGAGAGGTTTTGAAAACAAAAAGATATTATAAGAAGAACTCTTATAATATCTTTGATTCAACAGTTTCTGAATTACTTCTTTGTGCAGTTCGGACTGACAGATTCTTCAGGATTGGACAAGTTCAACGGCTCATCAACATGGGCCGGAATGTATTCGATCTTCTGCCAGCTGTTCAGGATGACCGGCTGTTTATCAAGCAGTTCGATTTTTTCTGCGCGGGCAGGAAATCCTTTAGCAGAACATTTAACCTTTGCAAACACAAGATAGTTTTCAATTGAATATTCAAACGTTGCGCCCAGAATCTGGTCTGCCTGATTATTTTCACAGGCATTGTACAATGCTGCATTTTTTGCATTGCTGACAGCTGTCTGTGTCGGTGAGAAATATTCCAACAGCTTGCTGAAGATGCTGAGATGCGGATCTGTATTCAGCTTACAGAATTTTCCTTCAGAAAACTGGAATACACCAAAAAGAACAGATGCTTCCCCAGCTCCGGATATCTTTTTCTGGTCAACCTGATATTTTGTAATATATTTTACATCTCCGGTGGGCTTGGGCCGGACTAAATAGTCACTGCCAACTTCTTTGTGATAGCTGACACAGCCGCTGATTGTTGTGAGGGCGAGACAGGAAACAACTGTCACGAACAGGCTTTTTACCATTTTTTTCATTGTCATTTTTTCTTTCTTTTTCAGTTCTGTTTATTGGTGAAATTTTTCCGTAAAGAAAAACATAATTCCATTTTTTGATTTTTCAAATGGATTTATCCCTTTTATTTGAAGAATTTTACATTTAATTTATTTTCTGAGCTGCCCGTTGCCGACGGCAACCCATTTGTAAGTGCAAAGTTCTGCGGGACCGACCGGACCTCTTGCATGAAGCCGGTCCGTGCTGATTCCGACAACGGCTCCCAATCCATAGTCACCTCCGCCGGAAAGACGGGTGGACGCATTCACAAGAACTGAGGCAGAATCAACTCCCGCAATGAATTTTTCCGAAAAAGATAAGGAATTGGTGATGATTCCGTCAGTATGTCCGGAACCGTGTTCGGCAATATGAGCCATCGCTTCTTCAATTCCTTCAACGATCCGGATGGACAAAACAGGACCAAGATATTCCATATCCCAATCTTCCGGCGTTGCAGGAACACAATCCGGCAATATTCTGCGGACTTTTTCGCAGCCGCGGATTTCAACCTCTTTTTCCCGCAAGGCAACTGCCAAATCCGGCAGAATCCGTTCCGCTGCAGCTGCATCCACCAGAAGTGTTTCCAATGCATTGCAGACTTCCACACGCTGACATTTTGAGTTTACGATCAGAGAAATCGCCATATCTTTCTCCGCATCTTCCGCAATATACTGATGACAAATCCCGTCATAATGTTTCAAAACCGGAATCCGTGTCCCTTCCGCAATCGCTTTGATGAGATTCTTTCCCCCGCGCGGAATGATGAGGTCAATATATTTTTCCTGTTTCAACAGCTCGCCGACAACTGCATGATCAGTACTTTCGATCAGCTGGATCACATCTTCCGGCAATCCGGCTTCCGCTGCTGCCGAGCGCATCGCATCCGCAAGAATACGGTTGGTCCTGAGACATTCCGAGCCTCCCTTCAGGATGACTGCATTTCCGCTTTTCAAGGCAACCGCTGCCGCATCGGTCGTTACATTCGGGCGGGCTTCATAGATCATTGCGATCACTCCGATGGGAACTGCTATCCGTTTTACCTGCAATCCGGAGGGCATTGTTCTGCCTTCCAATACATTCCCCACGGGATCCGGCAACGCCGCTGCTTCCTGCAGGCGGTTCACCATGTAATCAAAAATTTTTTCCGTGACTTTCAGCCGTTTCTGAAATGCAGGCGTGAGATCCGGTGCCGCAGCAAGGTCTTCCGCATTGGCTTGAAACAGTGCCTCCCGGCATTCCAGTAATTTTCCAGCCATCCGGTTCAATGCATCCGCACGTTTTGCTCCGGAGAGTGTCCGCAATATCTGAGATGCAGCTTTGGCACGTTTTGCAATATCTTCAACAGAATTCATCTTATTCCTCCTCAGGTTCTTTCATACCGGAGTAAGATACACTGTCTTGCTCATCTTTTCAAGTGAGAATCTTGAAGTTTTCCGGGGCAGTTGCACGGTGATAGGTCACATCCGGCTTTCCGAACAGAAGAACGGCAGCGATTTTATACCCTTTCGGAAATCCCAGCTGTTTTTTCAGCGTTTTGTTCCATTTGAACGCATGAACCGCAAAACCGCACCAGCAGGAACCAAGTCCATAAGATTGTAAAAGCAAATCAAAATAACTGAGAGCGATCCAGGGATCCGCTTCAGCACAGGGGGCTTTTTTCGGAACTGCTGCGACGATCATGTGCGGCGCGCCCCGGTAAATCACATCTTCTCCATTCTGAATCGCTTCAAGAAAACGGTTGATTGCAGGATAAATCCATCTCATGATTCCGGTGTTGACCAGTTTCATGATCATCCGGTTGGTTTCTTCCCGGTAAAAAGTCATCTCTTCTTTTGTTTCCACCACGCGGAACATCAAACTGTGTGCATTGCATCCGGTTGGAGTCCATGCCAGAGATTCTTTCAACTTCTCCAGAATTTCCGGCGGGAGAGATTCATTTTTATATTTCCGTACACTTCTCCGCTGACGGAGCAGGGAAAGCATATCTTCCGGCCGGGGCAGGGGGCGGAGCGGTTCACACTGAGCCGCTGAAACACCATTGCAAGTCAAGGCCCCTGTCGGGCAGACTGCCAGACAATGCTGGCAGTTCAGACAACATCTCTCCAATTTATCCGGCAAGTACGGCATCCCATCTTCGCCGGATTTCAGAATTTTGATAATACAATCACGGACACAGCTGCCGCAGCGGATACATTTTTCTTTGTTTATTACAATCATGAAATAATTTCCTGTTTCTCAGAAGGGAAAATCTTCTTCCGCTTCCAGTTTGACTGCTGCTTCTTCTCTCGGTTTTTCAACAGGAAACTGCTGTGAAACCCCTTTGATGGTAATTGCCCGCTTCGGACGGATCGGGCAGATTTGCTGACATGCACCGCAGCCGATACAGAGCTTCTCATTCACCTTCGGAATCGCCGTATCCTTGTATGGTTCCATCGTCAACGCGCCTACCGGACAATGTTCCGCACATGCTCCGCAATCTTCACCATTCAAATAGGCAACGCAAAGATCCGGATGATATTGGGCAATTCCAAGCCGCCAGCGCTGTTTCTCTTCGATCGACAGCGGCAGTAATGCTCCGCAGGGGCAGACATCGATACATTTTCTGCACTTGAATTTACATTCCCCTTTATTGAAATCCATGTATGGGAGCATAAATCCGCGAACGCCGTATTGCGTGACCGCAGGAGTCAGAACATTTCCCCTGCAGGTGCTGATGCAAAGTCCGCAGCCGATACAGCGCGAGGTGAACCGGTCAAAGTTTCCGGCTCCCGGCGGCATGACAGTTCCCTCCGGCTTTGCAGTTTTTCCCAGCAGAAATCCTGTTGCCAACCCTCCTGCCGCCGCCGCTCCGCTGATCAGAAATTCCCGTCTGCCGGGATGTTCCTGTTCCGCAGGTTTCCGCCCGGTGAGTTTCAAGGCGTCAAATTTGCATTGGGAAAGACAATTCATGCACATAACGCAATCTTCATTATTGACTTTTTTTCCTTTTGCATCAATACAGCCCGCTTTGCAAGCTCTTTCACAGGCTCCGCAGGAAATACATTTTCTCTCATCAATTCTGACCTTGAAAAGAGAAAATCTTGCAGCAAAACCGAGAATCGTTCCAACCGGACAAAGTGTATTGCAGTAAATCCTTCCTTTCCAGCGGACCAGAACCACCAGAATCAGGAACATTCCCCAGGCTGTAAGCATGGAAATCAATGCAGGATTGGAGGTTTCCGCTCCGAGATTTGCACGGTATGCAGCTTCACGGAATCCGTAATTGACGATCTGTACAAAATTGGCTGACGGCATCAGAAAGGTCAATGGAAAGATGAACCCCATAATCGCCAGCACAATACTGAACAGAAATACCGGATATTTGACTTTCCGTGTCCAGCTGTTATACTTCTGTTTTCGTGGAAAGAAAGATACTGCATCCTGCATAATTCCAAGCGGACACAGGATTGAACAGTAGATTCTGCCGAGAAGCAGCGTCACGACCAGAATGGAAAGAACAGCAATTCCGGCTCCCAGAGAAGCCTGAGATAAAACTGCAAGAAATCCGGATCCCGCCTGTGTAATGAAAAGGTCCGTGAATTTCGGATAAAACCAGACTGCTCCCCAGGCGGCAATAAAAAACAGTGCCGCCAATACAATCCGGATCAAACGGAGTATGTTCCAGTTTTTTTTCATTTTTTCAAATCAATTCTCTTGATATTCAAAGATTTCAAATCAGTCGTGCCAAGCCCGATGGATTTTGCAACCGCAATGTGTCCGATGGAACGCAGCGGAACATTGAGCGTTGCAGCTCCGGCAGTATCAAGCGCAACCATATCCGTTCCGCCCATCTGATACCGCAACAGTTTGACATCACTGTTATCAATTCCCCGGGGACCGCGTTTGATCATAACACGGTAGGCATCCACAATGTTCAAATCCGGTTTCCGGAAAGAACAGCACTCCGCAATACATTGATTCAAGCCGTGACGGTGGAAATACCGGTGATATTCTTTGGAAACTGTACCCATCAGATTTTTCATACAGCAGGTGAGTTTGGCTCCGCCGTGGACTTTCAGAATGGGCACGTTGATAAAAACATCACATTCCCGCACAAGATTGTGATTGACCATCTTCTTCAAAACTTTTGCTCCCGGAACTGTCACTTCTTTATAGTTTTCTTCCAGATATTTTTTATCGGTTGCAGAATCGCCTCCGACAACGATTGCTCCGGCTTTTTTTGCAGCTTCAGCAATTCCGCTTGTCTTGTAGGTATCTCCCCAGAAGTTACAGGTGGTATCAAACACATAAACTTTGGATGCTCCGGCTTTTTTACAATGAGTGATGATTGCCGCCACCAGCTCCGGATTCGTATTGGCAGCCATTTCCGGCGGCTGATTCCAGGCAATATTCGGTTTGACAAGAACCGTTTGACCGGGCTTGACAAATTTTTCCATTCCGCCCAATTCTTTGATCAGGCGTTCAAACATTTCAACCGGTTCCCCGTTACGGACAACGACAATATCCGGATTTCCGCTTTTTTTCACTGCTTTCGGTGCGGCTTCCAGAGGGGCTGCAAACTTTGATACGGCTCCCAGTGCAGCAAGGGCGGCTGTCTTTTTCAAAAAATCCCGTCTGTCCATAGCATTTCTCCTTCTGTTTAAGTTATTGATCACTGATCCTGATAAATTGTTTCATAGCAATCTTCTTTTTTTTGACGGATTGCATAATAAAGCAATGTTGCCTCAAAAAGAATATAAGTCGGAACAGCCAACAGCAGTTGACTGAATACATCAGGCGGCGAAAAAATTGCGGCAAGAATAAAAATAACCACAACAACATGGGGGCGTTTGGCTCTGACAACATCCAGATTCACAACTCCGGTCGTCAGAAGCCCAAGCAGAATTACCGGGAACTGAAACATCGCCATGGATGCAAGTATCACTGTCAGAATCAGAGAAACAAAATCTCCTATCCCCAGAATCGGCTGCAATTGATCCCCGGTGAACGACAGAGAAAAACGGATCATTGCCGGAATAATGAAGAATATTGCAATTGCCGCTCCTCCCAGTGCCAGAAAAAATATGAGTGATACCGGAACTGTCAGCTTTTTCCGTTCCTCTGCGGTCAAACCGGGCGCAATGAATCCCCACAGCCAGTAAACCGCCGGGAGAAATGTTCCGGTCAACGCAAGAATCAGCGTGATCTTCAACAGCGTCATAAAGGGTTCCATGACTGTGAAATAGTGAAGTTTGAACCCATCCGGCGCAACATATTTTAACAGTATTTGCAGAATGTCATCCGAAAAATACCCTGCGGGAATGCAGAAGAAAAGAAAACATCCTGCGATTTTCAGCAGAACGCTCCGCAGTGCTTCAAGATGATCTAAAAAGCTGCTTTTTCCCGGATTGTTCATGGTGCAATATTATTTTTTATCTGCTTCTTTTTCGGCTTCTTTTTCAGCAGCTTTTTCACCTGCTTCGGTCATTTCTTTTGCTTCATTGACCAAATCTTCCTTTGCCTTTTTATACTCATAACTGGCACGTCCAAGCGATCTTGCCAATTCCGGAATTTTTTTTGTTCCGAAAAGAACCAATACCAAAAGAACGATTACCAGAATTTCTGTTGTGCTCAACCCCATATCCGACTCCTTATTGTTTGTTGCAACAATACCATACATCGCAAAAAACGATTTGCAAGCTGTTTTTATTTTTCTTTTTTTCTTTTTTTATGTAAAAAGTTCTGTTCCCAATATGGGTTGGTTAATCTTTCTACTTAACTTTTAGATGGCATTTTGATTTTTGCACAGCAAAAATCGGAATGCCGCAAAAAGGTTTGGAAAAAAAGGGTGGAGTTTGAGGAGGGGAACAACCTTTATTGGGAACAGAACCATGTAAAAAAAAGAGGACTGTCCCTGTTTGAGACAGTCCTGTGTGATTTTACCGGAAGAATCTGTTATTTTGCAAAGGAGCTGAGAAGCACCATGCTGAATGCCATCACAAAGATTGCAACCGTTTCAATAATACAGATCACAACCATCTGGTTTGCGAAACCTTTACCGGTTTCAGAGAATGCATCGCAAGCAGAGGCGCATGCAATCCCCTGCCAAGCAGCGGAAACACCCATTGCCACCCCGGCAAGAATCCCGGTGATCATGTAAAATGCCCATGCGGCAGGAGTTCCGCCCATGATCGTGAACATGAGGATCATCCCGTAAATTGTCTGAGAAAGCGGACATCCGGCAAAGATCATAAGCTGGAAGGGCGCAGGCTTGTTCTGTACAAAGCATTTTTTCCATGAGCCGATAGCTGAAGATGCCGCTGCACCTGTTCCCCAGGCTGAGCCGATTGCTGCACATGCGATCGCACAGATCGCTCCCGCATAAACAAGAGCTTTTTGAGTCAGATCCACTGTTGCAGTTTCCGTTGCGAGTGTAATGAGTTCTGTCATTTTGAATTCTCCTTATTATTTTCAAAATTTTCTTTGTTGTTTTTATATTTTGCTAACGGTTTGTACCGGATACCGGTCCATTGCATTCCCATGTGCCCTGAAAATTCCAATGTATTCAGACGGACCCCGTGGGCAAGAACACTGAGGAAGCTCAATGCTATATTCAATGCATGCCCGAAAAGAACGATCAGAATCATTGCTAGCAGCATCAGCGCATAACTGAAACCGCTTCTTCCTTCCAGAAGCATTGCGCCCATATTGTTGAAGTTCTCTGCAATACAGGTGCCTGCCAATCCCACCGCAAACAGTCGGATGTAGGAAAGCACATCGGTGAAACTTCCGATCAGAGAGAACGGAAGGTTCAGGAAATCCTGCGGGCTCGTGGTGATCGTAACAAGCAACGCACCGACAATGTAAGCTGTATACCCGAAGGTCGTCGGGAATGTTCCCGGAAATACGATCAGGTTGACTGCCGTAAGGAAGTTCGCGACAAGAAGCAGAGCCCAGCCGAGGTTTCCGATGGCGTGCCAGTCTCTTCTGATATCTGTAATGAACTTGAAGATCCGTGCAGAGGTCAGATGAACCGCCGCAAGGAAGAAGCAGAGCCACTGGACGATCCGGTTATTGAGATCTGCCCACATCCCGTCGATTTGGGATTGGCTCATGCCTTCTTTCAGCAATCCGGTTTTCTTAACCAGCTTCTCTGCCAGCGGACTGTTTTCCGGATTCGCCAGAAAATCAAGTCCCTGCATGAAGCCCGGAAGGGATTCATTAGGGATTCCGAACCAGTTCCCGTTCAGCCAGCCCCACAGGAGGGAGAAACAGGAGAGCAGCAGAAACAGATTCAACGGAACCTGGGCTTTCCGGTTCTTTCTCAATACCCGCTTGATGAACAGCGCTGTAATCAGGAAAATTGCTCCGTAACCGGCATCTCCAATGATCATTCCGAAAAAGATCGGGAAGAAGATGAAGAAGAAAGCATTGACATCATTTTCCCGGTATCCGGGATCGATCCCGATCAGATCGAACAGGGGATCCATAATGCCAAGCCACTTCGGTTTTGTGATATAAGTCGGCACTTCCTTATCATCCTCAGCCGGATCTTCTGCAAGATATGCCCAGCCATAGTTCCGGGCTGCTTCGGTAAATTCATCCATCCGGATGACCGGGATATATCCGCCCAGAACAACGATTTCCTGTTCCGTCTGAACAGAAAGATCCGCATTGGCAAAATCAAGTTTGCATTTGATCTCTTCCGCATATTCCATCAAGGCATCCTGATTGCAGACAAGGGATGCGATCGAATCTTTGTTCCGGAGGATTTCAGCTTCCGTTTCTTCTATATTCTTCAGGACTTCTGAGCAGCGCAGTTCGGGAAGGATTTCTTCCTGAGCTTCGGGAAGCGGTTCTTCATTCTGAGCGATAGAAAGAACATATTGGGTTCTGGAATCTGCGGAAATGTTCTGAAGGATCATTCCCTCCGGCGGCTGAAGCTTCTGTTTCGCCGGAGCACTCCAGAATTTCAGAATCAGCCCCTGAGCCTTGAGATGCTCGATTTGGTCTGTATCAAAATCACCCCAGGGAAGCCATTTTTCTTTTTTCTGCTGAAGCTCATCCAACTGTTTTCTCAGAGATTCATTCTTCGCCTGAAGCGAGAGCAGTTCTGCCAGACATTCCGCCGGCGGAACAGTTTTCTGAGGAAGTTCAGTCTTTTTGAATTCATCCAGAAGAAGCTGTGCCCGGACGATCTGGTCAAGTGTCTGCAAATGCTGAGCAGCATCGCCCTGACCGGCTCTTTTCCGGTCGACAGTAACATGCATGACATTGAGTTCAGAAAGCCGTTCCAGCATTTCCCGACGATGTGCTTCAAGTGCCAGCAGAGTGATTTTTTTCATTTTCTGAATCATGCTACTGTCTCCTGAAGTTTTTTCTTTGCTATTTTGGACCGTGCCACGGCAGCTGTGTTCTGATCTCCGATGTAGATTTGAATCTTCCGGATATTTTCTTTGCAGTCCGGAATCATCACCTTTTCAAAAAGATTCACACGCTGTGTTGTTACCCGCAGTTCCGCTTCGATCAGATCGTACTGCTTCCGGATAATCTCCCGTTCCGCACGGATCGAGATAATATTTTTAACAGCTTCCACTGCGTCGTCAAGCCAGGGCTCATCATGATAAAGATCCGTTCCGGGACCTTCAAAATCAACCCGCTCAAAGACTGGAACGTTGACTCCGGCGATATTCTGTATTCCGGCAATAACTTCCCGGATTTGCAGAATTTCACTGATCCGTTCCGGAACGGTGTCAGTACCGAACAGAACAAGCCAGTCGGATAACGCTTCTTTTGTCTGCGTTTCCCTGAGCTCATTGGATTCGATCCGTTCCAGACAGGTTCTCATTTCCAGCTGCAGCTGCTGCTTTTTCAACTGAAGAGTCGGCAGAAACCGCTGGAACTGTTTCAGAGAATCCCGTTCCTGTTTCAGAGCTGTTTTTGTGAGTTTTACTTTCGGCATATCAATTGCCTCCGGTTACTTGGTAACCCAGAATTTTTCTGTCAATTCAGATTTCATACCGACTTCTGTACGTTCAAAACATTCTCCCAGAATTTTCCAGCCCATGTCAAGAGCTTCTTCCAGAGGAATGTTGACAGAAAGATCCATCATTTCCTTTTCAAAAAGTTTTCCGTACTTCATGAGCTTTTTGTCCCAGCTGCTCATCTGGAATCCCATTGCCGCCTTTTCCTGCGTTTCCTTGTAATCGGAATAGAAACGGATCATGGTGTCCATAATCGCACGGTGGTCTTCACGGGTTTTTCCGTTCACCTGCTGTTTCAGACGGGAAAGAGAACCGAAGGGTTCAATTCTTCCGCCTTTCAGATAGAACTGACCTTCCGTGATGTATCCGGTGTTGTCGGGAATCGGATGGGTCACGTCATCTCCGGGCATGGTGGTCACGGTGAGAATCGTAATGGAACCGGCTCCGTCAAAGTCAACAGCCTTTTCATAACGTGCGGCAAGCTGACTGTAAAGGTCTCCGGGATATCCGCGGTTGGAAGGAATCTGTTCCATCGTGATCGCAATTTCTTTCATTGCGTCTGCAAAGTTTGTCATATCTGTGAGCAGAACAAGAACCCGTTTGTTCTGAAGTGCATATTTTTCTGCCACAGCCAGACACATATCGGGAACCAGCAGACATTCCACTGTGGGGTCTGCAGCCGTATGAATGAAAAGAACAGATCTGGAAAGCGCACCGTGATCATCCAGCACATTTTTCAGATAAAGATAATCATCATATTTCAGTCCCATCCCGCCGAGGATGATTACATCGACATCTGCCTGCATTGCAATCCGGGCGAGCAGCTGGTTGTACGGCTCTCCTGCAACAGAGAAGATCGGTAATTTCTGGGATTCAACCAGAGTGTTGAACACGTCAATCATGGGAATCCCGGTACGGATCATCTTTGTGGGAATGATACGTTTCGCCGGGTTGACGGAAGGTCCTCCGATTTCGACCGGTTCGGAATTGATTTCCGGACGGTGGTCACGGGGCTTTCCGGCTCCGTTGAAAACACGGCCGAGCAAATCTTCAGATGCAGAAACCTTCATGGCTTCGCCGAGAAAACGGACTTCGTCGTTGGTGCTGATCCCCCTTGCTCCGGCAAAAACCTGCAGGGAAACTTTTTTATCCTGCAGACGGATCACCTGAGCCAGAGAGGTCCCGCGGGAACCGCTGACTTCCGCCAGTTCATTATATGCCACGTTATCGGCTTCCACCGTGATAACGTTTCCGGAAATCTGAATAATCTTGTGATAAACTTTACGCATTTTTGATATTCTCCCCGATCTTCGCTTTTATATCGGATTCGATCTTCTTGAACTGCTCCGATTCGTAGGGCGCATAGTTCCAGTCAATGAACAGCTGCTGGACTTCCTGGAAATAACGGCAGGCTTCATCTTTTGTTTCAAAGGTGAAATCACCGTTCAGAACATCGCAGACCGCATCAAAAACATATCTCTGACGGGATGCACTGGTCGCCATTTCCACATCATCAAAACTGTTCTGCTGGAGATATACAAAGTCTAAAAATTCACTCTTCAGATAGATGGTGAAGTCTTTGATATCAGTACCTTCTTCACCAACCACTTTCATCATCTGGTTGACTTCGCTGCCGCGCTGGAGCGTTGATCTTGCTCCGGCAAGTTTCTTCGCATCCACAATACTGGTGTACTTACTCCAGCTTTCCAGCGGCTGGATCGCAGGATAACGGCGGGCTGAAGAACGGTCACGGGAAAGTCCGAGGAATGAACCAACCACTTTCAATGTCGCCTGTGTCACAGGTTCTTCAAAGTTACCGCCTGCAGGACTGACAGATCCGCCGATGGTCACAGAACCCTGTGTTCCATCATTGAGTTCAACAAGACCTGCACGTTCATAGAAGGAGGCAATCAGAGATTCCAGATAGGCAGGGAATGCTTCTTCACCCGGGATCTCTTCCAAACGGCCGGACATTTCACGCAATGCCTGTGCCCAGCGGGAGGTTGAATCCGCAAGCAGCAGAACGTTCAAACCGGATTGACGGTAATATTCCGCCAGAGTCACAGCTGTATAAACAGAGGCTTCACGGGCTGCAACAGGCATGGAACTTGTGTTGCAGATGATGATGGAACGGTCCATGAGAGACTGTCCGGTTCTCGGGTCCTTCAAATGGGGGAACTCTCTGAGAATTTCCACAACTTCTCCGGCACGTTCTCCGCATGCCGCAACGATCACCACATCCGCTTCCGCGTTCTGACTCATCGCATGCTGCAAAACGGTTTTTCCAGCTCCGAAAGGTCCGGGGGTACAGAATGTTCCGCCCTTTGCGACCGGGAAGAAGGTGTCAATGATACGCAGCTGGGTGATCATCGGTTCCGTCGGCATCAGTTTTTCACGGTAACAGGTGATGGGTACTTTTACCGGCCATTCCTGGTACATTGTGGCAGTGCGGGTTTCGCCTTTCTCATTTTTGACCACTGCGGTCATGGCAGAGGCTTTCCGTTTTCCTGCAGGAGCAATTTCCGTGACTTCCCAGGTTCCCTGCCAGGAGAAGGGAAGCATGATGTAGTGCTTGAAGATTCCTTCCGGAACACTTCCGATATGATCACCTGCCTGAAGTTTGTCTCCGACTTTTGCGATGGGGGTGAAATCCCATTCCGCATTGTCATCCAGCGGATTCAGATAGAGTCCGCGCTGAAGGAAAAATCCGGATTTCTCTGCCAATTCGGGCAGGGGATTCTGAAGTCCATCGAAAACCTGTGTCAAAAGTCCGGGTCCAAGTTTTACACTCAGCAGTGCAGAGGTGAATTCCACCTTGTCGCCTACTTTCAAACCGTTTGCGCTTTCAAAAATCTGCAGGTCAGCGAGATTGCCGCGTACACGGATTACCTCACATTTCAAGCGGCTGTCTCCTATGAGCGCATACGCCACCTCATTCTGCATCACGTCCGTATCAAACCGGACGGTCAGCATATTTCCGTTGACCCCGGCGATACTTCCGGTCTTGATTTGTTCTGCCATATTTTAATTCTCCTGTTTTGTTTTCGATTCGATGGAACGGATTACTGCGTCTGTGGAACGATCAAGATTTTCCGTTGCCCGTTCCTGTACTCTTCCAAGCCATTTCAGCTGAATCAGCATCTTCAGTTTATATGCACAAAGCTGCTCAAAGGAAAAAAGTGATCCGCTTTCCAATTCCTCTATTTTCATCCAGCGCGCCTGATCCAGAATCCGTTCCCGCTCAAGCGGGTTTTCTATGTTGAAAGCCGCCGCAGCAGCCCGGTCTGTATCACACTCTTCCGCAGCCTCTGCATTGAGATATGCTCCCGGATTACGGTCCAGTCTGCCGGCACGTTTCCTCACAACAGCATTTCTCAAAGAACATTCCCATTCAGCATATTTCGCCGGAAACGTTCCCGTTTTGAACTGACCGGGTTGCGGATCAAGTCCAAGCTCTTCCAGAATTTTATATTTATCACCTTTCACATAAGTCTGACATGACGAAAGAAACCGTTCCGGCGTCATTCCTGCATTTCCATCCAGTGTCAGCATGGGAAGGGATGAGATCAATGCATAATAGCCCATGCACTCCCTCCTTGTCAGCCTTTGATTGCAGCAGCCAGCTTCGGTCCTGCAAAACTGCAGATGACTTCTGTCAGTGCATCATCGGAAAAGTCAAAGAATACATCCGTGCCTTTGACTCCAATCTTCAAACCGGAGGAAAGGGTATTGCTGATCTTGATTTCAGGCTTCGCTTTCAGATTCGCAAGAAGTCCGGCCTTCAATCCGGATTCCAGTGCCGCAGCATCATTCGGTGACAGCAGAACTTCTACTGTCGCGTTAGTATCATCTGCAAGATATTTTTCTGCCATCTTCAGAATGATCTGTCCCATGACTTCCGGCGTGATCGCCTGACCAAGACTGTCACGGACAAGTGTCTCCAAACGTTTCTGCAAGTCGGACTGCAAGCCAAGAGAGACATCACGGGCCGCCTGTCTGACGGCAGCCTTGCATTTACTTTCATTCATAGCCGCTTCTGCTTCTGCATTCTTTATGATTTCTGCAGCTTCTGCTTTTGCTTGGGCAACTATCGCATCAGCCTGCCGTTTTGCATCAGAAAGAATCTGATTCTTTTCTGCTTCCGCCTTTTCGATTCCTTCGGACTGAATTCGATTCAAAAGTCCCTGGATGTCCTCTGCCATATTGTGCCTCCTGTATGTTTAAAATATGTACTTCACTGTTTGTTTTTCCTGTTTTTATTCTTTGACACCGGATTTTTTTAACAGTCCTGTCAGAAAAATAAAATCTCAACAATATAATTCCAAAACATGTTTTCTGCAAATCTGTCTGCAAAAAAAAAATCCTCTTTTGCGCTTGTTGTTTTTATTGTTAAGTAGATGGAAAAATCAAGCAGTATTAATAATATACAGTGTAAAAATAAAAAGTCAAGTTTTTTTTTATGTAATTGTTACAGTGAATTTGTTTAAACGGAAAAAAAATTTTGACTTGTGACTTGAAAATTATTTCTGTCATTATATATTGTCGTCGTAAATCTTTCAGATTGTACCAGTGATAAAAAGTGAGAAATATATGAATCAGATCACAAATATCAGAAACGGTTCCATTGTCAGTTGTTTGAATGGGAAAGAAGAGAATGGAATTTTGCAGCTTCCGGTTTCCGGTATTGCAAATCCCGGTGCGGAGGTTTTTATCAATGATATCAGGGCAAAAAGAAATGGAATTTCCTTTTCCGCAGAAATCCCTGTTACCGAAAAATTTTCAACGGTAA
This sequence comes from Lentisphaeria bacterium, assembly GCA_017503375.1. Classification (GTDB taxonomy): domain Bacteria; phylum Verrucomicrobiota; class Lentisphaeria; order Victivallales; family UBA1829; genus SIG79. The sequence goes on along the minus strand of JAFVTF010000038.1, from coordinate 8,069 downwards.
AAATGCAGACCTTCAATGAATACGGGGAATTTACTCAGTCATTGAAGGTCGTATGGGACAAGGCAAGTTTTCCCCGCTATAATTTCTTTATAGATGATAATATTTTCTTTCTGACAGATATTGCAAAAGAGCGGCCGAAGTCTCTGTTTGATCATTTTTATCTGGCGTTTCTGAAGCGGATGCATGATACTTACGGGACGAAATTCACCTTGAATCTGTTTTATCAGAATTCTCATTATCCCTTTGAATTAAAGGATTTTCCGGATTGTTACAAAGGGGAATTTGAGGCGAACTCCGACTGGCTGCGTCTTTCCTGGCATGCTTATGCAGAATTTCCGGACCGTCCGTATCAGAACGCCTCCAATGAAAAACTGGAATCAGATATCCGGCTTCTGACAGCGGAAATCTGCCGTTTTGCAGGAGAGAAAACCTTTATTCCGCCGGTTGCCGGACACTGGTCCATGTACCGTCCGGAAGCGTTTCCCGTACTCAGAAAGCATGGAGTTAAAGCACTTTGCGGACAATTTATCAATCCGCAGACTTCATTGAGTGAAAAAGGACCTGCGGAGTATCTTTGCGATATCGGCTATTTCCGGAATCTGAATGATTCCCTGTATCTGGGAGAAAAACAGCTGCTTTATGATTTTTCTCATGAAATGATGTTCGTTCACAGTTTGTTGATCTGCAATTATTTCAAGCCGGAAGAGATCACTGCGATCATTGACGGGGCTGCAGCAAATCCGGATTACAACAATCTGCTCAGTCTGGAAACTCACGAACAATATTCATTCCCGTATTACTTCAATTATCTTCCGGATCATTTTGACCGGATCGAAGCAGCCATCCGCAGGGCAACGGAATTGGGATACAAACCTGTTTTTTATGCGGAGGGACTTTTGGGAAATACTGCCTGGGAGTGTTAACGGGCTGCTGCTGAAAATATTACTTTCCCGTTTGTGATGGAAACGGGTCTTGCAAAGTCTATGCAGTAAATTCTGCTTGTGTGTCCGAATGGAAAACCTTTGTAAACGGGGAGCCCGGTTTTGGGGGCAAAAGCTTTCAGTATGCCGTCGATTTTGTGTTGGTCTTTGCATCGGACGAAATGACAGAATACGATTCCTGCGGCATCTTTGAAGAAATTCTTTTCGAGCAGTTTATTAAGATTTTTTTCGATCATTTCAGCGGAATTTCCCACTTCTTCGATAAAGACAATACGCCCTTTTGCATTGGGACAATATTCTTTATCTGTGAGAACCGATAATCTCTGCAGGAGTCCGGGGAGGGGGAGTCCTTTGCAATCGCCCGGGACAAGCGGTTCCAGTTTTATCGGTCCGAGCTGTTCTCCGTGATAGATTTTCTTCATTGCATCAATGCTGTCGGGAGTCATTCCTGCCATTGAACCGGTGTTGGGTCCGGCAACGGGATGTCCATACCCTTTTGCAAACAGCGTGCATGTGATCAGAGTGATATCGCTGTACCCCTGGAAATAAAGTTCCGGACGTTTTTTCAATTTTGTCCAATCCAGATGATCCATGACCTGTTCGCTGCCGAGCCCGCCTCTGACGCAGATGATCATATCGACTTCCGGATCGTTCCATGCCTGATAAAAATCCGCGAGTCTTCCGGCGAGGGGTGCTTGAGCTTTCTCTTTTTGACGCACGAATGCATTGGGCATGATTTTGACTTTATATCCGGCTTTCTGCAGAAATTCAATTCCCTTTTTATGGAGAGGTTTTCCGGGATGAGAACCGGGTGAGATTACGGCAATTGTTTTGATTTGTTCCGGCAGGAGACCGACAAATTTTTCCGCATCGTTTTTGGAAGTATCAAACAGTTCAGCATCGCCCTGTGCAAAAAGATTGCTGCAGAGAGCTGCTGCAAGAGAAAAGATTGTTTTCAGAATTTTCATATTCAGGTTTTCCTGTTTTCAGTATGTTTTCGTCAGAATATATATCCGGAAAATGAGATTTTCAAATAATTTTTATCAAACATCGCAGTGCGGAATGAAGAAAAACGGTGTTTTTTTTGCTGAAATAAGCTCACTTTTTTAATTTTTTTATCAATTTTGACTTGATATTTTTTCAAATTTGTGCTATATTCACCTGATGAAATAATGTTTTTTTACGAGGTTTTCAAATATGGCGTCAGATGCAGAAACAGAGATGGACGATATAGAGGTGACTGGAGCGGCGACTGCAGCGAAGGCTTACGGTGCAGATACGATCAAAACCCTCAGTTCTCTGGAACATATCCGGCACCGTCCCGGAATGTATATCGGAAGAATGGGAGACGGCTCCCATCCCGATGACGGGGTTTATGTGCTTATCAAGGAAGTCATCGACAACAGTGTGGATGAATTTATCATGGGTTGCGGACGGAGAATTGATATTTCCATCCGGGAAAATTTGGTTAAGGTCCGGGATTACGGACGCGGGATTCCGCTGGAAAAACTGGTGGATTGCGTTTCCAAAATCAATACCGGTGCGAAATACAACAGTGATGTATTCCAATTTTCTGTGGGGTTGAACGGAGTCGGTACAAAGGCTGTCAATGCACTTTCCGAATTTTTCCGGGCGACTTCTGTCCGTGACGGAAAATTCAAGACCGCAGAGTTCCGGAATGGCGTTCTGGAAAAGGAATCTGACGGAACTACAGAAGAACGGAATGGAACGACGATTGAGTTTATTCCGGACAGCACTCTTTTCCCGAAATATGTGATCAAACAGGAATTTGTGGAACGGCGTCTGTGGATGTATGCTTATCTGAACAGCGGTCTTTCTCTTTATCTGAATGGAAACACCCGTTACTATTCCAAAAACGGATTGTGTGACCTGATCAATGCGGAAATCGGCGGGGAAAGTCTTTACAATGTTGTTCATTTCAAGGATAAAACATTGGAATTTTCTTTCACGCATACCAATGATACGACTGAAAAATACTATTCTTTTGTAAACGGTCAGTATACCAATGACGGCGGAACACATCTTTCAGCGTTCAAGGAAGGTTTGCTCCGTGCAGTCAATGAATTTTCCGGAAAAGATTACGATGCCCGTGATCTCCGGGATGGAATCGTCGGTTCCATTGCCGTTAAAATTCAGGAACCTGTGTTTGAATCCCAGACGAAGAACAAGCTTGGAAATACCGATGTGAAAGGCTGGGTCGTTGCTGCTGTCAAGCAGGCAGTGGAAGATTATCTGCACCGGAATCTGGAAGAAGCGGAACTTCTCTTTGAAAAGATCAAACGGAATCAGGAAGTCCGCAAGGAAATTCAGGCTGTCCGCAAAAAAGGAAAAGAGTTTGAAAAGCGCATGAGTATGCGCAACAGCAAACTCAAGGATTGCAAATATCATTTCGGAGACCGTTCCAAGTTCGGCGATGATACCATGATCTTCCTGACAGAAGGAGATTCTGCAGGCGGTTCTCTCAATCAGAGCCGCGATGCGAATACTCAGGCAGTTTATGCACTCCGTGGAAAAGTTTTCAACTGTTTCGGTGAAAAAATCGAAAAAGTTTATACAGTGGAAGAACTTTATTATATCATGCGGACTCTTGATATCGAAGACAGTATCGAAAATCTCCGCTATAACAAAGTTGTGATTGCAACAGATGCCGACGTTGACGGGCTTCATATCCGCAACCTGCTTCTGACATTCTTCCTGACTTATTTTGAGTCACTGGTCCTCACCGGACATCTTTATATTCTGGAAACGCCGCTCTTCCGTGTCCGCAATAAGAAAGTTACGTATTACTGTTATTCGGAAGAAGAGCGGGACCAGCGGGCAAAAGAGCTTGGCAAAGCGGAAATCACCCGATTCAAAGGGCTCGGGGAAATCTCTCCGAAAGAGTTCGGACAGTTCATCGGTAAAGATATCCGTCTGGAACAGGTGACGATCGATCATACAAAAGGCATTCATGAAATGCTGAAATTTTATATGGGTGACAATACTCCCGAACGCTGGGATTTCATTGTCAATAATCTGGTGTAATCATGGCTGAAAAGAAGAAAAAATCCAAAGAGCTGCCGCAGGAACAGGTTACGCCGGAAGAAATCAATGAAACTCCGGCAGCAGAAGCCGTTCCTGCAGAAACCGTGGAAGATGATGAAGATTCCACTACTGCAATAGCGGAAAATGTCAAAGGCAATAATGAACTCCTCCGTAAAATGATGGGGGAAAACTTCATTGAATATGCATCGTACGTGATCAAAGAACGTGCAATTCCCGATGTGGATGACGGTTTGAAACCCGTACAGCGGCGTATCCTCTGGACAATGCACAAAATTGATGACGGTACGTTCCAGAAGGTTGCTAACATTGTCGGGGAAACAATGAAGTATCATCCCCATGGTGATGCCTCCATTTATGATGCACTCGTTGTCGTTGCAAACAAAGAACTCTTTATTGAAAAACAGGGGAACTACGGTAATATTGTGACCGGAGACCCCTCTGCTGCTGCACGTTATATTGAAGCCCGCCTTTCCAAGCTCGGAAAAGAAGTGCTTTTCAATGACGGTATTACGGAACTGATTGATTCTTATGACGGCAGAAACAAAGAGCCGGTCCGTTTGCCGATCAAGATCCCCGCATTGCTGCTGATGGGCTCCGACGGGATCGCTGTCGGTACCAATACAAAAATCATGTCTCACAACTTTGTGGAACTGCTGAATGCTCAGATTTCTGTCTTGAAAGAGGAAGAATTTCAGCTGTTTCCGGACTTCCTGCAGGGCGGGATCATGGATGCCTCCCAGTATGAAGACGGGAATGGAAAGATCACGCTCCGTGCAAAGATTGAACTGGACGGGAGAACTTTGATTATCAAGGAGATTCCTGCGTTTACCACAACCGGAAAACTCATGGATTCCATTGAAAAGGCGGCAAACAAAGGAAAAATCAAGATTGCCTCCATCCATGATTTGACCTCCAGCGAAGTCAGAATCGAAATCGTACCCCAGCGCGGATATGATCCGCAGCGTGCAATTCAGGCTCTTTATCAGTATACAGACTGTTCTCTTTCCGTATCTTTGAACCTCATGGTCATCAAAGAAAACCGTCCGTCACGCATGACGGTTACGCAGGTTGTGAAGCGGAATACGGAAAAACTTCTGGAATATCTGCGTTACGAACTGAATATTGAAGTGGGGAAATCCCTGGATAAACTTCTTGTCCGTACTCTTGCCCAGATTTTTGTGGAGGAACGGATTTACAAAAAGATCGAGAACTGCAAGACCTACGAGGAAATCGAGAAAGAAGTCCGTGCCGGGTTGGAAAAATACCGCAGCGAATGGGAACCTCTGCTTCAGCAGCTGGTCCAGAACTTGCGTGACCGCGGATTGGATCATCCCTCTGATCCCGATGAAGCTCTGCGGTTCTCCCAGCTGGAACAGGGAATCATTCCTCAGGTGGAAATCGACCGTCTTCTGGCAATTCCCATCCGCAGGATCTCTCTGTTTGACATCAACCAGAACAAAAAAGATATGGCGGAAATCTCCAAGCAGCTGGATGAGGCTCTGAAGAATTTGAAACGCCTGAAGTCCTATGCAATCAAATATTTGCAGAGATTGATTGATGAATACGGTCAGTTCTTCCCCCGTAAGACTGAAATCCGTCAGGCAGCTTTCGACAAGATTGATGTCAGTGCCATTGCTCTGAATAACATCCGTGTCGGCTGGGATCGGAAAAACTGCTATGTGGGAACCTCTGTCAAAAGTGACGATGTGGTTGTTTGTAACGAAGTCGACCACCTGCTTTGTGTGGAACGGAAGGGCGTTTACAAGGTTATTGCAATTCCGGATAAAGTCTTTATCGACCGCCTTTACGAGTTCCGGAAGTACGATAAAAACACTGTGTTCGGAGTGGTTTATTCCGATAATAAGACTGGAAAAGTGTATTACAAACGGACATGTATCAGTCAGTTTATCCGTGATAAAGAGTACCGGATCATTCCGGAAAAATGCCGTTTGGAACTGATTACTTCCCGTCCGAATGCAATTTATGAATGTAAGATTGATACGCCGATCAAGGCACGTCAGACGCAGGAAATCGATTTATCCAAGGCTCCGCTGCGTTCACCCAAAGCGGGCGGACAACTCCTGTTCCCCCGGAAAATGACGAAGATTACATTTATAAAATATCTTGATGGAACTGAAGAACCGGAAAATCCGGAATTGCTGGATGTTCCGCCGGACCCTGTCCCCGTTGAACCGGAGGAACCGGAAGAAACTGTGGAAAATACTGCGGAACCGGAAAAAGAGAAAGACTCCGGTAAAAAAGTGAAGCCGGAACCGGTCCCTGTTCCCGAAGAACCGGAGAAAGAGGATACAGCCGGAACAGAAGATGAGGAAGAAACAAAACCCGTTGCACCTGAAACGGAAGACGATAACTGGGGCATTTCCCAGATGGATTTTGGATTCTGAATGAAAGGAAAGAGAGATGGCTGAGGAAATCAAAATGGAACGTCCGGACTGGGATACCTATTTTATGGAAATTGCCAATGTCGTTGCCCGCCGCAGCAACTGTTCCCGCCGCCATGTGGCAGCCGTAATTGTCAAAGATAAACGGATTATTTCCACCGGTTATAACGGAACTCCGCGCGGATTGAAAAATTGTCATGAGGGCGGTTGTCCCAGATGTTCTTCCAATGCGCCTTCCGGAAGTCATCTCGGCGAATGTCTTTGCAGTCACGGGGAGGAAAATGCAATTGTTTCTGCCGCATATCACGGAGTATCTGTGAAAGATGCCACTCTCTATACCACATTCAGTCCATGTCTGCTTTGTGCAAAAATGATCATCAATGCGGGAATCAAAGAGGTCGTATACCGGGAACGTTATTCCATTGATACGACTTCCGCCGCAATTCTGAAAGAGGCAGGCGTGATCCTGCGTCCGCTTTCCGGAAAAGATGAATAAAGCCCTGGAACGGCTCCGGCGTCTTGCCGGAAAAGCCTCTGCGGATTACCGCATGATCCTGCCGGGGGATTCCCTTCTTGTCGGAGTCAGCGGTGGAAAAGACAGTTTGGTTCTGCTCAATGTTTTGAGTGCAATCAAAGCAAAAAGTCCTTTCCCGTTTTCTCTGACTGCCGCCACATTTGATCCCGGTTTTTCCGGATTCGGGGCAGGGGAGACCGCTGAATATTGCAAGTCTCTCGGCGTGGAGCATCATATTATTCCTTTTGATATGCCGTCGCTTCTGAAAGAAAAAGGAAATCCGGAAAGTCCCTGTGTTCTCTGTTCCCGTATGCGGCGGGGATGTCTCTATACATTAGCCAGAAATCTCGGATGCAATAAACTGGTGTTGGGGCAGCACATGGATGATGTTGTAATCTCCTTTCTGATCAGTCTCAGCCGCGGGGAAGGTTTGACAACGATGGGGCCGAATGTTGCATCTGAAGATGGTTCTTTGCGGGTGATACGTCCTTTGATCTATGCCCGGGAATCTCTTGTTGCAGAGGCTGCCGCTTCATTGGAGCTGCCCCTGCGCGGGGAATGTGAGTTCAAAGATTATCTGACCGAAAACGGAGCTAGAGCTTATTTCAAATCTCTTCTGGAAACAATGGAGCAGAGAATTCCGGATATCCGCAGTCATATTCTTCATTCTTTAACAGATTTACGTCCGGAATATCTTCTGGATAAACGATTCCTTGATTTGCCATGATTTTTTTCAAAGCTCTGTTCCCAATAAAGGTTGTTACTTGAGGAGGGGAAAAAGCCCTTTTTAGAAAAAGTCCTTTTTCTCCTCCTCAACTTGTCACGGCGCATCCTGAAAGGCGAAGACGGAACTCCACCCCTTTCCAGTCCTCCGGAGCCTTGTGCGGAGGAGGATTCCCAAACCTTTTTGCGGGGCTGTTGCAAAACCTGCATACAGAAAACGCATTTTAATTGAGTCTTTTGAACAGAGTGAACGGAGTTTACAGAGATTACGGAGGTGGTTTGCTAATTAAAACAACCGTTACCCAAGAGAAAAATTTTTATTTCTTTTGAGAAATCGGTCGGTAATAACCAAAAATGCCTCCGTACACTCAGTACACTCCGTTTTCTCCGTACGAAAATGTGCTTTCAAATTTCAGGTTTTGC
>JAFVTF010000007.1 GCA_017503375.1 Lentisphaeria bacterium | reverse complement strand
CTTTTGAGGAAAGGTCCTTTTTCCCCTCCTCAAACTCCACCCCTTTTTTCCAAACCTTTTTGCGGCATTCCGATTTTTACGATGTAAAAATCGAAATGCCATCTTAAAGTTAAAATAGCAGAAGGATTTACCAACCTGTATGGGGAACAGCGCTTTTTATATTTATTTGGCTGTATATCCAGTAACGAATTATCAAATAAATTCAGATTCTTTGAAAATTTATGGGATATCTGTGGATTTATTACGGATATCCTCCAAAACAACTTGCAAAATCAAGAAAAAGATGATATATTATTTACTCCCTATTTTCCGGGGAAATAAACCATTAACAGGAGAATGTTCGTGTTTTCAGAAATGTTTTTGCCGCTGGCAGTTATTGCAGCCTCCGGCGCAGGAGCATGGCTGTGCGGCAAACGGAAAAAGCTCGCCGCCGGCATCGGAACAACAGGCCTCATCGCAGGAATCCTATCGTGGGGTGTGCTGTTAATTTTCAACTTTTCCCAATATTCAGGGGTTCTGCTCTGGTCGATTCCGGTTCAAATCCTCGGATTCTGCGGAGCGATCCATTCGCTGGCATATTTGAAAGGTCACGGAGAGGAACGGAGCAATCTTTATTATCTGTTCTACAATCTGACCGTTGGTGCAATGCTGGGCGTTCTGCTTGCAAAAACACCGATCCATTTTCTGGTGTTCTGGGAATTGATGGGGCTTGCCAGTTTTGCGTTGGTCTCTTTTGATTACAAATCCGGCAAGACACGGGATGCGTCCTGGGTTTATCTGCTTGTTTGTGAAGCCGGTTCTCTTTTTCTGATTCTGATGTTCCTTGCACCGGAAACAGGTATATTGAAATTCATTTTCGGATTGATCGGCTTTGGATTGAAGATCGGTCTGCCCCTGCTTCACATGTGGCTTCCGCAGGCACACCCTGCCGCCCCGGCCCCGGTCTCAGCCCTGATGTCCGGCGCAATGATTCCCCTCGGTTTTTACGGACTCTGGACATTTGTTTTTTCTGTTCAGGAAGCAAAATTCTCTGTTGCAGCCGGAATTGTTCTTCTTGCGTTGGGCGGAATCGGTGCGCTGGGAGGAATTCTGTTTGCACTTCCGCGTACAAATATCAAAGAGCTGCTGGCATATTCCAGTATTGAAAACATGGGCATCATCGCCATGGGCTTCGGACTTGGTCTGCTGGATTCCAATATAGAAAGCCAGATTTTTGTTTTTGGAATGGGCGGGGCTTTGCTCCACATTATCAACCATGCCTTCCTGAAAGGCGGATTATTCCTCGGAGCCGGAATCATTCAGAAAGCGACCCATTCTCTGGAAATGGAAGAGATGGGCGGTTTGCTCAAACGGATGCCCTTCAGCGGTTCATTGTTTCTGCTGAACAGTGCCGGGATTTGCGGATTGCCTCCGTTCAACGGATTCATCAGTGAATTTCTGATTTATATGGCGGCACTGACAGCGATCTGTTCCGGAAAACTTCTTTTCATTATTTGCGGAGCCTTTGTTCTGATCGTTCTTGCCCTGACAGGCGGAATCGCAGCAGCAGCATTTGCCAAGCTGACCGGAGCAGTTTATCTCGGAGAACCCCGTTCACAAAAATCAGCCGAAGCTGAAGAGCAGTCTAAACTGATGACGATACCTGTTCTGTTTCTCTTCCTGTTCTCCTGCGGTGTTACGCTTCTGACCGGATGGCTCGGCAGGGAATGGGGTGCTTCAAGCCTCTTCAAAATTGCTCTTCTTTCCGTTATCTTTGTTCTTCTTACTGCAATTCTTTTCTGGATCCGCTGCAAGGTCCTGCCCGGCAGAAAAGAAGACAAACACGGCTGCACCTGGGATTGCGGCTATATTGCACCGACCGCCCGGATGGAATACACCGGTTCTGCTTTTGTTCAGCCGATCACAGACTTCTGCCGTTTTCTGATGAAGCCTTTCCGGAAGATCGTCAACCCGAAAGGAATTTTTGCAAAAGAGTGCAGTTATGAATCGGAGACAGCCGACCCCGGAGTTGCCCGGTTCTGGGGAAAAATCTTCGGATGGGTTGCGGGGATTTCTGAAAAAATCCATGTGCTTCAATCCGGATATCTCCACTTATATATATTGATTACGACAGTTGCGTTGATTGCGATGCTGATCTGGGGGCTGATGCTTCCCTGGAGCGGTTCTGTGATCGGAGGTGTGAAATGAATGAGACCATTTATTGGATTCTTTGGCTGATTGCCAGTTTTATTTTGTGTCCGCTCCTTCCGGGGATCATCAATAAAGTCAAGGCATTTTTTGCCGGACGCAAGGGACCGAGCATTTTCCAGCTTTATTATGACCTGTTCAAACTGCTGAAAAAAGGAAGTGTGATCTCCAACACCTCCGGCGGATTACTGAAACTTGCGCCGTGCGTGAGTCTTGCTGCGATTGCAGTTGCCGCGTTGCTGCTTCCTCTTGGAATCGTAAATTCTCCGCTGTCCTTTGAGGGGGATATTATCGTATTTTTCTATCTTCTCGGAACAGCCAGATTGCTGACAGTCTGGGGTGCGCTTGATACGGGGTCCAGTTTTGAAGGGATGGGAGCCAGCCGTGAAATGCAGTTCTCCGCACTTGCCGAAGCTGCGATTTTCGGAATCATCGGCTGTATTGCCGCTTTGACAAGGAAATGTGATTTGACGATGCTCCCTGCCACAGCGTTTTCCGGCAGTATTTCTGCTGTTGCGATTCTTCTGTGTGCGTTGGCATTTTTCATCGTTCTTCTGATGGAAAACTGCCGGGTTCCTGCGGATGACCCGAACACCCATCTGGAATTGACAATGATTCATGAGGCAATGATTCTTGATTATGCGGGTCCGGATCTTGCATTGATCCTTTACGGAGCCAGTTTGAAACTCTGGCTGTTTGCCTCGTTCTTTGTGATTCTGCTTTTCCCTGCAATTCAAGTTGGTCTGCTGATAAGTTCCCTGCTGTTCATCGGGGGAATCATTGCAACGGTTGTGGCAGTCGGAATCATAGAGTCCTGCATGGCAAGATACCGTTTTATCAAGGTTCCTCAAATGCTGATCGGAGCATTCGGGTTATCTTTGATTTCACTGTTTTTCCTCATATTCTTCGATGGAGGTATCAAATAAAATGGAACATCTGATTGATTTCATTCTTGCACTTTTCCTGATCACCAATCTGATGATGGCAGCATCAAGCCGTTTGATGCACTGTATCAAGATTGTTGTTCTTCAAGGAATTCTTCTGGGATTGCTCCCGTTGTTTCTCGGTCATATTGAGGCATCACACCTGATTGCGGCACTGCTGAATATCTCCATCAAGGGGATTGCCCTGCCGTATCTTCTGGTTGCGGCGATCAAAAGAGCTGATGTCTGCCGTGAACTGGAACCGCTGGTTGGTTATTCCACCTCACTGATCATTGTGCTGCTGTTCTTTGCTGTTTCCTTCTGGCTCGGAACGAAACTTCCGGCAGAAGAGCCGCATCTCCGGCTTGCGACACCGACGGCAGTTGCAACAATGCTTACCGGATTGTTTATTGTAATGGCGCGCCGGAAAGCGATTACACAGGCGATTGGTTTTCTGACATTTGAAAACGGGATTTCACTTTTCGGAACCGGACGGATGCTTGATTTCGGTGTTGCCATTGAACTTGGAATTCTGCTTGACGTTCTGGTTCTGGTCTTTGTCATGGGAATCGCAGTCATGCGGATCAAACGGGAATTCCAGCATATTGATTCCGATAAGCTCCATTTTCTCGGAGACAATCAAAAGGAGGCTGAATAATGTTTGAACTGATTCTTCTTCTCGTGCCGGTCATCGGCGGAATATTGATCTATCTCAGTAAAAAGAATCTCACCGCGATCCGGACGATTCTTCTGCTGACGGCGTTGATGCATAATGCCGCATGTGTTCTGCTGATTCTTTATCCGGAATGGAACATCCCGGTGTTCAGCCAGTATATCGGAACCGATGAAATGGCGCTGTTCGTTCTCGGAATCATGAGTTTTCTTTTCCTCTGCGCAGCTGGTCAGGCATTTTTCTGGCTGCCTGTGGAACATAAACATGATCCGCACCACATGCCGATGAATGTTTTCTGTTCGGTTCTCTGTGCATTTGTGTTCACCATGAGTCTGGTTGCGGTTGCCCGGAACTTCGGTCTGCTGTGGGTTGCAGTGGAAGCTACGACCCTTGCCAGTGCACCGCTGATCAACTTCCACAGATCTGCCGGTTCAACAGAAGCCATGTGGAAATACCTTCTGATCTGTTCCGTGGGGATTGGACTTGCCCTGTTTGGAACATTCCTGCTTGGAATGTCTGCCAAAACACCGGAAGGGGTTGCTGCCGGATTGAATTTCTCCGCTTTCGGAAAAGAAGTGATGATCAATCCGGATTATTTCAAGGCAGCATTTATTTTCTGCTTTGCGGGTTATGGATTGAAAATGGGTCTTGCACCGTTCCACACCTGGCTGCCGGATGCTCACAGCGAAGCACCCTCCATGGTGTCAGTCATGCTTTCCGGAACATTGCTGAACTGTTCCTTCCTCGGGTTGGTCCGTGTTTATTCTGTTGCTCCGGAAGCATTGCAGATGTTCTGCAAAGAATATTTCCTGATTTTCGGGGTTCTCTCTCTTGCAGTTGCAGCTTTCTTCATCATCAGACAGAGTGATTACAAACGGATGCTTGCCTATTCCAGTGTGGAACACATGGGGCTGCTTGCCATTATGTGGGGACTTTCCATGCAGGAAGTGACACTGCTTCACATGATTTTCCATTCCATGTGCAAAATGCTGCTGTTCCTTGTTGCCGGAAATATTCTTGTAGCTTACGGAACCCGGAAAGTTGAACTGGTTCATGGTATGTTCGGACGGTTGAAGAAAAACAGTACACTGTGGGTGATCGGAATTATTCTGATTTGCGGTATGCCGCCATCCCCCCTGTTCCTGACAGAATTCGTGCTGATTCAGAAAGCCGGATTCATTCTCGGAGGAGTTATTCTTCTGTTCCTGTTCATGGTTTTCTGCGGAATGACCTGCAATGCGCTGCGGATGACCATGGGGGAAGATATTCCGGGTCCGGTCCGCGAACAGGATACCGATGCAGAACGGCTTGCTCTCATTCCGTTCTTCGTAATTGTCCTGATCATTGTCAGCGGGGTCACCATGATCCTGAAAAACGGTTATCTTATTTAAGGAGGAAATCATGGATCTTTTCTATAAACTTTCCAATGGAACTTCCGCTGCTCTTTCTCTGATTCCGGTTTTGGAGGAACAGATTTTCCGGTCTTCCGTAATAGAAACAGTCAATGCCGGAAGCAGAATCGAATCTCTTTTTGCAATGCCGGAAGGGGAAAATTTCCGGATTTTTGCAATACTTCTGAATCCGAAAGAACATGTTCTGCTGATTACATCAATGGAAACAGCCGGAACATATCAGTCATTGACTCCGGCACTTCCTGCGGCACATCTTTTTGAACGGGAAATGGCAGAACAGTATGGAATCGTCCCTGAAGGACATCCCAATCTGAAAGCTGTGAGATTCCACGAATCTTATGCCGGGAAAGCTCCCTGGACCAACGAAAAAGCACCGGAAATCGGCATGATCGACTTCATAACCATGCGGGGAGAAGCAGCTCATGAAGTTGCCGTCGGTCCCATTCACGCAGGGGTGATCGAACCCGGACATTTCCGTTTCCAGTGCATGGGCGAAGATGTCTATTCTTTGGAGATCTCTCTCGGATATCAGCACAGGGGAATCGAAAAAATGATGGAAGGAAAAGTTTCCCCGCGCACAATCCGCATGGCGGAAACTGCTGCCGGAGACAGCTCCATTGCAGAAGCAACTGCCTGTGCCGCGATTCTTGAAGCATTGGATGAAACAGTTCCTTCCGCCAAAGCCAGACGGATCAGAGCGATTGCTCTGGAACTGGAACGGATCGCCAATCATGTGGGTGATCTCGGAGCCCTTGCCGGCGATGTGGCATTTTTACCGACAGCCTCCTTCTGCGGAAGAATCCGCGGAGAGTATCTGAATATGACCGCTGAACTTTGCGGTAACCGTTTCGGACGCAATCTTGTGGTTCCCGGCGGAGTCAAATTTGACTTGGAACCGGCACGGGCTGAAAAAATTCTGAAATGGATCGACCGGGTTTATCCGGAACTGAAAAACGCTCTGGATCTGATGTTTGACTGTCCGACAGTGCTTGACCGATTTGAAAATACCGGAGCCGTCCGCAGAGAACTTGCAAAAGATCTCGGATTGGTCGGGATGGCAGGCCGTGCCAGCGGTTTGCTGATTGATACCCGCTATGACCTGCCTCTGAATGATGATCCCCGTCCGAAACGGATCTCCCTCAAACATTGCACCGGAGAAGTCATGGCACGGGCACACGTCCGCTACCGTGAAATCGTGACCTCTCATGAATTCATTATCCGGATGCTTCAGGAAGAATTGCAAGGGGAAATCCGGAGTGAATATAATGGAAAAATTCCGGCTGATAAAATTGCCGTTTCCGTTGTAGAATCCTGGCGCGGCGAACTCTGCCATGCAGTGATTACCGGAACGGAAGGGACATTCCGCCGTTACAAAATCACAGATGCCTCTTTCCATAACTGGACCGGTTTGGCAATGGCTCTGCGCGGAGAACAAATCTCCAACTTCCCGATCTGCAACAAAAGTTTCAACCTGTCCTATTGCGGACATGACCTGTGAGGTGATAATATGTTCAAAGCTCTGAAAGCCAGATTATTTCAAGGTTACCGGACAGGAAAATTTCCGGTTCAGCCCCCCACCCTGCCCGATCGGTTCAATGGACGGCCCGTCCTGGACGCCTCAAAATGTGCCGACTGTGGAGCATGTAAGGCTGCGTGTCCCGTTGATGCGGTTGTAGCCGTTGGAAAAGATCTTGCCATCGACACAGGAAAGTGCATTTTCTGCGGGGATTGTGCAGCAGTTTGCAAACAACAGGCAATTACATTCTCTCCGGAATACCGTTTGGCAAACATGACCCGTGCAAATCTGATAGCTCATTCCGGGGAAATTTATGAACCGGAACGTCCCACTGACCGGGAATTCCTGCGATTCTGTTCAAAATCGCTGAAAATCCGTCAGATTTCCGCAGGAGGCTGCGCCGCTTGTGAATTGGATTTCAATGTCTTGGGAACTCTTGCCTGGGATATGGGAAGATTCGGAATTCAAGTTGTTGCATCACCGCGTCATGCAGATTGCATTCTGGTTACCGGACCTGTCAGTAAAAATATGCTGCTCGCTTTGAAAAAAGGTTATGAAGCAGCTCCGCATCCGGTTTGGGTAATTGCATGCGGTACCTGTGCGATTTCCGGAGGAATCTATCAGGATTCTCCCGAAGCTATGGGCGGTATTGAAGAAATTCTGAAACCGGACCTTTATGTTCCAGGTTGTCCTCCGCATCCGACCACACTTCTGGAAGGTATGCTCAGGCTCATGAACCGGAAATAAAAAAATCGGGGTAAAAATGCAAAGGAAAGCATTTTTACCCCATTTTTTTAATCCCAGACTATCATTCCTCCCACTCACACAAATCCAGCATCGCCTTCACATCTTCCGGCACGTTTTCCAGAAACGCCGCAAAAACCGGGTCATCTTCTGATAAGTAGTTAGCCGCAAAGAACTGGTCCAGAACACCCGCCGTGGAAAGCAAAGTTCTATACCCTTCCCATTCATCGCCAAGAGTACGGATGATCTTCAATGTGCTGTACTTTTTCGGTTCTGCAATCGGTTTCGGCTGATACGGCTCAAGCTCTTCCGGTGTCTGTTGAGAAAAGCCATGTTCCGCAAGCCATTTTTCGTTTTTATCAACATTGAACATCCCCGATTCTTTGTCATTCTTCGGAGGATAAACGATTCTTCCATCTTCGATTTTCGCCCAAATCTTCATATTAAAATTCTCCTTTATTCAGTTGTGTTTGTGCCTAAGAAAGCATCGGTTATGTCGGTTACGTTCGGACACTTTGCCAAAAATGCTGAACGTGAGCCTGTAACTTTCGGACAGTTACTAAACATATATGATATATTTGTTAAAGCAGTCCACCCCTCTTCAGGAGCGTTTGCTACAAGCGTATCAAGGTTGATTTCTGCGTTTGTACAACCATAGAACATACGATAACAATCTGTTACCCCACTTGGTAGTTTGGTTAGCTTTATTTCCGCTTTTAGGCATACGTAAAACATCCCTCTAGCTGTTGTCAATCCTTCAGGTAAACTTGTCAAAGGGAGCTGTGCGTTGCCACACCCGCTAAACATGTTATCTCCATTCGTCAAAGCATTTGGAAGACTTGTCAAAGGAAGTTCAGCCTTTCTGCATGAATCAAACATGGAACTTCCGTTCGTCAAACCATCAGGCAAACTGACGAAGGAAAATTTTGCTGTCTTGCACAAACAGAACATGTTCTTACCGTTCGTCAATCCACCAGGCAAATTCGTTAATGGGAGCTGAGCGTTGGAGCATCCGTAGAACATACTACTACAATTCGTCAACCCTTCAGGAAGTTTCGTTAAGGGAAGCGTTGCATTGCTACAGCCGTCGAACATGCCGGCTCCATTCGTCAATCCCTCAGGAAGACTTGTCAATGGTAATGTCGATTTTGAGCAGCCATTGAACATGTGTCCCCCATTTACCAAGCCATCAGGTAATTTTTCAAAAATAAAATCAGCTTTATTACAAGCTCTGAACATGCAATACCCATAGAGTAATGTAGAAGGTAACGATTTAAATGTATGAACAAGATTACTGCAAGTATCAAAGATTTGAGAAGCTCCTGAACTTCCTATTAACGAGCCAAGAAAATCCCAATTTTCGGAGCAATCATATAATATGCTAGAAGCTCCAAAGATTATATAATAACACTCCGCCTTGATCTTGACCGTATAAGTCCCAGCCTCAGCATAAGTATGGTTCAGCTTTGTTCTGCTTGTTACAGCATCTTCCCAGCTTCCATCGCCCCAATCAACAGAACAGTAACCGCCACGGTTCCAATACGGAGTAAATCCATAAGTCATAGAGCTTGTCAGAATACCCGGCTTGACGATCAGCTCAAAATACTTCTTTTCGTTCTTCCCCATTGGATTCAATCTGTATGGAATCGGCATATCAGCTCACCTCCAAAGTATAGGAAACGTTTGCCAGAACCTTTTCGCCATCCCACCTTAGGACGACAGCATAAAGAGTATTGGCGGTATCAAAGGAAGGCTCTTCCAGCCAGTTCACGTTCGGAATGGAAAACGAAACAACTGTTTCCGGCATAATCAGCCAGAGTTCCATCGTCACCGATTTGTCGGAAGTCATTGCGGATGTGTCAATTGTGATAACATCGTCAGCAGCAAGAGAATGTTGAACAATGGTGTTATGAATCAACAAAACATTTGAAGATTCCGCCGTATCAATCATCATTCCGGAAATTTTTGATTCAAGCAGTTCTTTTGTTACAAAAGATTCATTTTCACCGCCGGACAATAAATTCTTTACCCATGACATTGTTGCAAAATCATCAATGAGTTCAACCGGAATATCTTCAGACGGATCATTGGTATATTGAGCCAATATCCGGAACCGCATACAAAAAACAGTATTACCGGAATTATGAATTCCCCGGACTTCCATCCAGCCATGAACATTGTTTTTTCTTACAGCCTGCAAAAAGCTTTTTGTTTTGGTATTGACAGAAAAAACCACTTGACCGTATTCTCTGTCAGAAAACATAATATCTGCATCAATTGTATGACACAGCAAAGAATTCTGTTCTGTATCATAAACAATAACATCCCAGCAGATTACATTTTCATCAACTCTTTTATATTCCGGAATGTGAAGCTGAAACCATTCCTGTTTTCCGTAACTCAGAACAATTTTTTCTGTCGGCTGCATAATGCGTCCGGCAGCATCGGTTCTTTCTTGAAAAATCAATGAATAATAAATATCTGTCATATCAGTTTTTCCTTTCTTCTTTTTCATTTTTCAGTAATTCTTTCAATCTGTCCGGATATTCCGGATAGATGATAACACTCGGTTCCCACAGAGTAACCTGCCATCCGGTATCACCGGAAGGTTTTGCACCGGGTTTGAAATCATATTCAAAAACAGAATCACCCAAACACCAGCCGGGTGATTCATATATCACTGACCATATCGGCTGATCTTTGATTTCATGTTTTGCAAAGTCATACGGACAATCCCCATAATCCCATGAGCGTGTCTGACATAAAACAATATAGCGGTACCGCAGTTTACTTTTTGAATGAAATTCCAGATGAAACCGAGTTGATTCTTCAATCCAATCATCCCCCTCTTTTTTCCATCCGAGATATCCGTACATCCGGACCATATACCCGGATGTTGAATCAAGTTCACGCCAGAGAATTCCGTCACGAAAAGTTTTGAAATTCCACACAAGATAAAGGTCTGTTGTTTTATAAAAATCCTCTTCCGGACCATAATGGTAATAAAAATCCCGCAAAATATAGGCGTTGGAATAATCAAGCATTAGATCAAGCATTTTTGCCATTTGATATTTCGGATAAGTCCGTTCCGGATATCCATTCAAATTCAATGGCCTTATAAAATCAGATGTTTCAGATCGATGTTCGACATCAGCAAAATCATCCAGATATTTTGCGCCGTGAATAAACGGAAAACGCTTGCCGGCTTCACTCATAGTTTCCGGAGTTATGTAATTTTCCCCCTCCGGATAAATAAAAGTAAACATGGTAATCCAGTGATAACATGCAAAATGTGCAAGATACGGTAAATAGCCAAGATTCTTGATTTGTCCATTTTCAGGAATCATGGACTTTGCAAGTTCAAGCATATTTTCTCCATCCAGAAACAACTGCGGTGTATTGTAATCATCCAATGCAAATTCCGGGTCATAAACAAACCCGAGATGATCAATAACCCGCAGCAGATACGAATGGAAAATAATATCTTCCGGAATGGAAATCAGTTTTTCCGCATCATTCATCACACCCTCCACCAGCGATTGTATTCCACAATATGACCTCGCTGAATCTGTGCAATTTTTGTTCCCTCAATCCGTGCGATCGGATAAATGGCAATATAAGGATTTCTGTACGGATATTGTTCTGTTTTCGGATTCAAATGATCAATCGTAATAAATCTGTTTTCTTCAGAACATGTTTTCCACGGGTCCGGAACAAAGTTGAAAGATACCAGAACATCCCCGTCATCGAACCATGTAACTTTCAGAACAAGCAAAGTGTTTTCCTGTCCTTCTGTAAAAAATTCATTTGTACTCGGGACATGTTTGATCACTTGCATATCCGGAGCAAGAATACTTCCTGCGTAATCATTCCCCCCGGAAAATTCCGGAGGCGCACCGATGTGAACGATACCTTTCTGCAGCCATGTGACCATAAACGGTCCGGAATAACCATTGGAAATTTCTGCGATAAAACCGCTCTGTTTTCTGGAAGATGTACTCCCCAGAGACCTTGTGATTGAACTCATTTTTCTAATGGCATTGACTGCATCATCTGTAGCTTTTATGACATTCATCTGTACCACCTCCTTACCAGGGCTTATCTGTCGGCAAAGAGAGAATAGACCAGTCAGAGCTGCGTTTTTCCTGAAATGAAAGGATCCGTTTGTATTGCTGAGCCTGCTGAGATTGAGCGACAAAACCTCCGGAATCGATCCAGACAGGTTCATCAACAGGCATGATCGGAGTATCAGATTTGCGGTCATCCAGAAGATTTGTCATAGAGTCATACATGATTTCTGATGTATATTTGGAAATTCCGTAACACACTCTGCTGAAGCTCTTTCCGTTCCAGCAGAAATATCCGCGGTTTGGAACAAGCCGGCGGAATCCTGCGGGATTGATCTCCAGTTCCGTGTTCACCTGAATAACAGTTTCGTCATTCATATTTGCGCTTTCAGCACTGAGACTGCGCAGCAGCCCGCATCCCTCTTTAATTGAAATCCCGCAAACTCTGATTGACCGTTTGTTGGTGGTATTGCATAATTCCGGAATCCATTCCGGGGAAAAAGATCTGATATAATAAGAGAAACGGACCAGCAAGGTGATCTCTGTTGTTTCAAGATTGAAAAATTCTCCGGCAGTTGAACAAACCGGCTTTGCGGCCCTGCCCTGTGAATCTACTTCATCGTAAGAATAGAGAAACGGAACTTTTGTTTCTATCGGCAACACCTTGAAATGAAACGGTTTGCCGAAAACTGCCTTATCATTGGGAATTGTACTTCCGGCAGGACTTTCGTAAAGACATTCGACCAGAACTTTGACATTCTTTCCATCCCGTTCCGGCTTCAGGGAAATTTCTTTGCAATACAAACCTGAAATTCCTGGAAACGCGGCTCCTATTTCCGGAAAACCGGATAATTTTGCAACCTCGGAAAGAGATTCTCCATTGGAACAAAAATAAACAAAGCTTCTTTTTCCCTTTTTGGTTTCTCCTGTCAGGGTGACTGAATGTTCTACCGTACCACGATATTCTATACTCATGGGTTCTCCTTGATTTGGTTGAGCGAAAACTTGTCAACTGCAAATCAAAGAGATGAACAAATATCTCACTTCAGCGATTTCAGAATTTCAGCAGCAATCAATTCCGGTGTCAGCCTGTATTTTTCTCGTAATTGAGCTGTCTTTCCATGGGGAACAAATGCTTCGCAACTCCAACCGAAATGAACAATTCTCCGGTGTTTTTCATTGACAACAGCAGAGTCAACCAAAGAGGCAAGCCCGCCTTCTTTCTGTGAATCTTCTATTGTAACAACAACTTTCTCTCCCGCATCTTTTTTCAGTTTTTCGACATCGAAAGGTTTGAGAGAACGGGGATTGACAACAGCCGCTGAAACGCCTTGCTGTTCAAGGATTTCTGCCACACGCAAACCGGTTGCACATTCTCTTCCGGCACACCAGATCGCAACATCTTTTCCAGCCCGCAGTTCTTCCGCCTGTCCGGGTATAAACGGAACTCCTGCCGTACGAAGAACTCCCGCAGAACCTTTGGGATACCGGATCACAACAGGACTTTTTATCTTATAGGCATAGAACAGCATTTCATGCAATTCTGATTCATCAGCCGGACAGTAAACCTGCAAGTTCGGCATGGAAAGCAAAAAGGGTAAATCATAAATACCGTGATGGGTGGGACCATCTTCTACAACTCCGGCCCGGTCAACACCAATGATTACAGGCAGATTCTGAAGACAGATATCATGGAAAAGACAATCCAACGCCCGCTGCAGAAATGTGGCATAAATCGCTATCACAGGACGCAATCCGCCCGCAGCAAGACCGGAGGCAAATACAAGGGCATGTTCTTCCGCAATACCAACATCGTGAAAACGCTCCGGAAATCGCTTCTTAAATTCACAAAGTTTTGTCCCGGAAGACATTGCAGCTGTTATAGCCGCAACATCATGATATTTTTCGCCGAGAGAAATCAAACTGTTTGCAAATGCATCCGAAAAACTGATTTCAGATTTTTTTTCCGGGAAACACCCCGTTTCCGGATCAAACGGACCGCAACCGTGAAATTCTTCAGCACGCTCTGATGCAAATTTGCACCCGTGTCCTTTTTCTGTTATAACATGAACAACGATCGGACGCCCTTTAATTTCGCGGATCTTCTCAAATTTATCCATCATCCGGGGAAGATCATGACCATCGATCGGCCCGACATATTTCATTCCCATTTCTTCAAAAATGGCTCCGGAAACAAACAGGCTTTTTGTGATACGTTCCAGCTTGCGGATAAGCTGAATCAGCCTTCTCCCGAATGGAAATTTCCGCAACCGGACCTTTAACGCCGTTTTCAAACGGTTATAACGGCGCCCCGTAATCACACGGTTCAAATAGTTGGAGACAGCTCCGACACTCCGGGATATCGCCATTTTATTATCATTAATCACCAGAATGAAATTCTCGTTTGCCTCTTGAACATAGTTCAAAGCCTCCAAAGCAATACCGCACCCCAAAGAACCATCCCCGATCACAGCGACAACAGAAGCATCTTTCTTATGATTGATCGCATTGGCTTTTGCAAGGCCGATCGCTTCTGAAATAACAACTCCGGCATGACCGGTATAAAATTTATCATAGGGCGACTCTTCCGGTGAAAGAAAACCGCTCAAGCCATTGAATTTCCGCAAAGACAAAAACTGATTCATCCTGCCTGTCAGAAGTTTGTGAACATAAGCCTGATGACCGACATCCCACAGAACAGAATCATCTTCTCCGCAGAACACCCGGTTCAATGCAACTGCAAGCTCCACCGTTCCCAGATTCGGGGAAAGGTGTCCGCCATTAACAGAAACCGTCTTGACAATCTCTTTCCGGAGTTCCAGACAAAGAGTTTGCAGCTCCGCCGGACTCAAACTTTTCAAATCGTCTGGTTTCTCTATTTTTTCCAGAATTGAACACATGTCTGGCAACCTGCTTTCAGAAAAAAGAAAAAGAGGGAACCCTCAGTCCCCTCTCACCAATATCAATCATCTATAACATGGAGCTCCCGTTTCAGCTGAACAATCGTATGCTGAAGTTTGGGGTCCTCTTTACAATCATCTTCGACCTGTTTCACCGCATGAATCACTGTCGTATGATTCCGTCCGCCGAACTCCTGTCCGATTTCTTTCAGCGGAAGATCTGTCAGAAGACGTGCCAGATACATGGCAATCATCCGCGGCTCCGCAATGTTTTTGGGACGCTTTGAACCGGTAATATCGTGAACGTGAAGATTAAAGTGCTTTGCAACAACATTCAGAATCCTGTCAATATCCACTCTCGTTGCATCTGCTTCTGAATCAAGGATATCACACAACATACTCTCTGCCATGGCTGTTGTAATCTCTTCCGGAGATTTCAAACAGGCGTTGCAGAATGTGATAATCCGCATCAATGCACCTTCCAATGCGCGGATCTGGGAAGTGACACGACGGGCAATAAACACAAGAAGTTCATGGGGAATCTTGGTAGATTGATTTGCCTGCTTGGCCTGCAGAATTGCAAGACGTGTCTCATATCCCGGCGGAGTGATCTGTGTCATGGCTCCCTGTTGGAAACGGGATACCAGACGGTCTTCCAGCCCTTTGATCTCCGACGGCTGTTTATCGGAAGTCAAGATGATCTGACCGCCTCTGGAGTAAATTGCATTGAACGTATTGAAAAACTCTTCCTGCAGCTGGGTTTTATTGGCTAGATTGTGAACGTCGTCAATCAAAAGCAAATCCAGATTGCGGTAATAATCCCGGAAATCTGCATGTGTATGATTCATACATGCTTTGACATAATCGTTCAGAAAATTTTCACTTGGAATATAACAGACCTTTGCAGAAGGATTCTCTCTTTTCACTTGATTTGCAACGGCATACAGAAGATGTGTCTTCCCCAGCCCCGTTCCGCCGTAAATGTACAGAGGATTCAATTCTCCGGGATGTTCCGCAGCGGATCGCGCACAGGAAAATGCATAACGGTTCGCTTCTCCGATCACAAAATTTTCAAAGGTGAAACGGACTCCGGGAATAAATGCAGGACGAACATCCTTCTCCGGTTCCTTCTGTTCCACCTTGACTTCACGGACAGGCTCAGCTGCAGTTTCTTTTTTGACAGGTGCAGAATACCCTTCCTTGAAATCAACCGTCAGAGAATGACCCGCCGCCCGGAGCAGCGCATCTTCAAGATAGGACATGGCGTTGATCCGGATCATATCTGCAAAGAAATCATCAGGCACTCCAAGCGTGATGCTTGAATCCGTCAGTTCCAAAGGAACGACACAGGCAAACCATTGCTGGTACATTGCCGCACTTGTTGCTCTCAGATACTCCGAAGCTGCACTCCACAGAGAAGTACATTCCGCCGTTGTCTCTTCAAATGTTTTCATTTTACCCTTCTTTTCTGTTGACAAAAATTTGATTGTGCTTTCTTTTGTCAACTGCCTTTCAAACCCACCGGACAGAGGCAAAAAGTCCCCATCTCTTTTCCGTATGAAGAAGAGCTGAAAACCCCTTGTTCTGTTATCGCGTACCGGGTTATTAACATTATTCCGCGTAACCGCCGGAAACCTCCCGGCTGCAGAATATAGAATCGTTTTTTTCTCAGATACAGATTCTTCTGTCATATCATCTGTAAGCCTTTGGTTCCATGGCTCAATACAGAAAATTTGAACTCAAATCTGTTTTAATCTCTGTTATTTCTGTTTTGCGATTGGACTTTGAGGAAACAGTCCGGAAATCCTCACAGTATAACAAAGTTTTTTTTCTCACAACACACTCCGGAAAACATACATGTATAACCTTTTCAATAAAGTTATGAACAAGTTATTGACATTGTTCTCCAGCGTTGCCGTTTGACATTTATAATTTGCACCATTTGTGAAAATTTGCAAGTCGACTTTGAAAAATTTTTTACAATCTTTTTTTCATTTTTCACTTGCTTATTTCAAAAGATGTGCTATATGCGCGAAAGCCTCTTGAGCTTTTCCGGAAATATAACCCGTTCTCCGGAATTGTCAAACCGTTTCTTTCATTTTTTTTCACTTTCTCTGTTTCAAAAGATCATCGGCCCTTTATAAAATAAGCAATGCACATACGCACGCGAAAAATCTTGTTCCGGGGATTGAAAAACCGGGAAAATGTGATATATTGCCATGATAAACAAAAAATGCTGAAAATATTTTCAAGGAGAGAAAAATGGAAAAAACAATTTATTTGCTCGGATACGACGTCGGCGGAACAAAAATAGTAGTCAGTCTCGGTACTGCTGATGGAAAAATCATCGGCACACAGAGAATCGAAAATAAAGATACCTACCCGGATGTAATCCTTCCGCTTATGGTGGAAACCAGTAAAAAACTCGTCAGCGATGCCGGAATCTCCATGGCTGATGTCAGAGCATTCGGAATATCCACACCGGGACCTGCTGATATCCCGAACGGGATCATGACAGCTCCCACAAACAACAAACATTGGCGGAATGTTCCTATCAGACAGTACCTTTCCGATCAGCTCGGAATAGAAGGTTTCTTTGAAAACGATGCAAACTGCGGCGCATTGGCGGAATGGTTCTACGGTGCAGGAAAAGGCTGCGACGATTTCCTTTATCTCACAATGAGTACAGGAATCGGTGCCGGGATTATCGCTGCTGGAAAACTCGTTCGCGGAACAGGTTTTTACGGCGGAGAAGCAGGACATTTTGTGATCGAACACAATGGAAGAAAATGCAACTGCGGCATGAGCGGCTGTTATGAAGCCTATTGCGGCGGACGCGCCATTGCTCAGAGAATTCAGGAAGAGTTGAAAGATCAGCCCGATCATCCGCTCATCGCTATGGCAGGCGGAAATATCGCTGATATTGATTTCGTGACCTTTGAAAAAGGTGTCCGCGCAGGAGACCCGTACTCCGTTGCACTCTGGGATGAAATGTGCTGCAGAAACGCTCAGGCTTTCGGTGCATTCATCAACATCTTCAATCCGCAAAAGCTGGTTCTCGGAACTTTTGCATGGGCTTGCGGAGATCTGTTTATGGAACCCATCAAAAAATATCTGCCCCAGTTCTGCTGGAAAGAAATGCTTGAACAGTGCGAACTCGTTCCCAGTGCTTTGCGGAGAGATATCGGTGCCTATGCAGGAACAGCCGCCGCAATTTACGGTCTCAGAGAAAAAGGCGAACTGAACTGAAACAGGATTCAACATGTCTTTTCAACGGCTGATCATCCTCTCTGCTGCGGTGCTCTCTTTTTCCGGATTGAAGGCTCAGATCAATCTGCCTTCGGAAGAAGCCGACAAGCACCATACAAATCTGCTGGTCTCAAGAATCAGACAGCAGATGGGGAAGATTGTGCCGCGAAAAATAAAAGGCATGCCGCCGGAAGAACAATGTATCATCCATTTTCCCGGTCCATTGGAAAATCCGGATTTCAATATCAAGGCTTCAGCCTATCCAATCCGGATTTACCTACCCCATCATTTCAGAAAATGGGTCTTCAGAAAAGAATATCTTCTTCCATTTGTTCATGCCCATCTGACCGCAAGAACCGGAATCCGGGAACCGTTGAAAGATATATGGGTCTCCGCAGCTCTCATTCAGGAAATTTTTGAACCGGGAGCTGTATATGGAACTTCCGGTTACGGCAATACGCCCTACGCCAGAGCAATGCTGGCCCACGGCGCTGCCCCGTCCCCGGCTGTGATTCTGAACAGTTCTATGGATGACTTTTACGGAAAAACATCATCTTCTGCCAGAGCGGAATGGTGTTCCATCCTCATGAAACAGGCTCTGAAAAAAAATATTCCCTTTGAACAGGAACTGATGCGGAATAACAAACTTACTCCCGCTCAAAAATTGGAAAATCACCTCTTTGCTAAAGAGAAAACACAAAAGAAAAAAAAGGTTTTCTCCCAAAAGCAGACACTGACCGGAGACTGGCTCTTTTCAGCTGCTTCCGCCATGGTTCTCGGACGCGGAATCCCCGCTGCTGTTCCATGGATCGAAGAAAATTTTCAGGAAATATTTCTTGCCGTTCACTCCGATTTGAAAATACCGGAAAAAGAGTCCAAAAAAGGTTTAAGCAATGATGCTGTCAAAAATCTCATGCAGGCGGAAATCAAATTAAACCACCTGGCAATGAAATCTCCGGAGCAAATTGCATTAAAGCTGTTCCGCTGCGCCAAAGCCATCCGTCAATTCCGGGAAAATCCGTACGATAAAAAAAATCTGCAGAATATCCGGAATGAAGAACATACTCTTTACGAAACGCTGTCTGAAAGAGCTGATTTGGAATATACGCTCCGGCTTGCAGAACAGCGGTTGATTCCCCCCGGAACACGATTTGCGCTCACACTCAATTCAATTGCCCCTGAACAAACAGAGATCCCGCTTTTGAAGAAAGCAAATCAGCTTATGGATCATTTTGAAAAGGACTTCTGATTATGAATTTTGATGTTGATAACGAAAATCTGAAGGGGAAAAAAATTTACAGGATCCTGCTGTTCTCTTTTATCGGGGTCATTCTCATTGCAGCGGTCTACGTATCCCTGCGCCGGACTGCAGCCAGATTCTCCAGAGATTTTATGAGTCCCTTTCTCCGGATCGTTACGCTGACAGAAGATACAGCATTCTTTGCAGCGCAGCTTTCAAAACCCAAAAAACAACTGGCTCTTGAAGTACAAAATCTCCAAAACAGAGTTCTGCTTCTGGAATCAAAAAATCATGTACTGAAAAATTTGGAAGACGAAAATAAAGTTCTGCGTGCATTGCTGAAACTTCCCCCCGCCCCTGGATTCCAACCTGTAACAGCCGAAATTTCCGGAAGAACTGCTCCGTTCTGGCGGGAAAGGTTTGTCATCAACCGCGGATGGTCTGACGGAGTCGGTGTCGGAAACGCAGTTGTAACTCCGGACCAGGTCGGCAACATCGTCCTGGTGGGAAGAGTCATTGAAATTTCTGCCGGTTCCGCTGTCGTGGCAACCGTGTTTTCCGGAGATTGCAGGGTCAGTGTCAAAGTGGAAACAGATTCTTCCACCGGCGGAATGGAAGTGTTGAAAGAAAAAGCTCTTCCTGTTGTCCGTTATCTTCCCATCGGCGGAGACTATCAGCCCAATACAAGAGTTCTGACAAGCGGGATCGCAGATGATACACCCGCCGGAATTCCGGTCGGGATAGTCGTTTCAAGAGGAAAAGATGTTCCTCCGGCAGTTATCCGGGACCAGCTTTATGCAGAATTGACCATTGCGCCGCTCATCAGAATTGATACTGTCAGAACTGTAATTGTTTTTACAAAAAAGAAAGAGACTGACCAATGAGGTTCACCTTTCTTTTTGTCTGTTTAATTATTGCAGTCGTGATACAAACTGCGCTCCGGGCGATCGGAATCAATTTTCCGCTGCTGCCGATTCTGATCTTTTATGCAGCGTATGTCTACGGTCCTCTCTTCGGATTCGGTTTGGTTTTACCGGCAGCCTTTCTGCTTGATTTCAATGGCGGCTGGTCTCATCCCTGGAGCATCATCGGTTTTCTGCTGGCGGCAGCCTTTGCAATTTTCTGGCTGTACAGAATCGAGTCAGATTCTCTGATTTTTCTGGCAGTTCCCGGATTTCTGCTCCCGGTTATCGGTGATCTGCCGCAGAATATCATTGCGGGAGATTTCTCTTTCAGCGGGATTCTTGAATCATGTGCGGATGCTCTGGCAAACGGAATTCTGGGAGCAGTCACCTTTCCGTTCTGGATCATCGTTCTGGATTTCTTCAGCAAAAAACTTGGTCTCTGTACTTACGGAGAAGCAAAAGAACGTGTCAAGAAAGAGAAGATCTGACTATGTTTGCGCCTGACTTCATCTCCAAAATCAGAATTGCCATCATCGCATTTTTTGTTTTTGTTCTCTATGCGGTCCTCTGCATCCGGCTCTGGCAGGTTCAGGTTCTTAAAGGGGAAGATACCAAAGCTAAAGTTTCAAGGCAGTATATCCGGAAAATCCGTATTCCGGCAATCCGGGGAAGAATTCTCACCTCAGACGGCTATCCATTGGCTGACAACCGTCCGTCCATGGATGTTGTTTTTCATATTTCGGAAATGCGTCAGCCCGGACCGCTGGGCAAAACCATCAATTTCATCACTGCCAATGTGGAAGCTGTTGCAAAAGCAATCAAACGGAAAGAGTATCCATCCCGGAAAGATATTGCCTATCACACCTCCCGTACTCCCGGATTGCCTTTGACGATTTTCCGGGATCTCACGCCGCAGGAAACAGCAAAAGCCTTTGAAATCTCCGCAACAGTTCCGGGAATGGAACTGGTCTGCGATGCAATCCGGATTTACCCGCAGGGAACTATGGCGGGGCACCTTCTCGGCTATGTCAGACAGGACGATCCGGGAAGTGCCGATGACAGAAAAAACTATTCCTATTACGTTCCCGATATCGTTGGGAAATCCGGTTTGGAATTGGCTTACGACTGCTATCCGGGGGAACCGGATATTGAACAGGCAGGGCTGCCGCAAGTCCGGCGTCCCCTGCTGAAAGGAACTCCCGGACAGAAACTTGTGATCGTGGATCACCGTCGCTTTGTCCGTGACTCCGGCGGAGAAGGTACACCCAGAGAAAACGGAAAAAATCTAATTCTGACTTTGAATTATAAAGCGCAAAAAATCGCAGAAGACCTGATCCAAGGTCTCTCGGCGGCTGTCGTTGTGATGGACGCCAATACCGGAGAAATCATCGTCATGGCATCCGCTCCATCTTATTCACCGCAGGAATTTGTTCCTTATATCACCCGCAAACGTTACAAACAGTTACTGGAAGATCCGGAACGGCCTCTTTTCAACAAAGCAGCACAGGGGGCTTTCAGCCCCGGTTCCATCATCAAACCGCTGATGGGGCTCTCCTTCCTCTACTTTTTACCACAAGGCGATGAAGCAATGGAATGTGACGGTTATACTCCAATCGGAGGTTATAAACTGAATTGCTGGATCCGTCCGCTCACAGGCGGCGGTCATGGTATACTGGATTTGAAAGAAGCCATCACGGTCTCTTGCAATGATTACCTGGTCACAAACGGACTCAAACTTGGCGTGGATAAAATCTCAAAAACCTATGCATCTGCCGGATTCGGAAAAAAAACTGGTTTCATTCTGCCGGAAACAGCAGGAAGACTTCCCTCCAGAAGCAAAAAGAAAAACTGGAATGTTTTTGATACCGCTCTGATTTCAATCGGTCAGGGCGAACTGCTGATCTCTCCGCTTCAGGCGGCAGTCTACATCTCAGCCGTCGCCAACGGGGGAATCCTCTATAAACCGCAAATCCTCAAAAGCATTATTGATGCAAATGATAAAACTGTACATGTTACGAAACCGGAAATCCGCGGAAATCTTCTGACAAAACCGGAACATCTGGACTATATCCGTGCAGCAATGCACAATGCAGTCTATGCGGAAAACGGCGGTGCAAAAAATGCCAGGAACAACGCAATGGAAATTTATGGAAAAACCGGTACAGCGGAAATCGGAACCCGCGCCCGGCATTATAAAAACACATGGTTCGCCGGATTCGGAACATCTCCCGAGACCGACAAAACTTATACGATCGTTGTATTTGTGGAAAACGGTATCTCCGGAGGAAAAACATCTGCCCCGATCGCTGCAAAATTCTTTGAACAATGGACCCCGGAATAAGACAAGGATTTTTTATGGCTCTTACCGATGTTGAAAACCGTTACCCTGTGAAATTGAATCAATACTGCAAAGCTCTGACAGAACACTCGGCCGCTGCAGCTAAAATGTATCTGCCGGATGCCAGAGAGCTGGATTCCAGCGGTCTCTCCGATGATGGCCTCGGTGAAATCGCACAGATGCCCGTCCCGAAATTCATCCGCAGATATACCGACAGAGCTGTCCTGCTCTGCACTGACAAATGTTTTGTGCATTGCCGTTTCTGTTTCCGCAAACGTCAATGGCGCAAAGATGCTCCCCCCATGAATCTCTCTGATAAAGAACTTGATGATGTCTGCCAGTGGCTCGATAAAAATCCGGAAGTCACTGACATTCTCCTCAGCGGAGGAGATATAATGACTCTTCCGGACGAAAAAGTGATCTCCATCGCCTCCCGGATCCGGGCAGCCGGAAATGTCAGCTCCGTCAGAATATGTTCCCGTGCCCCCGCTGTCGAACCGGAAAGAATCACAGAATCCATAGCAGAGAAACTTGCAGAAATCGAAGGTCTCTGGTTTGTAACACACTTCAATCATCCCGATGAATTAACTCCCGAAGCCCATGAAGCATGCAGAAAACTGATCCGTCACGGGATACCCGTTCTCGATCAAACAGTTCTGCTTGCCGGAATCAATGATAACCCGGAAACCTTGAGAACTCTTTTCAAAACACTGGTCTCATGGAGAGTCAAACCGCATTATCTCTTCCACGTCGACCCTATCGAAGGGGTTGCACATTTCGCAACCGGAGTTCAGAAAGGATTGGATATTCTGAAAGATTTCCAGCTTTCGCTCTCATCATTGGCAACACCCGCATTTGCCATTGATCTTCCCTGCGGCGGCGGAAAACTCATTCTGACTGCAACTGAGAAAAATGAAAGTGGAGAATGGCTCAGTCCCGTTCTGAAACGCTATATCAGACATCCCCTCACTTGATAAAATTTTTATAAAAGCGGTACCGCAAACTGAAAAAAATACAATTTTTTTTCTGCTGAAGCCGTTTTTTGATTTGAAATTCCGGAAAATGGAGAATATTGTTACTCAAGATTCAAAATCGAAAGGAGGCTCGTTATGAAAAAAACTTTCGTTTTAGACACCAATGTCCTTTTGCACAGTGCAAAATCCATTGAAAACTTTCAGGATAACACTGTGGTTATCCCAATGGCTGTTATCGAAGAATTGGATAAATTCAAGAAGCACCAGGATGAACTCGGAAGAAATGCCCGGCATGTCATCCGGAGACTGGACCAGCTCCGGCAGAAAGGTTCCCTCTACGAAGGAGTTCCTCTGGATAATTCCGGAGACCCGGATAAATGCGGCAGACTCAGAATCGTAACAGGAATCGGAGAAGTTGCAGATGGAATGGATATGTCTGTTCCGGATAACAGAATCCTCCGCGTTGCCTACATGCTCCGCCGCAATGACCCGAATGTGATTCTGGTTTCCAAAGATATCAATTTACGCCTGAAAGCAGATGCGCTCGGACTGCAAGTCGCCGATTTTGAATTCCAAAAGGTCAATTTCGATGAATTATATTCCGGTGTTATGGAACTCTCCGTTCCGGAATCACTTCTCAATGAATTTTACAGCAACGGCGGAATCCCCCTGCCGGAAGGTGATTTTGAACCGAATAAATTTGTTGTTCTGACAGATGAATCCAACCCTAAAAAGAGTGCGCTCGGATGGGTGAAAAATGAGAGAATCATCCCCCTGCCCGATAATACGGACCGGGTTTGGAACATTTCGCCCCGCAGCAGAGAACAGAGAATGGCTCTTGCATTGCTGATGGACCCGGAAATACAAATTGTCACTCTTGTAGGAAAAGCAGGTTCCGGAAAAACATTGCTGGCTCTTGCCGCCGGTCTGGAAAATGTCATCCAGCGGGGAATCTATGATAAACTGCTCGTTTCCAGACCGATTATTCCAATGGGGAACGATCTGGGATTCCTGCCCGGTTCCAAAGATGATAAACTGGATATCTGGATGCAGCCGATTTATGACAATCTGGATTTTCTCCTCAAAAAAGAGAAAAAAGATGCTCATTCCGGAAGACGGCAGATTGAAGAGATGAAGCGGGCCCGGAAATTGGAGCTGGAAGCTCTCACTTATATCCGGGGAAGAAGCATTCCGCAGCAGTATCTGATCGTTGATGAAGCTCAGAATCTTACTCCCCATGAGATAAAAACAATCGTGAGCCGCGCCGGAGAAGGCACAAAAGTCGTTCTGACCGGAGACCCGAACCAGATCGACAACGCATATCTTGATTCCTCCAGCAATGGGTTATCCTATGCAGCGGAAAGGTTGAAAACTCTGCCGATTCACGGACATATCACATTACAAAAGAGTGAACGCAGTCCCCTGGCATCGGCAGCAGCTGAATATCTCTGATTTTTAATGTTTTTTTCACGGATAAGGGATATCCGAAGGTTGAAAATTCATATTTCTGAACTATATTTCCCTGAAAGATGTCCCTTGAGGATTCAAGGTTCTACAACAACACTAAAATTTCCAGTAATGGAAAGAAAAAAGGTCATTTATGAAAAAACTGAACATCGTTATGCTGGGAGCAGGTTCCGGATTCGTCCTCTCCATTGCAAAAGAATTGCTCCACGATCCCATCTTCACAGATGCCGAATTCCGTCTGGTTGACACCGCTCCGGACCGTCTCGCTGCAGCTGAAAAAATCGTAAAAGAAATTTTTGAAAAAGCCGAACATCCTCTTCATGTTGTATCAACAACTGACCGTATCAAAGCTCTGGAAGGTGCAGATTACGTCATCAGCTCCTGCGAAAAAAACCGCTATGCAAACTGGGCACTGGACCTTGCCATCCCGGAAAAACATGGAGTTTACCAGATCAAGGGTGAAAACGGAGGTCCCGGCGGCTTGATCCACAGCTTGCGCAACATCTCCATGTACCGTCAAATCCTTGATGACATGGTCAAATATTGCCCCAACGCAAGATTGATGAACTTCACCAATCCCATGTCCACACTTTGTACGTTCTTCCGTACTTATGAAAAAGTCAAATGTCTCGGATTCTGTCATCAGGTTCACGGTTCCTTCGGTTTGATCGCGGAACTGCTCGGCTATGAACCCGGCGAATTTGAAGTGATCTCCGCAGGAGTCAACCATTTGAACTGGCTTTTCGATATCCGTCACAAGGGAAGCAATCAGAGCTGCATGGAAGAATTCCTTACTAAAGTCGGGGAATCCAAATACTGGAAAGAACATTTCAAAAATATTCCGCCGCAGCTCTTCACCTATGAAGTTTTGAAAACCTTCGGTGTCTACCCCATCGGTTACGATGACCACATCATTGAATATATGTCTTTCTTCTATGACAAACCGGAATGGGAACAGTTCGGTTTCAAGGCTCATACAGAAACCTATGCAAATCTGGCAAAGAACAAATCCCACATTCTGGAAACGACCCGTCTGCTCGGAAAAGATTACGAAAAGCCGCCGTTTCCTATCGATCCTGACCATCCGTACTACGCAGAAAATCCCTGCGCAGTCATCAAGGCATTTGAAACAAACACACCGCTTTACTTCGATGCAATCGTCACCCCCAACTGCGGCGCAGTGGATAACCTCCCCAAAGAAGCTGTGCTGGATGTTCCCGCTGTCGCAATCGGCGGAGAAGTCCGTACCGTTCATGTCGGCGCATTGCCTCCGGGACCGCTGGAAATCTGCCGCCGTCAGGTTGCTCTCCACGAAATGATCGTTCAGGCAGCCAACGAAGGAAGTCATTCGCTTGCTGTTCAGGCGCTCTGTCTTGACCCGTATGTTCACAGCATCACTCAGGCAAGAGCTATCTGGAAAGACTACTTTGAAACATTCAAGGATGATCTGATCGACTTCCAGTAAATTTCAGACCGACTGATTCTCTTCAATGCGGGCCGTTATGCAGTTTCATGACGGTCCGCTGATTCTTTCAACAAGCATATTTCAAGGACAAAAAATGACCCGCAAACCATTGCACTTCGGGCGTTATGACTATGCATCATATTCTGCTTTTACAATGTACTCCATCTGTTCATTAGCAATCCCACTGATGATCGTCACGATGGGAAAAGATTTGGGATTCCCGCTGGACAAAGGAGGTATGAGTTATGGAGGCCTGCTTCATGCTGCACGCAGTGCATTGATCATTGTCGCCCTGCTCACCTGCAGTCTCATTGCAGCAAAAATCGGAAAACGGCTCTCCATGGGGTTGTGCGTATTGATTTTCGGAACTGGAATCACGGCTTGTGCCTTTACAACATCATACTGGATGCTGCTGTCATGTCTGATTTTCATAGGGTTCGGGGAAGGAATCTGTGAGGGATTGGCGACTCCGTTCATTCAGGATCTTCATACGGATGAACCGGAACGGTATGTCAATATCGGTCACGCTTTCTGGTCTGTCGGAATCGTCGGAGCCGTGCTTTTTGCAAGCGGTCTTCTGGCTCTGGGTGTCAGCTGGAGATATATCCTCGGAGGAATCGGTGTCCTTTCAATTATCTCATCGTTATTCTTCCTCTGGAAAGAAAATCCGGAAAAGAAATATCCGGAATCGCAAGAACAGCCGGACTTGAAACTGATTTGGGAACAGACGCTTCTCATTTTGAAACAAAAGAGTTTCTGGCGGTGTTGCGGCGCCATGTTTTTCGGCGCAGGTGCAGAATTCGGATTAACCTTCTGGTCCGCCGCTTACATCGAACTCACTTATAAAACCTCCGTCTTCGTTGCAGGTTTGGGTACCGGTGCTATCGCTGTCGGTATGTTTATCGGCAGAACCGGTTACGGTTATATTGCCAAACCGCATAATCTGCGCTATATCAATTTCTTTTCCGGGATTGCCACCATCCCGCTGACACTTCTGCTGGTGGCTCTGAAACCCGGACTTCTTCCCGTTTGGGCAACCTTTACAGTGTTGTTCATTCTGCTGCTCCTCTGCGGAATCGGCATTGCTCCTTTCTGGCCCACAACACAGGTTTACGGTGTTCAGAAAATGCCGCATTGCGATTCCACTCTGCTGTATGTCTATTTCTCTGCAATGGGAGTTCCCGGATGCGGATTCTTCACATGGCTTATGGGATATATGGGAGACAAACTGGGAGACCTCCGGGCAACAATCCTGGTCGTTCCTTGCAGTTTGCTGATCTTCCTTGCTTTTACCTATTATGAGTGCTGGATCAGAGGAGATAAAAAGAAATGCTGATTACCGCCCGTCAAATGGGGGCTGCCGGAGATGGTTCGACTGACGATACAGCAGCAATCGCAAAGGGAATTGAAACCATCAGAAAAAATGGAGGTGGGACCCTCTTTTTTGAACCCGGAACCTATCTGTCCGGAACACAGAGATTATGCAGTAATATGGAACTTCAGCTGGGACCGGGAGCTATCCTGAAAGCTCTCCCCGATATCTCCGCTTACGAAACGGATAAAACCGTCCCGGAAGTTTCGCTCAGACACTATCTGCTTCATCTGGACCACTTGGAAAATGTCACGATTTCCGGACCGGGAACAATCGACGGCTCCGGCCCCGCGTTCTGGGAACGGGAATATCTGGTAAAAAACGTCCCTCCCCTTAAAGATGGAGAAGAACCGCCCGATAACATCCCGGACCCAATCTGGAAATATTATGTCCTGAAACCCAAAAAAGAACGGATCGTCACCATTTACGCCACCGGATGCTCCAATCTGATCTTCCGTGATTTTCAAATCCATGATGCGGCCGCTTATACAATATGGCTCATCGGAAGCGAATTCATTTCCATCAGAAATCTTCATGTACATAACCGCCGCAGCGGTCCGAATACCGATATCCTTGATATCGACTGCTGCCGGAAAGTCAGAATTTCCGATTGTTACCTTGCAGCCGGCGATGACAGTATTGCACTGAAAAGCGATCCATCCCGCACAGGAACCGACTTTGCCTGTGAGGATATCACGGTCACAAACTGCGTTCTCACATCTGCCACATGCGGAATCCGGATCGGTTATGAAGGTGATGCGCCCATCAGAGATTGCGTTTTCAGCAACCTGACGATCTGCAATACAAATACCGGAATCAATATGCTTTCTGTCAATGCACCGTGTCAGTTTGCCAAACTGGATAAAGGAACCCCCATTGAACGCCTTCTCTTCCAGAATATCACGATGAGAAATGTCGGCAGAGTATTTTTCCTCTGGGCTGGAAATCAATATCCGGAACATGATTATCAGGGATATATCAAAGATATCCGTTTCTCCGGGATTTATGCGGAAGGCTGCACAACCAGCTGGATCGGCTCGGAATTCAATAACGCCATCAGCGATATCACGATGGAGGATGTAAAAATCCGGATAAAAGAGTGTCTCGATGCAGAGCCGGAAAAAGATCCCGTTGCTGTTCCGGGAATCTGGGGAGGACAGCGCAGAGCGGGAGCGTTGGTGCTCAGAGGAATCAAAAGACAGAAAACCATTGGTTTGGAATGTCAGATCACCAACAGCGAAGCAATCGCTCTGCACTGGAAAAATATGGATTCATTCAACCTGAATGGAAATGAACAACCATCCTGTGGGACTTTGAAAAAAGTCTGAACAGACCGGAAGGCTCCGACTGATTACTCACATGAGTGAACCATACTTCCTGAACGTTCTGAAATCAGTTATATTTTGACAGGAGAGGTAATTTCAAAAGTCCGGAGACTTTTGAAATTGCCTCAGAAACAGAAAATTTATCAATTTTTCTGTTCTGAACCGCCTTCCGTTTTTTCTTTCAATTTTTCTTCTGTTGATGAATCAGCAGATTTTGAAACAGGCAGCTTTTCTGTAACCTTGACAGCTTTCTGTTCCACGGCATCTCCGGTCCTGGGCGCTGCGGATTTTTTTACTTCTGAAGGAACCTCTGCTTTCTTTGCAGACGGTTCTTTTTCCTCATTTTTGGCTGAAAGCTGTTCTTCCGGATTTTCTTTTTTTACCTCTATAAGCCCTACTGTCTGCAAAGCATTAACACCGGTTTCGGAAAGAGTCTGAAAAGAAAAACCATTAACTGTATTTACCACACCCCGCAATGTTTTGGCAGAGGCGGTTCTGATACTTTCCGGCAAAGGCAGCTTTTTACTGTAAGGAATTGTTGTAAAGCAGAAAAGCACAAATGCCACGATAATCATAAAAGAGAAGAATGAACATATCATCGTTCCGCATTTTTCCGCTGCAACAGGTATTTTAACTTTGATATCTGTTTCCGGAAAAAGAAGACCAACCAGCTTGAATAGAAGAATACAGACAACAATAAGAAGAGCAATCAGCGATATACAGATTTTATAACTGGTGTCCAACCCCTTAATTTCAAGCATAGTTACCAGAAACGGTGTCAAAAAAACGGCAAAATAAACGGCAAAACAAAGGTTGATCAAACTGCACCATGACTGCAGGAAGGTTCTTTTATTAACCTGACAAGCCCCCAAAATACCGGCAATAAAAATAATTAAAGATCCCATCTGTCACTCTCCATTAAAATGTTACATTAACCCGCTCAAATTCATCCAGAGAAATAGAACCGCGGATTACCATATTTCCTGTTATGGAGAATATAGATCCTGTCCCCTGTACCTGGTCTATATACTCCTGAATCTTTGTAATGGAAGTGTCCGGAGCCTCCATAATTGCCCGCAATTCATTCGACATTGTCAGCAATTCAAAAACAGCCTGACGTCCGGAATATCCTGTATGATCACATTCCGGACATCCAACTGGACTGTATACAGAATCTACAGGAATTCCGCACTGCTCGCAAAAATGAACCCGCTGAGGTGTCAAATCAGCCTTTTTCTTACAGTGATCGCAAAGCCGGCGGACCAGTCTCTGGGAAACGATCAAATGCAGACTTGCTGCAATGGACCGCAGCGGAATCCCCAAATCTGTTAAACGGACAATGGTTCCGACACAGTCATTACTGTGAAGCGTTGCAATAATCAAGTGTCCAGTCTGCGCAGCATGTGCTGCAATCTCTGCAGTTTCTTCATCACGGATTTCTCCGAGACATATCACGTCCGGATTCTGACGCAAAGCATTTCTCAAAAGAGAAGCAAATGTAATTCCGGCTTTCGTATTTACTTCCATCTGACTGATTTCAGGAACGATCCGTTCAATCGGATCTTCGATTGATATTACATTCTTCATTGAATAATCTATCGTTCCCAGCATGGAATACAATGTTGAAGTTTTACCGCTGCCTGTAGGACCGCACATCAGAATCATTCCGGAAGGAAGCTTCAAACCATTCCGGATCGTATTAAGCTGGGAAGCAGTCACCCCAATCTGTTCTAACGGACGTTTACTGTTCTCTGATGCAATTACACGGATTGTAATCTTTTCGCCGCCATGAACACCAACTGTTGCAACGCGGAATGAGGTATTCAATTCATCACAGATAATGGAGAATGAACCATCCTGCGGACGGCGTTTTTCCGCAATATCCATGCTCGAAATAACCTTGATCATACTGATTACTGACAGGGCATTATCTTCCAGAAACGTATCATAAATCCGGATCATTCCGTCAATACGGAAACGGACAACATACGCACTTCCTTTCGGATCTATAAAAATATCACTGCAATTCTTCACCACTGCATCATAAATCATCTTTTGAACTATTTCATAGATATCGGTATTGCTGTCCGCATCAGCGTACATATCCCGGCCATGACTGTCCAGAAATACAAGATTCAAAAATTTCTTATTCTCAGCCTTTCTTTTCGTCTTAAACTTGGAAAAAAACTGAAAAAATTCCGGATTTCCCTTGACAAGGTTCCATATCAATCCGAATGGACCGGTGAAAAAAAACAAAAAGTTCAACCACTTTGATTCACTGTTCTTAGGTCTCTTGTAATAAGAATACAACCCTAAAAACAACCACGCATAGAGAAGTAAAACGGAAATCCAGTTCTCTGTCATTTTTCCATCCTTTTATGTTCAAGCAGCTGTCACATTAAAAAACAAAACAGTTTTCCATGATTTTATTGCCGGAGACACAGAAAACTAATCAAATAATAATATACTTCAAAAACGTAAAAAAATCAATTAATATTATAAAAAAATCCCGGGAAGATCAAGAAATCTTCCGGGATTTTTCAGAAATTACAGGAAATCAGACCTCTGATGTATGGAGAGCATCCATCTTGGTGCTGAGCGGTTCTGCGCCATCTTCGGTAATGACATAACCAGTTTCAATACGGGAACCGTGCCATTCCGGATGTCCGAAGAAACTGACGTCAACACAAACCGTCATGCCGGGCTTCAGAACATCGTTACTGTTGGGACCGAAGAACGGAGATTCTGCTTCATGAATACCGATCGTGTGAGCGAACGGACAGATCAGATAACCGTCAAGACCATGCTTTTCGCAGAAACGGCGGGCAGGAGCATCAATATCACGTCCGATATTTCCGGGCTTCAACATCGCTTTGGTCAGACGGAATGCTTCGCGGAGAACCTTCAGACATTCCAGCTGGCTTGCGGTATATTCTCCAGAAACAGGAAGATAATCGCCCATTGCAGAAGCATAACCGCTGACTTTCGGAGAAAGACCAATCATAACGGTTTCACCTGCAACCATCTTCTTGGCACTTGCGGTGGGAACAACTGCGTTTGCACGGGTTCCGGAACCGACGATTGCGGTAAATCCGAATC
This sequence comes from Lentisphaeria bacterium, assembly GCA_017503375.1. GTDB lineage: Bacteria > Verrucomicrobiota > Lentisphaeria > Victivallales > UBA1829 > SIG79. The sequence goes on along the minus strand of JAFVTF010000007.1, from coordinate 15,459 downwards.
CGCTTGCGCCGCGCTGACGTGCAGCATATTCTCCGGCAGCGGCAACTTCAATTTCGGAAGCACCGGGTTTGATCATGGCTTTCATTGCATCATAGGAGTAATCAGCCAGCTTGAAAGCAGCACGGATCTGATCAATTTCCCATGCGGATTTGTAATAACGGAGCTGGAGATATTCTTCCGTAATATCAACCATTTCGCATCCGGTGAACCCTGCAGCGATTGCTTTGTAGCAGCCCATGGGCATACGGTCTGCTCCAACCAAACCAACACGTTTCACTTTGCCAATGGTCTGCTGCAATTCTGCGAACAGTTTCGGGAAGTCAATAATGGTGGAAGCGGGATATTCTTCATCGGGAACCATGAATGCGGGGAAGTTGCGGGTTTCAGTGATGGCACTGTCCTGCTTTGCGAACGGTTCACTTTCAGGTCCGCCCAGAAGCATGCAGTCGCCTTCGCGGGGAATCAGAACAGAACCGGATTCAAACTGCGGACACCAGCCGGTCAGATACCAACCGTTTCCGATTCCGAATTCATCGTAATAAACCAATGCGATGTCAAGATTGTGCTTTGCAAGGATTTCCTTGACTTTTGCCTGACGTGCCAGACTTTCTGAGAGCGGAAGATATCCCATAACTCTACCCTTTCTTTCTCGTTATTGTTTTCTGTTAGAGAATGATAAATTAACATTCATTTCAACAGAATATAATCCATAAATGAAAGTTTTTCAAGTCTTTTTCTTGCTTGAAAATCAAATTTTCTCAAAAAAATCTTTATTTTTACAAAATGTTAAATTATGCAATTAACAAATCTTTATCCGGATATTTTCTCCGAAAACGCAATTCCATTCAAATATCTGCTTGTAAAATGCAGTTCTGCGGATATATTAAAACAGGTATAAATCTCAACAACCCCGGAGAATAAACATGAAACTTTCATTTGTATCAAAACTTGCTGCAGCTGTGATTGCAGCCGGATTCCTTTCCGGCTGTTTCTGTGCAAAAACAGAATGTCAGCACAAAGACAGTAAAACACAATTTGCTGCGGAAGCAGTCAAACCCTACATCGAATCCGGCGAACTTCCCGGCATTATCAGCATCTTCTGCAAAGGAAATTTGCAGGAAACCGTTTGTGCCGGATGGGCTGATGTGGATCAGAAACGCCCCATCACAATGGACAATCTGTTCATGCAGTGTTCCCAGACAAAAGGGTTCTGCGGTGTTACCATTGCAATCCTCGTTGAAGAAGGAAAAATTTCTCTCGATGATCCTGTCTCAAAATATCTTCCGGAATTCAAAAATCTCAAGGTCCGCGCAGGCAAAAACAAAGTTGTTCCTGCTAAAAATACATTGACCATCCGCATGGTCATGAACCATACAGGCGGGTTCGGTTTTGAAATCCCCACAAAGAGCAAAAAAGGATGGCCGGGACTTTCCCTGCGCGATACCGCAAAAGAAGCCGCTTCCATTCCTCTCTATTTTGAACCCGGAACAAAAGCAAGATATTCCAATACAGGGATTGATATCGGAGCGGCTGTCGTTGAAGTCGTTACCGGAAAGCCCTGGGAAATTTTTCTGAAAGAACGCGTCCTTGATCCTCTCGGGATGGAAAATTCGACCTTCAATCCCACCGATGAACAGTTGAAAAATTCCATTTCCATGTATATGGTCAAAAAAGGGAAAAAAGCGGAATTCCTCAAGTTCAACAGCGCAATGCCCCTGCCCCACAACGGACCGAACGTCCACCCCTCCGCAGGTGCAGGTCTCTGGACGACTGCCGCAGATCAGCTGAAATTCTATAAAATGCTGATGAATCTCGGTGTCGGAGAAAACGGTGTCCGTATCCTCAAAGAAGAAACTGTAAAAAAATATCTCGCAGATTCAACCCGTCCGAAAAATCTCGGTACCTATTCTCTCGGTTTGAATGTCGACCTGAAAAACGGTATCATGGGGCACGGCGGCGCATGGGGAACCAGCTGTTCTGTCAACTGGAAGAAAAAAGAACTCCGTCTGAAAGTTGTTCAGCTCAATGGCGGCCCCCGTCCATGGGATAAAAAGATCGGAGAAGCCGCCAACAAATTTTTCAGCATGAAAGTAGATGATTCTGCAACAGAAGCATATACCGGAAGAATGAAGTAATTTTGAATATTACTTATCAAAGGCTGCTGTAAAAAGCAGCCTTTTTTGTACGAACTGAACGTTCTCCAGTAACCTGCTCAAAATGTTTGGCTCTGTTCCCAACAAAGGTTATTTTGTGATCGGGGAAGAAGGGAAAAACGTTTGAGGAAATTTCTTCTCTTCTTCCCCGAAACCCCATCATCCTTTTTCAAACCTTTTTGCGGCATTCCAATTTTTGCAGCTCAAAAATCAAAATGCCATCTTAAAGTTGACAGCAGAGCAGAAGGATTTACCAACCCATATTGGGAACAGAGCTAAATGTTTTTTCAGATACGGCTTGAATTTTGAAAATGTTAAATTATATTTTAACATTGGAGGTCGTTGAAATGGCAACAATCAAAGATATTGCAGAAGCGTGCGGAGTCAGTCTGATGACGGTCAGCCGCGCACTCAGGGAAAAGACATCAGTCAAAGAAGAAACGAAAAAACGGATTCTGGCAGAAGCGGAACGTTTGGGCTATACCAATGTGGCGCGTCAGGGAAGACCCGCAAGCGGGGACACCCCAAGACAGGTTCAGCTGATTCTGGGAAATATCAATGGCAGCATGTATTATTTCCACATGAGACTGCTTACAGCACTGGAACAGAAACTCGCACAAAACGGCTTTGAATGTATCATCCGCACAACAAACGGAAGTTATAATATCTTTCTCCGGCTGATCGAACGGATCAAGCGCAGCCGCTGTGCCGGAACCATCATTTTCGGAACATTCGATCCGGAACAGCTGGAACATCTGTTATCATCTCTGCCCAATGCGATCCTGCTGGATAATCATGTCCGGGAATCATTCAAAGGGAATTACAGTTCCTTTTCCTTTGACAACAGACGCGCCGCTTACCTCGCAGTGGACCATCTTATCAGCCGGGGAAAACGGAAAATTGCTCTCGTTACCGGACCGGAAGATCACTTTTTCACAAAAGAAATGATTTCCGGTTACAAAGAAGCGTTATCCGACAACGGCTTGTCCTTTCTTCCGGAACTCATCATCAATACAGATTTTCTCGCAGCCGGTGCGGCAGAAAAAATGAGAGAAGCTCTCGCAAACAACCTATCCTTTGACGGAATCGCAACAAACGATGAAATGGCAACGGGGATTTACCGTGTATTGCAGGAAAATCATCTTCGTATCCCGCAGGATGTGGCAATCTGCGGGTGTGATAACCTCCCCGTCGGAGAACAGCTTTTTCCGGAATTGACAACCATTGTTCTGGATTATCAGGAACTGGCAGCAATGACAATGGAACATATTCTTTCCGGAAAAAACAAGCAAATCTCCCTGAAAACAAAACTTGCGCCGGAACTGTTGATCAAATCAAGCACATGATCAAACCGGACGGAAAAATGCTGTTCCGGCGTTGAAATCCAATGAATCCAGATAAAGATAAATCAGATTCCCCGGTTTCGGCGGACGTCTGTGCATGATCGTCGTAAATCTGTGAGTCGGCACAAAACCGCGGATTCCATATTGCGGAATATCACAAATCATTCCCTGAGCATTGATCTTTACAACAGCTCCTTCAAACAGAGTTCCGGTTTTCTCCTGAATAAATTGCTTCAAGAAATGCAGTTTCAAACGGTCAACAGCTGCAAAATAAGCATCATCATTCCGTTTTTCCAACTTGAGCAGAACTTCTGCGATCCCTGCAGCTTTTTTCTTGGAAAGCATCTTTTTCTTCAAATCAAACATCAGAAGCTGCTGGTGAGTAAACAAATCTGCATAACGGCGGATAGGGCTGGTAAAATGAGAATATCTGGTCTTGCCCAAACCAAAATGGATCGCCGGATCTTCCTCATAACAAGCCCGCTGCATCGCACGCAATAACGCCGAAGTTATCACATATTTTGTATGGTCATCAGGCAGGTTTTCCAAAAATCTGCAAAGAACTTTCCGGCTGGATAAATCTCCGGTGCGCCGCTTCAGAATCCCTTCTGCAAACACTGCAAACTCTTCCAGTTTTCCCGGCTCCGGATCTCCGTGAACACGGTATAATCCGGGAATTCCTTTTTCAATCATTTCCACCGCAACAGCACTGTTGGCAGCAAGCATACACTCTTCCACCATTGCCTCGGATTCCCGCTGTACACGCTGTTCCAATCCAATGACTTTCCCAGCGGCTTCATCGCAAATCACTTTCGTTTCTGCTGTTTCTATGGACAAAAACTGTTCTGTCTCTGCCCGGTATTCCCGCATTTTTCTAACAGCTTCAGCCAGCATGGATAAATTTTTCTTCAGCCGGACGCCCCATTTCTCAGGAGTCTTACCCTTTTCCAGAAAAAACTGAACGCCGTCATAATCCAAACGGGAATCCACCTTCACCAGAGAATGAAACCGATTTGAACCGACAACCCGTCCGCTGGATTTCTCCACTTTCAAAATCACCGTATGTGCCGGCGAGTCAGCACCTTGACGCAAACTGATTTTCTTTGTCAACGTTCCGGGCAGCATCGGACGGAACATTGTGGGAATGTAGGAAGAAAAACCACGTTCAAACGCAGACTGATCCAGTTTTGTTCCGGGACGGACCCATGCTGCAACATCGGCAATATGAACGCCGATGTACCAATATTCCTTTTCTTCCCGGATGGAAATGGCATCATCAAAATCTTTTGCATCTTCCGGGTCTATCGTGACTGTAAACTCTTTCGTCAAATCTTTCCGGTCCAACTCAAGAGGTGTAATTTTTGAAGCGAACAATTCTGTTGCATCGGAATAGGGTTCCGGAAGATTGAATTCTTTGGAAACAGAAAGCAAATCCCCTGCAAGGGTTGCACTTTTTCCAATCCGTTCTTCAACTGAACCACGCAGTTTCTCCGTAAATTTTGCTCCATTGTCAAGCAGACGAACCCGGACCCAGTCATTTTTCTTTGCGCCTTTCAGACCGCCGCTGATTTTGATCACCGGCAAAGAACTGTCAAGAGGTTTTACCGTATAAGTATCAACAACCATTCCGACAAACATCTTCAGAGAACGCTCTTCGATCCGCTCGATCTTTCCTTCTGCCCCCAATGGATTATCACGGGAAACAATCGTTACCGTTACGGTATCGCCGTTGATTGCTCCGTTGACAAATTTTGCGGGAATGAAGACTTCGCCCAGTTCTGTTTCCACAAAACCGAATCCATTACGGGATGCAGAAAAAGTCCCTGTGCACTGTTCGACAAAACGTTTCTGTTTTTTCTTCTTCGATGATCGTCTGCTCATAAAAATCTCCTTGAATGGTAATTTATCCCGATTGCGAAAAATTTCAAGGAGGATTTTTTCTGTTGAATTGCTTTTTTCAATAATTATGGTATATTACCCGGATTAACGAAAGGTTTTCACTTTATGACAACATTATTTTCCTCAATTCCGGTTTGGTTTCTGCCGATTCTCGGGTCTGCCCTCTGTTTGGGATTTTATGACATCGGCAAGAAAATGTCGGTGAATAAAAACTCCGTAATGCCGGCTCTGTTTTTTGCAACGCTTTCCGGCTTTATTGTAATGTTCGGAGCAACAACATTCCGCGGCACCCTGCCCCAGTGTTTTGCTCAAACACTGCCATTTTACCTGCATGTCCTGCTGAAATCATGTATCGTCGGTTCCAGCTGGATCTGTATTTTCTATGCAATGCGGGATTTACCGGTTTCCATTACCTCCCCCATCAGAGCAAGTTCTCCCATCTGGACTCTCCTGGGAGCAATCATTCTCTTTCAGGAACTGCCAACGCTCTGGCAGGGAATGGCAATGGCTCTTATCTTTATCGGATATTATATTTTCTCCGTGATCGGAAAACTGGAAGGAATTCATTTTGCAAAGTCAAAGGGAATTTATCTGATTATGCTGGGAACTTTGATCGGTTCCGCATCAGCTCTTTATGACAAATATCTGCTTGGCGTTTTGAAACTGGACCGGGAAATGCTGCAATTCTGGTTCTCAGCCGACCTTGTTATTGTTCTGGGATTGGCATGGCTCATCAGAACAGCATTCGGACATAAACATCCGTTTGAGTTTCGCTGGTGCATCCCGGCAACGGGAATTCTGCTGATCATTGCAGACTGGCTTTATTTTTACGCCGTCAGCGTTCCGGATGCTCAAATCGCGATACTTTCCCTTGTCCGCAGGAGCAACTGCATCGTGACATTTGCAGTCGGCGGACTCTGGTTCCATGATAAAAACCTGAAGAAAAAAGCAATTCCTCTGCTTCTGATTCTTCTGGGGGTTGTTCTGCTTGCGTTAAAAAAGTAACGGTGTACAGGAAAAAAAGAAATGCTTACAGGAATTGTATCCGGAATTATTTCAGCCCTTTTGATGAGCGGAAGTTACATATTCTCCCGCGCATATTTCAGAAAACACAGCAATCCGCTTCAGCTGGCAATCCATTCCCAGTTCAATATGCTCTTCGGGGGAATCATTCTTTTAGCCGGAAGTCTGTTTTTCATTGAATTTCCGTGGAACAGAGAATTTTATCTGTATCTTGCAGCAGAATCATTTTTCTTTCTGTTCGCTCAGGTCAGCTGGTTTATGATGCTGCGGCATGTAGAAGCCTCCCGGGCTGCATCACTGATCGGATTGAAGGTTCTGGCGATTGCGATTCTGACTTTTCTGATGGGAGATATTCCGACCTGGCTGCAGTGGCTGGCGATTGTCCTGTGCAGTCTTGCCGCTGTTGGAATGAATTACTCCGGAGGAAAAATCCCGCTGAAAAGCATTTTCTGGCTCATTGCATCGGTGTTCGGATATGCATTGTGCGATATCTGCATTACAAAAATGATGAATCTGATGCCCGGAGAATCCGTCATCCGGAATGCCTTCGGTGTGATGGGAATCATTTATACAACGGTCGGAATACTGGTTCTTCCCGGATTAAAAAAATATCCGCCGACAAAAGCGAGGCTGAAAGAAGCCTTGCCATACAGCGCATTTTATCTCGGCTCCATTCTTTCCCTGATGGTCTGTTTCGGTTCGATCGGTGTGGTATTCGGCAGTATTATCCAATCCAGCAGAGGTGTAATCTCTGTTATTCTCGGTGTGATTCTGGTAAAGCTCGGTCTGGAAAAGAGTGAGCCGGATATTCCTCTGCGGCTTTGGTTCAGAAAACTTATTATGGCAATTCTCATGCTTGCGGCAATGACCCTTTACGCCATATCCGCTTTATAAAATTCCTTGTCAAGCAAAAAAATAAAAAAAATCTGAGAAAAAGCTTATTTTTTCTTGGAAAGAAAATTTGAAAACAGCACAATTTGAGTATATGTTACCATGACTAATATCTCTTAACCCTCAGCGGAGCTAAAATTATGGGCGGTTTTTTTGGCGTCATTTCAGAAAATGACTGCGTGTCGGATCTGTTCTACGGAACAGATTATCATTCACACCTTGGAACCAAACGTGCCGGAATGGCTGTTACAGACCGGAATGGCATCATCAGACGATTCATTCACGACATCACAAATGCACAGTTCAGGTCAAAGTTTGACAGTGACCTGCCGAAACTTTCCGGAAAATGCGGAATCGGTGTAATCAGCGACATGGAAGATCAGCCGCTGGTCATCTGTTCTCACCTGGGAACTTATGCAATCGTAACTGTGGGAAAGATTAATAACATTGACGAACTGGCAGAACATCTCTTCAATCACGGTCAGTCTCATTTTGCGGAAATGTCTACCGGAGAATACAACCCCACCGAAGTGATAGCCTCTCTCATCAACATGAAATCCACCGTTGAAGAAGGGATCAGCTATGCACAGGAAGTTATCGACGGCTCCTGTTCCGTTCTGCTGATGATCGACAATGTGATTTATGCCGCCCGTGATAAATATGGCAGAATTCCCATTGTTATCGGAAAACGGGAAGGTGCACACGCCGTTGCTGTGGAATCCACCTCTCTGCCCAATCTTGACTTCGATGCAGAATGTGAACTTGGTCCCGGAGAAATCGTGAAGCTGACCGCCAATGAAAAAATTCAGCTGAAAGCTCCCGGCGACTGTATGCAGATTTGCTCCTTCTTCTGGGTCTACTTCGGTTATCCCTCCTCCAATTATGAAGGAACAAATACGGAAACTGTCCGCTATAAAAACGGTGAACTGCTGGCAGAAGGCGATGATATTGATGTTGATTCCGTTTGCGGTATCCCCGATTCCGGAGTTGCTCACGCAATCGGTTATTCCAATGCCCGCAGAAAACCCTATATGCGGGCACTTGTCAAATATACTCCCACCTGGCCCCGTTCCTTTATGCCCACAAGTCAGGAAATGCGGAAACTGGTCGCTAAAATGAAACTCGTCCCTGTCGACCATCAGATCGCCGGAAAAAAACTGCTCTTCTGTGATGACTCCATCGTTCGCGGAAATCAGTTCAAAAGCATCGCAAAACGTCTCTATGAACGCGGTGCTCAGGAAGTTCACATGAGATCTGCTTCCCCCCCGCTGCTGTTCCCCTGCCGTTATCTGAACTTTGCCCGCTCCAAATCCACTCTGGATCTTGCAGCCCGCAGAGTCATCAATACGCTGGAAGGCGGAGAACCCGCAGATGAAATCCTCCGCGAATATATCACAGCCGGAACACCCAAGCACCTGCAGATGGTCGACGAAATCCGGAAGAGTCTGGGATTGACAACTCTGAAGTACCAGACCATCGAAAAGATGATCGCCGCTATCGGTCTGCCGAAGGAAAAAGTCTGTACTTACTGCTTCGACGGCTGCAAAGGATGCTGCTCCAAGTGTAAATAAAGATAACTTTTATGTTTCCTCAGCTCTTATCCGATTCTTCCGGATAAGAGCTTGATTTTTAACAGGGAATCTGCCATGTCTGTAACAAAAATCCTCATGTACCTGTTCGCATTATGCCTCATTCTGGGAGCGATTGACTCCATGCGGGGCAATAAATGGAAACTGGGGGAACGTTTCTCAGCAGGAATTCAAGCCTTTGAACCCCTGTTTCTGACCATGGCAGGCATCATTGTGCTGATCCCATGTTTTCAGAAATTTCTGACACCTGTTCTTGCTCCTGCAGCGGAATTCCTCGGCATGGACCCGGGATTGCTGTCTGGAATCTTTATTGCCAATGATATGGGTGCTTTTCAGCTGGCACACTCGCTGACTCAAGATTCCAGAGTTGCTGATTTCAGCGGAATGCTGCTGGGGTCCGTTCTGGGAGTCAATTTCGTCTTTACTCTCCCTGCCGCTCTGAAAATGGTCCAACAGGAAGACAGAGAATTTCTGTTCAAAGGTCTGCTTTTCGGTTTCATCACCCTGCCGCTGGGATGTTTTGCAGGAGGTTTGACCGCCGGATATCCGGTTCTTTTCCTCCTCAAACAGCTGATTCCTGTTACAATCATCGCCGTCCTTTCAGTCCTCATGCTCTGGCTGATTCCGGAAAAACTGACAAAAATCCTCTCAAAAATCGGAAGATTCATTGAAATTCTGGCTCTGGCAGGAATCGTGCTTGCGATTGTTGCAGAACTGACAGGTTTTGCCGGAGAGAAAGGCTGGCTGCTGGAACCCATTCAGGAGGGAATCAAGATCGTAGGTTCCATCGTGATCGTCCTCCCGGGAGCTTATGTCTTTATTGAGCTGCTCAACCGCTGCTGCAAAAATATATTCATTCAAGCCGGACAGAAAATCGGAATCAACCATACTGCTGTTCTCGGCATGATAACCTCTCTGGCAAATTCCATTCCCACCTTTCTCATGATCAAAGATATGGATAACAAGGGAAAAATCCTGAACTTTGCATTTCTTACGGGCGGAGCTTTTGCGTTGGGAGATCATCTGGCTTTCTGCTGTGCCATTCAGCCGAAACTGGCGCTGCCCCTGCTGGTCACAAAACTCACAGCCGCATTTTCGGCTTTGCTCCTTGTCAGTATTATATATAGAAAATATAACAATAAAACGGAGGCTTGAACATGCTTCAATTTACCTATCCCGGCCCGACCCTTAACGCCTGTTATCATAACCACAGCAGCTGGAGCGATGGCGGAACTGATTTGAAAGAAACCTGCCGTGCTGCAAAAAAAACCGGTTTGAAAGAGTTCGGTCTTTCCGATCACTGGGTGGTTTCCCCGTATGAAGAAATGAAAATCGTAGAATGGAGTTTGCGTCTTGACCGTTTGGACGAATATGTGGAAACTCTTCTGAAAATGAGAAAAGAACTGGAAGACGAAACCTTTTCCCTCAAAATCGGACTGGAGGTGGATTTCTTCTATGAAAACGCGGATTCCGTCCTTGCAAATCTGGAGAAATACCCCATTGATTACCTGATCGGTTCCGTTCATTATTCCAATCTGTTCCCCATCGACCACAGTGCTGACCCCTGGCGCGCTCTCACAGCTGAAGAAAAAAAGAATATTTGCGAAATTTACTGGCATAAACTGGAAGGTGCCGCCGCACGGAAAGAATTTTCCTTTATCGGTCACATGGACCTCCCGAAAAAATTCGGTTTCATCAACAATGACGAATACTTCCCCCATGCAGTCCGTCTGCTGGATATCGTTCAGAAAACAGGTATCGGCATTGAACTGAATACTGCCGGATGGTTCAAAGAATGTGAAGAGCAGTATCCATCCCTGGCAATCCTGAAAGAAGCCAATGTCAGAAAGATTCCCGTAATCGTCAATGCAGATGCCCATGATCCGGCTCATCTTCAGCGGAATTTTGAGAAAGCTGCAGATGTTCTGTGTCAGGCAGGTTATCCCAGACGCACTTTTGAGTGAGACATGCCCGGTTTCAGTGTGACACAATGACACACCGTGACACACTGAGCAGCCGAAAATGTCCCGTTTTTACCGAAAAAAAATAAAAAAACCCCGTTTTTTCTGAGAACAAAAAAAGTTGGCACGCTGTTTGCTAGTACATACAGTGAAGATTCTCAGTACATTAACAAACAACAACCGAAAGGGGTACTACTATGGGAAAAATTCTTGGTATCGACTTGGGAACCACAAACAGCTGCATGGCTGTCATGGATCACGGATCTTTTAAGATCATTCCGAACGCTGAAGGTGCTAATACAACACCCTCTATCGTTGCATTTACAAAAAACGGTGAACGTCTTGTCGGTCAGACCGCAAAACGTCAGGCTGTCACAAACCCGAAAAATACAATCTTCTCCATCAAACGTCTGATGGGTATGAAGTATGCTGACATGCAGGAAGAAGCAGCACGCCTCCCCTACACTGTCACAAAAGCAGCAAACGGTGATGCCTGCGTTGAAGTCGACGGAAAGAAATATTCTCCGCCGGAAATCTCCGCAATGATCCTGCAGAAACTCAAAAATGATGCAGAAGCATATCTCGGCGAAAAAATCACCGAAGCTGTTATCACAGTTCCTGCTTACTTCAATGACAGCCAGAGACAGGCAACAAAAGATGCCGGAAGAATCGCAGGACTTGATGTCAAGCGAATCGTCAACGAACCTACCGCAGCAGCTCTTGCTTACGGTATCGACAAGGAAAATACAGAAGAAACCGTTGCAGTCTATGACCTCGGCGGCGGAACATTCGATATCTCCATCCTCGAAATCGCTGACGGTGTGTTTGAAGTGAAAGCCACCAACGGTGATACTCACCTCGGCGGAGATGACTTCGATGCAGTTATCGTTGACTGGCTGGCTGAAAACTTCCAGAAAGAAAACGGTGTTGACCTGAGAAAAGATCCCCAGGCACTTCAGAGATTGAAAGAAGCTGCTGAAAAGGCAAAGTGCGAACTTTCCTCCAGCATGAACAGCGAAATCAATCTCCCCTTCATCACCATGAACCAGAGCGGTCCGCTTCACCTTCAGCAGAATCTCTCCAGAGCTGATCTGGAAAGACTCAGTGATACTCTGATCGAACGCACTGTCAAACCCTGCGAAAACTGCCTCCGCGACTCCGGCGTTTCCAAAGCCAATATCAACGAAGTTATTCTCGTTGGCGGTATGACAAGAATGCCCCGCGCTCAGGAAAAGGCAAAGGAAATCTTCGGAAAAGAACCCCACAAGGGCGTCAACCCCGATGAAGTCGTTGCCGCAGGTGCTGCAATTCAGGGCGGAGTTCTCTCCGGTGACACCAATCAGGATGTTGTCCTTCTGGACGTCACCCCGCTCTCTCTGGGTATTGAAACACTCGGCGGCGTAACCACACGCCTCATCGAACGCAATACTACGATTCCCACCAAGAAGAGCGAAGTCTTCTCCACCGCAGCGGACAATCAGCCCTCCGTTGATATCCACGTCCTCCAGGGCGAACGCAACATGGCTGCTGACAACAAATCCATCGGAAGATTCCGTCTCGACGGTATCGCTCCTGCTCCCCGCGGAGTTCCCCAGATCGAAGTGACATTCGATATCGACGCAAACGGTATCATCAGTGTCAGTGCAAAAGATCTCGGAACCGGAAAGGAACAGAAGATCACCATCACTGCAAACAGCGGTCTCTCCGAAGATGAAATCAAGAAGATGGTTGACGATGCAAAGGCTCATGAAGCTGAAGATAAAGCTGCAAAAGATAAGATCGAAACCAAAAACCGCGCTGATTCCATGGTCTATCAGACAGAAAAACAGATCAAGGAACTGGAAGATAAACTTTCAGCCAACGCAAAGAGCGATCTCGAAGCAGCCATCGCCAAGCTGAAAAAGGATATCGAAAACAACGATACCGAAGCAATGAAGGCATCCATGAAAGCTCTGGAAGAAAAACTGATGCAGTACGGTCAGGAAATCTACCAGCAGGCTCAGGCAAATGGCGCAGCCGGTGCCCAGGGCGCTCAGGGAGCTCCCAAAAACGATGACGGCGTCGTCGATGCTGAAATCGTGGATGACGAAAAATAAGAGATAAAATAATACGGCAGGACTCCGGTTCTGCCGTGATTCACTAAAAAAATATTGCCGAAACCTAACATAAAACCAAGGAGAAAAAAATGGCAGACATCAAAATCAAGCCGCTGGGAGACAGAGTTCTCATCGAAGCAGTGGAAGCAGTCGAAGAAACAATGGGCGGAATCTTCATTCCTGATTCTGCAAAGGAAAAACCCCAGGAAGCACGTGTTGTCGCTCTCGGTACAGGCAGAGTTGATGAAGACGGCAAAAAGATCGAATTTGAAGTCAAAGTCGGCGATATCGTTCTGACCAGCAAATACGGCGGAACCGAAGTCAAAGTCGATGGCAAAGAATACAAACTCGTCAGCGCATCCGATATCCTCGCGATCGTTGGCTAATCAATCAATAACATTCCTATAAGGAGATTATAAAATGGCAGCTAAACAGCTCGTTTTCGGTGATGACGCACGTCGTCAGCTTCTTACCGGCGTTGAACAGCTCTCCGCCGCAGTCAAAGCAACACTCGGTCCCAAAGGACGCAACGTTGTCCTCGACAAAAAATTCGGTGCGCCCACAATCACAAAAGACGGTGTGAGCGTTGCAAAAGAAATCGAACTTCAGAACCCCTACCAGAACATGGGTGCAAACATGGTTCGTGAAGTTGCAAGCAAGACCAATGACATTGCCGGTGACGGTACTACAACCGCTACTGTTCTCGCTGAAGCAATCTACAAACAGGGTCTCAAAAACGTGACCGCAGGTGCTGATGCAATGTCCCTCAAACGCGGTGTTGATAAAGCTGTTGCAGCTATCGTTGCAGCTCTCGACACCATCAAAACGCCTGTTTCCGACAATGCTCAGGTCGCTCAGGTCGCAACCATCTCCGCAAACGGCGACAAAGAAATCGGTAAGATCATCGCTGATGCAATGGACAAAGTCGGCAAAGACGGTACCATCACCGTTGAAGAAGCCAAGAGCATCGAAACCACTCTCGACGTTGTCGAAGGTATGCAGTTCGATAAGGGATATCTCTCCCCCTATTTCATGACCGATGCAGAAACCATGGAAGCAGTTCTCGAGGAAGCTTACATCCTGATCCACGAAAAGAAGATCAGCAACCTCAACGATCTTCTCCCCCTGCTCCAGGCTGTCGCTAAGACCGGCAAGCCCCTGCTCATCATCGCTGAAGATGTCGAAGGCGAAGCTCTCACAACTCTCGTCGTCAACAAAATGCGCGGAGCTCTCAATATCTGTGCTGTCAAGGCTCCCGGATTCGGCGACCGCAGAAAAGCTATGCTCGAAGATATCGCTGTCCTCACAGGCGGAACCTGCATCTCCGATGACCTGGGCATCAAGCTCGAAAACGTCGGAATCGACAAGCTCGGTACCGCAAAGCGCGTGACCGTCGGCAAAGAAAACACCACCATCGTCGAAGGCGCAGGCAAACAGTCCGCTATCCTCGCACGTGTCAATCAGATCAGAAAGCAGATGGAAGAAACCACCAGCGATTACGATCGTGAAAAACTTCAGGAACGCCTTGCAAAACTCGCAGGCGGTGTTGCAGTCATCAACATCGGTGCAGCTACCGAAGTCGAAATGAAAGAAAAGAAAGCTCGCGTCGAAGATGCTCTCCACGCAACCCGCGCAGCTGTCGAAGAAGGCATCGTCCCCGGCGGTGGAGTTGCTCTTCTCCGTGCTGGTAAAGCTCTCGCAGCTCTCGACCTCGAAGGCGATGAAAAAGTCGGTGCCAACATCGTTGCACGTGCAATCGAAGAACCCATCCGTACTCTCGCTGCAAACGGCGGATACGAAGGAAGTGTCATCGTCAAGAACATCCTCGAAAACGATGGCAACTTCGGTTTCAACGTTGCTACCGGTGAATATGTCGATATGATCGAATCCGGTATCATCGACCCGAAAAAGGTTACACGTTCAGCTCTCCAGAACGCAGCTTCCATCTCCGGTCTTCTTCTCACCACCGAATGTCTCATCACAGACGCTCCGGAAGAAAAGAAACCTGCTATGCCCGAAGGCATGGGTGGCGGAATGGGTGGAATGGGCGGCATGGGCGGCATGATGTAATTCATCCCCCTGTCTTTCAGACACCAAAGCAAAACACCCGGTCAGCGAAAACTGATCGGGTGTTTTTTTGTAAAAAAAGGTTGTTCCTTGAGGAGGGGAAAAAGCCCTTTTGAGGAAAGGTCCTTTTTCCCCTCCTCAAACTCCACCCCTTTTTTCCAAACCTTTTTGCGGCATTCCGATTTTTACGATGTAAAAATCGAAATGCCATCTTTTGAGTGAAATAGAAGAATTTATCACCCCATATTAGTAACAGAGTCAAAAAAATGTGGATTTCTGTCAGTAATATCAGATTTGAGTTTTTTACAACGGTTCTGTTTCCTATACAGGTCGGAAAATATTTACTACTGAGGCAATTTCAAAAGTCTTCAAAAATGTCTGAAAATTCTTGCAGAGATCTGAAAATGGAGCGTTTTCGGTGGTTACTCTTTGAGTAG
>JAFVTF010000037.1 GCA_017503375.1 Lentisphaeria bacterium | reverse complement strand
CCTATAGAATTACTGTTCCTTAAAATTCCTGACATCGGTTTCAATAAATCACCGGGAGACGGTAATGTTCATCGCCGGGAAGAGTGAAAATCCACGGACACGGATTATAAATACAGCTCAATTCTTTTGCTCTTTTCATTTTCTTGTACCTTTCGCTTTTGATTTGTTGTTCCGCACCTTGCGGAGGTATTTCTAATCATAGAATTACAAGTTACTGAAAATCCTGACTTGTTTTTTCTTTTTTCCGGATTTACTCATCAGTTCATCTGTATCTGGTCCTTATTTCTTCGTTTTTCCGAAAAAAAATCAAAACAGGGGATTTTCTGCCTTGAAAATCTGTTGTATTGCAGATATATTACGGGACTGGTTATAACAGCAATCATTTATGGAATGTTTATATGAGTACTATATACAAAACCGGCGACAGAATCAGTGCCTGCACCCTGCTTGACTGCGCCGGCTATGGCGGTTTCGGTGAAGTATGGCGTGCAAAAAATGATGATGGGAAGACCGTTGCATTAAAAATCATTACAAATATAAAAGACGGCAACAGAGAATTCAACTCCATCCTGAAACTTCAGAAATGTGAACACGACAGTCTGATTAAGATAGATAATATCGGGATAACAACCGATGAATACAGATTTCTTTATTATTTCATGCCTCTGGCAGATAATATTGGAACCAGGGAAAAATATATTCCGGATACCCTTCGGAGCCGGCTCTGTAAAAAAGGAAAACTCCCCCCGGAAACGCTTTATGAGATTGCTGAAAAAATTGCGAATGCACTGGGCGCACTGCATAAAGCAGGATTCATTCATCGGGATGTCAAACCGGACAATATTATATTTATAGACGGGAAACCCGTTCTTGCAGACATCGGATTGGTCACGACTTCAGATGTTTACACTTCACGGGCGGGCACTTATGACTTTCTTCCGCCGTATGTCCTGAATAAAACACATGAACAGTGTCCGGCAAGTGATTTCTATGCTTTCGGGATGACTCTTCTTTGTGCTTTGTATGGAACTGATAATCCGGAAGACGCCTGCAGACGATGCCGTTATGATTCAAAATCCTTGAATGGCTTCAATCTGGATATTGTGAACTTATACGGAATCCTGGAAAAACAATCAAAAAATTTTCCGCAAACAAAAGAAGAAAAAAAAGAATTTATTGATTCTCCAGAAAAATTTCTTGCCGTTCTGCACATAACAAGCGGCAGCACAAAAACAGTTTCAACAAAAAGCCGGACACGAAAAACTGCGAGCCCTGCAGAAAAAGATTACCAAACACTTCTGGAAAAACTTTATGAGCAAGATATTTATACAGCTCCGAACATCCCGGAAAAGAAACTGAAAAATGCGATTCGGTCTTTTGCTCCCAGAATAAAGGCGGAAGATGTCCTGCTTCTGGCAGATGACACCGTATTTGGCAGTGCTGAAAACGGTTTGCTCCTTACGAAAGACGCCCTTTACGGGAAAGAGATGTGGGAAAAGCCGAAAAAGATTTCTTTGTTCCGGAACACTGCCGTTTCTGTCAAGGAGTCAAAGACTCTTTGCATCAACAATTATGAGTTTATTTCTCTGACCTGTTTAAAAGATAAATACCCGCAACTGCGTGCTGTTATTCAGGCCGTATGTGCATCACATTCAGATTCCTTTGATGGAGTCAGCAAACCGGAGATTCTGCCAAAACAAAAAAGCGGCTGTCTTAAAAAAATCATGATTTTTGCTGTCTGTTGGATTCTGCTTGGGATCATCGGGACTTATTGGGAAGAAAAGGAGAAAAAAGAAAAATCTGTTCAAGAAACAAAAACTCCGAAGTTGGATGCAGATTCCATTCCTGCTGTTCAGCAGAGTCCCGGCAAACAGCCCTCAAAAACAGAACGTGCGGTTCCGGTTGCAGCAGACAAAAGCGGAAAAACAGCGGAAAGCAAGAGCCTTTTGGAAAAATATCCGTTGTCTTCAGAAATGCAGTCAGAAGTCCGGAAACTGATGGAAGAATATAAACTTTCCCCGGAAGAAGAAAAACTGGCAGCTGGATATCTGCAAGGTATTAATCAACAAATAGACTACATATTGAAGGATTTGGATACTTTTGGCATTAATTCTTTGCGGGCTCTTCTTCAGACCCGGAAACATGCGGTAAAACGCTATAAAAACAGTCAGAAGAAAATCCCTGCTGGGAAGAAGGCAGAAGAGGTGCCGGAAATAAAAGCACTGTTGGAAAAATATCACTGGTTTGATACGAAAGTAAAAACAGAAATGGAATCCAATCCTACTCTTTATCCTATTAGTGTTCATTCAATTTCAGTGGTACAGAAAAAACTGCAGGAAATAACTTCTGTTCATCAGTATACCGACCAGGATTTGCAGAATTTGGAAGATCGGCTGAAAAGCATGAACGTACAATTTGAATCTGCAAAGAAAGTGATCCGGTTCAGACAGCACCCGGAAATCAAAAAGTTGACAGATGAATTTGCAATTCCTCCCCATATTGCGAAAAAAATGGGAGGCCGTATGAGTCAGATCATTTTGAAACAAATGGCAGAAAAAGGCAAAATTACAAACAGTGAATTTGATAGCTTGCGTTTTTACTTAAAACGTGAATGGAAAAAAGCACAAGAGCATCTGCTGCTCGAAAACAAACTTGCCCCGATGGCTGCAGGAAAAGAAAAAATTTTCTCCGCAAAAGATAAACTGCAGGTCACATTCCGATATTTTGAGAACAACAGTTGGCATTCTCAAACAACACAGATTACCGGGGTGGAAAATGAATATCAACTGGAAAAACAGGTATTGAAAACTCCGGTGTTCCGCTTCGATCAATCTATGGATTTTCATATTTGCAAGGTTATAAAACTCAAATTTCCTGAACAGAAATATCGCGTAAATTACCAATTCCGCAAAAATAAAAGGGAAAACTGGCAGACTCTGCAGGAAGAAATGACATCCGTCCCGACCATCAAAATTGCACGGAATGCGTTGTTCTGGCAACATGCTGAAAATGCACCGGAATGTGAAATAAAAGTTCAGAAACTGGAAAAAAATTCAGAACAGCTTTTCAACCTTGGAAACCTTCAACTTCAGAAGAAATCTGTCAAAACAGAACAGTACATTGATCTTTCAGAAATTCTTACAAAACCGTTTTCAACAGATGCCCTGACAAATAACAGTAACAACTCCTATCTCGCGGATTTTTATAACTTCTGGTCCCATGAATACATAAAAATTCCGCAGAGAATCCAGGATGATCTCTCATATAAATTGGAACTTTGGAAACGGGAAAATTTCAAGAAGATTCCGCAGGAAGATGCTCTGTATGCTGAATTTGTCAAACGGGAAATACAACTGGTAAATGCTGCAAACACTTACTGCCAGAAATACGGGAAAGCACATCAAATCGAAGAATCCCGGAAAGACTTTGCCCAGTTGGTTCTGATGATGGAAATGAGAAAAACTGCATTGCAGCAGCTTGAAATAAATTTAAAACCTATCGGGGCACCTGCCCGCAGATATAAACCAATAAAGGTATATTGAAAATGAAAGAAAAAGATTTCCTGAACGCCCAGTACAACCCATCCGGATTGATGACCAGAGTATCGGTGATCGATCGTTTTGAAAACGGAACTTCTACCGAAAAAGACGGAGAATATTTTTACAAAAAATACCGTCCGCTGATTATTGCAATCGGACGGAATAAAAGAATGTCTGATGAAGATATCAAGGAATTGATATCCCGCGTATTTCAGGGAATCATGACAACATTCCGGAAAATCGCGAACGGAGAACGGGATGAAATCCAATATTCCACAAAACACGGAAAGGGGAAAAAATTCCGGAATTATTTCACAACGATCATCCTGAATCAGCGGGCTGCAATCTACAAAGAGCGGTACAAGCGGGAAGAATACTCCGAAGATGAAGAGGTGCTGGAAAATCAGAAAGGCCCGGAACAGGATGAAGATATTCAGAATATATGGCAGAAATTCATTCTGCGGGAAGCTCTGCAGGATTTGCAGGATGAAATGGATCTCATTCATTTCAAAGTCTTCTTTCAGGTAAAGATGGTTGGCAAAAAAGGACCGGAAGTTGCAAAAAAATTTAATATGACCGCCGACAATGTCAATCAGATCTGCAGCCGGGCACAAAAAAAACTTCTGACAATCATCCGGGAATTGTCAGAAGAAAATCCTGTTGAAAAAATGGAAGATGATGAAATGTGCCTGTATATTCGGCAGGTTGATAAAGAATTTCAAACGATGGATGATGAATTCCGCTGCTGATTCCCCTGCGGAAATTCTTTCGTCATCCGATAAAATGTCTTTGCTGTTTCCCGTGCCGCTTCAGGAGAAATCCTGAGGCGGAGTAAGATTTTCAGCAGAATCCGTGCCGCAAGAGCAGTATCATTATTCAGAGTGAACACTATCTTTTCCAGATTGCAGTTTTCATCATTGGAAAATATCAGCTGATAGTTCGGATCATTTCTTTTAAGATCCTGTTCTGCAATGATCTCCGGAACTCCGGGCTTTTGTGTGATATTCCAAATAACATTATTATCCATAGTTTTATTCCTTCTGTTTTGTTTGGCTGAGAGATTCTTTAATTCCGGAAGATTTTCCGGTTTCTTGTACATTTTTTCTGATAATGTTTCATTTGAAAATTTTAATCAGAATTTCAATAAGATCAATGTAATCCTGAGGATTATCGCTGAGCTGTTTTTTCATTTTTATTCCCTTTCTGTTGCATTTTTTCTTTTTTTCCGGCATTACCAGCTGATGGTAATGCCGTCGCCATCGATTGTGATATCGGGTCCTGCCATAATCAATCCTCCTTACTTGAGTCTGCAATTTTCTTTGCGATATATCCGCCAACGGTTGTCACCACGAGCCATGGAATTGTGATTGTCATAATATGCTCCTCCTTAATCTTCTGTACAAGCGTTATAAATTGTTGCAACGGCTCCGGCGGCGGCTAGCCAGCCGGCTTTTGTTACGGTTACTGCGAATACGGCGGGAAGAAATATCATTTGTTATGTCCTTTCGGTTGAGTTTTGTTGTTCCGCACCCTGCGGAAGTTCGTTGCCTATAGAATTACTGTTCCTTAAAATTCCTGACATCGGTTTCAATAAATCACCGGGAGACGGTAATGTTCATCGCCGGGAAGAGTGAAAATCCACGGACACGGATTATAAATACAGCTCAATTCTTTTGCTCTTTTCATTT
>JAFVTF010000036.1 GCA_017503375.1 Lentisphaeria bacterium | reverse complement strand
GCCCGGGGTAAACAGACTGAAAGTATGTGCAGCCCCGTGAATAGATAAAAAGAATAACATAAAGCCCCGAAGGGGCGACAGAATAAGGTTTGTTCAAGCGGATTTTTCTGTCGCTCTTTCAGAGCTTCAGAGATGATTTGTGATTTATACCCAGGGTAAGCGGTCCTTCAGACCGCTTACCCTGGGCTTTGTTCTGACGGCTCCTTCAGAGCCTTTGCCCCATTCGGGGCAGCTCCCTCAATCAAGACATTTGAGCAGACTGATAAAAACGTCTACATTATATACAGACATGGATGTCTGCAAATGATTTCAATGCTCAAACAATAAAATAAGGGCTATTGTAAAATTTCTGGTTTTGCAACAGCCCCTGTGTTTATGACTGCTTCAATTACTTTTTCAGATAGAACAGACGGATATCACTCTTTGGCACATCGAATTTGAAGTTCTGTCCGCCAGTGATCGTCTTGCCAGCCCGCAAATCTTTGATGAGAGCCGGTTTGAAGGGCAGTTTCACCATCGTTGACGGATCTGAATTAACATAATTTCCAACCAGAAGCAGAGCTTCATTTCCTTTTACCAGCATGGAATAAGTCATATCCTTATTGGTTCCCGTGACATCTGTCACTTTGCCATCCATAATAAGATCTTCATGATCTTTGACAGCTGCAAGAGCTTTCACATGGTAATAGAAATCCAATGGGGAATCGGTAAATTCACTGAATCCGAAATAGGTGATTCCTCTGGCACCGTTCAGCAATGCTTCAAGGATCATCTGTTCCACCTTATAGGATTCAAATTCTCCATAACATCCGGTGGTCAGCCATGGAATCAGTTTTTTATTTCCCAGCAGTTTATGATTTCCACGGATATTGTTGTGAACATCAACAGCACGTCCGGCGACATACAAACTCGGCTGAGCCCAATCCAGAGATGCAGGATAGGTGTCCTTCCAAAGCTCGATGCCGTAAATCGGATGCAGCGGCTGACGGTTGTAAGAACCGATGACCGGCATCGGGATGCCAGCCTCTTTTGCACCCTGTGCAATTGCTTTTTTCAAGTCTGCCATCATACCTTTACCATATTCAAAAAGCATGTTATCCAAATCTTTTCCGCTTTTGGCAAGAACTTCTTTGCAACGGGTGCAGACAGGTGCAGAGCTGCGGACAAAATGGTATGTTTCAATATCATAGAACACGTAATCCGGCTTACTGTTGACCACACAGCGGCGGACACGTTCCATTTCCTTTGCATAATGTTCTCCGCGATAAGTCGGACAATGCATATTGTTCGGACGTCCGGGAATCTGGCAATAGATTTCATGTCCGGCTTTCTTGCCGCGTGCCATTTCATGGAAACTGGAATCGTTCATAATGGTTTTGAATCCGGCTTTCCGTGCAGCCTCTGCATATTCCTGTCCTTTTTTTACATAGTAAGCATTGGTCCAGTAACGGGGGAACAGAGATACGGTATTAAATCCGAACTTGCCCCACTGATTGAGAAAATCAGGCCAACCTCTTCCGTTATCTTCGCCCATCCAGGAAAGGCTGATATGCAATCTTTTGAACGGTTTCAGCTGCGGGGGAACAACCTGATTGACAGGCAGAACACTCTTGAACTGATCCACTCCGCCGGAACGGGCATAGATCACAGCTTTGCCGGAAACCTTTCCCGGAGCTGCAATATAAATCACAGGTGATCTGTATTTTGCATTGACATTTGCTCTTTTTATGGGAAACACATAGCGGGTAAATCCATTCTGCAAAGTTTCACCTTTATGCTTCAGAACACTCATTCCCTTGGGAAGTTCCAGAACGATTTCTGCAGATTTCTTCCGGTCCGCGCCTACTCTCATATCGGAAATCAAAAATGCCTGCGGAGCCGGCAACCCCTGCATGACAGCCAGTTCGTTGATACGCGGACGGACTACAAGACCTTCCATGGGAATTTCCCGTCCGGCATTTTTATAAGCAGAATTGTACTCCGCAGATTTCTTTTCTGCTTTCATACAAGCAAGTTCATCGGTAAAGACTGCTCCTGTTTCTCCGATGATATTCAGGATAATATACCGGGCATCAGCCTGTACAGAAAGAGCAAAGGGATACATCCGGGTGTTCGGCATTTTGGCATCTTCGGGAAGATAATAATATTTTTTCCAATCACTCTGCTGAGCTTCGCAGGGAGCCAATTTCTGCATAGCGGACGCCGGATAATATGTTTTTCCATCTTTGGAAACAAAAACATTGAACTCTTTCGGGAACTTGAAGTTTCCGGTAGTTCCGCCTAATGCACGGAAAACAAGTTTATCAACCGGCTGAACTTTTCCCAAGTCCAAACCGATATAAATCTGAGGATCCCCGAAATACCAGCCGCAGGCATCTTTCCCGAACCAGACACGGTCGTCTCCGCGATGGGAAAGTCTGCCGTCTGTCAAATCGGTTACATCTTTGTCATCTTTTGTCAGACCATAATCGGTTGCGGGCATCAGGTTCAATTTCTTACCGCGCGCCAGATTTACCCCTTTTGTCAGTTTCAGCCAGAGTTTCCGGTCATCTTTCACCTGAAGACTTCCGGCATTGGCAAGCGTCACATCAACTTCATTTCCGGTTTTGAGATCAGTTCCGTAAGGAAGATTGAAATAGCAATTCACGCCGTTCAGCGTGGTCATTGCAACAATATTATACTTCACTTTTGCAAGATTAGGAACCATCAGAGCATTTTTATCAACGGTCAGTTCTGCGGAATAGACCCCTGCCCCGGATTTTTTCAAGGTGATCTGATCCTGAGCATTGAATCTGTAATCAGCAAAACCGGGAGTCAGACAGAAACGGACAACCGGATCAGAGGAAAGCGTTTCTTTTGTTTTCAATGTGATTTTCAGTTTACTTCCGACCTTGATCGTATCCCCCTTATCCAAAGTTACAACAGGTGCATTAAAGGGGTCAAGAGTTGTCCGGACTTCCTGAAAATCAATCCAGGGTCCGACTTTTTCCCGGCGGTCTCCAAGAAGCGTCAAAGCCAGATAAAATGTTTTTGCCGCATGTTTCGGAATCCGGAACGTATTGACTCCGGAATAAATATTTCCAAAACGTCCGCCGTTCGTACTGGAATTTGCTGCACCGGGTGCAACAGAAGCAGATTCCATTTCACCAAGTTTAATTTGCAGAAAATGATTGGTGGAATAACCTTTGATATAATTTCCGATTGTACCCCATGCTCCGCGGGGAAGAGTCTGAACTCTTGCACGCAATGAATCTCCTGCAAGTTCAGAGGTAACACTGCTATGTCTCCATTTCTGCAAATCTTTTGCTGTCACAACATCATCAGCTATGCAGCTGAAAGATAACACTGCTGCGGGAATAAGAAAAGTCCATTTCATAAATCTGAATCCTTTCAATTTATGGGTAATTTTATTTTGTTTCCGAAACTTCATCTGCCGATGTACCGCTCATACAGAAAATACAGAGCGGCATTGCCAGCAGGAAGAGAACTGCTGTCGTATAGAAAACACCGTTACACCCGGTCAAGACAATTGTCAGACTGCTCAAACAGGTTGCAATCAGAATTCCGATTCCATTAAAAGTCGATGCCAAACCAAAGGCAGTTCCGCGTTTTTCTTTCGGAGTGATACTTGCAAGATTTTTCTGAATAACAGACGGTAATCCGCCTGCTGCAAGATATGACATGACACGGCCGATTCCAAAACACCACAAGTTTTCCGCAAATCCCTGCATAAGCAATCCGGCAATCGAAAAAACAAAAATCGGAATAATAAGCTTTTTCGCTGAATAACGGTCTGCAAGATAACCTACCCCAGCCCCGGAAATCACGGCTCCGAGACATACAAAAGCACTGACAATCCCTGTCCAGTATTCTGCTGTTTCCACTCCGACAATATTTCTGACCTTCATCGCAATATAGGGAATTTCAAAATAACGGATGAAACCGATTACAATAAACAATCCCAGGACGATCCAGATTTGTTTGCTCAGCGGAGGTAGAATAACAGCCCAAGACCATTTTTTCTTTTCAGTGGGAGCCGGAGGAACATATTTTACAGAACTGTCACGTGTAAAAAGGACAGCAAATCCTGCAAGGAAATACATAAGTCCGCAAATCCAGAAACTTGTCCGGTAACCCATGTAATGAATTACCATTCCGCAGAGAACATTCCCCAGCATGGAACCGCCCCATATTGCAGTTGCCAGCAACCCCAAAGCAAAACCCTGACGCTCATTCGGGGTCGTCCGGACAAGCATCATATTGGAAATAGCAGTAGTCCCCGCACAGGCTGCCGAGAGAAAACGGAGAAAAATAAACATCTCAGCACTCTTCACATATCCCATTAACGGAAATATAAATGCCGTAACGAAGGTCCCGCGCAGAAGCATGAGCTTTGCACCGTATTTGTCAGAAAGCCGTCCCCAAACGGGATTGAAGATACAATAAGCAAGTGTTCCGCAAAAGTGAAATGCTGCAACATAAACAGCCAGCTGATCTTCCGAAGTGATTCCCAATTCTTTCCCCATGTAAAGGGGAACAAAGGGCCCCATCGCCTGAAAACCTGCAAGAATAATCAGCTGGGAAATCCACAGCATGGCAAGATTCATTTTCCAATATGGATATTCCATATTATTCAACTCCGTAAAATGAATTTCATTTTGTTTCTTTATTTTCTGACGGGAAAATGCGACATGATTGCCCGCTGTTCCGGGGAAATCTTTTCATTGAAAATGCCAATAGAACTCCCCCCGAGCAACTGGGTGATCAGCGGCATATTCAGCTTGGAAATATATGTCACGCCATCGGATTTCTGATAAACAGATATTGCACAGGGCAGCATACAGGCTATTTTTCTGTCATCTTCATTCTGCAGCAATTCATAGGCATAACGTGATTTGCAGAATCTGTAAACTTCCACGGGCTGATTGTCTATCAATCTGGGCAAACCGCAATCGTTGTATGAAACCCGCCATCCATACTTCTGTGCGACCGGACCAACTTTATCCGCAGTATGAGTAAAATCTTCGGCAAGAGGCATTTCCTGAATAAGATTATGCCGGAGATAAAGCACTCCGGCAATAAAAGTCAGGGCAACTCCCCAGAGGATTCCGCAAAGAAACCAGAGAAGCATTTTCCGGTTAGCGGAACCTTTTTTCAAATTCTGTGCAGAAGATTCCGATGAACCAGGAGCGGCTTGTTCCGGGTTCAGTTTTTCCCCTGCACTGTTTTGAATTGCTTCAGAAATTTTCTGTGATGTATCTGACTGCATTTTCAAAAATGGCTTTACCTTCCCCGAATTCAGGGAGTTTGCCTTCCATCTGCTGTTTCTGCCAATCGGGAGCATTAAACGGAGAAAGGAATGCTTCCGGATGAGGCATCAGACCGAATACGCGTCCGGTGGTGTCGCAGATTCCGGCAATATCATTAATGGAACCGTTGGGGTTTTCCGGGAAACCATTTGCTTTGGAACCGTCAGCTCCGGCATAGCGGAGAACAACCTGATTGTTCTTTTCAATTTCTTCAATGATTTCAGGATCTGCCACAAACTTTCCTTCCCCATGACGGATCGGCATACGGATTGTTTTGATTCCTTTTGTGAAAACACATTTGGATGCTGCATTGGCAACCATATTGATCCAGTCATCACGGAACACTCCGCTGTCATTATGAGCCAAAGCGACCTGCTGTTCAAACTGTTTACCGAACAATGCGGGCGCAAGACCAAGTCTTGTCAAAGTCTGGAAACCATTGCAGATTCCGATTACAAGTTTTCCGGAATCAATGAATTTTGCAAGATCATCTTTGAGCTTGAATTTAACTTTATTGGCAAACACTGTTCCGGAACCGATATGATCCCCGAAAGAAAATCCGCCGATAAAAGCAAGAATATGATAGTTGTTGATATTATCTTTTCCGGCAAGCAGATCATTCAAATGAACCTGATATGCTTTTGCTCCGCACATTTCAAATGCGGCGGAAGTTTCTTTTTCGCAGTTCAAACCGAACCCGGTGATTACAAGTGCCTTTACGTTATCGGCTGTCATTCTGTTTTGCTCCTGTTTTAATTCGTTCGTTAATACACAGGTAATTTATCACACAAAAGAGAGGAAATCAAGCGGAAATTAAAAGTTTTCCGCTCTTTCCTGCCGTTTTTTCTTTTCCGGAAATCAGAACAGACGGTGGACGAATGTTCCGCCGACCATGGTTCCTGCCGCACGGCCTTTTGCTTTATAACCGCCATAGGGCGTGTTCCGGGATTTTGATTTGAAGGTGGAGGGATCAACAGTGAATTCCACTTCTGTATCAATAATCGTGATATCTGCCGGACGTCCGACTTCCAATGTTCCCAGAGGCAATCCGAGAACTTCGGCAGGTCCTTTGGTGAATTTGGAAATCAGTTGCGGCAAAGTAAGATATCCTTTATGATAAAGCTCTGTCAAGGTCACAGGAATTGCTGTTTCAAGTCCGATAATTCCAAAGGGGGCATAGTCAAATTCGACCAGTTTTTCCGTTTCCGTGTGCGGTGCATGATCCGTTGCAATCACTGTAATGGTATTGTCGCGCAAACCTTCAATCAAAGCCATCCGGTCTGCTTCGGAACGGAGAGGCGGATTCATTTTATAATTGGTATCAAACTTCTTGATTTCCACATCTGTCAGAGAAATATGATGCGGTGTTGCTTCGCCGGTAATCTTGATCCCCTTGGACTGGGCATGACGGATGATATCAACGGAACCGGCTGTACTTACATGCTGGATATGAATCCGGCATCCGGTTTTTCCTGCAAGCAGCGCATCACGGCTGATCATCAGTTCTTCCGCTTCTGCAGGCATTCCCTTCATTCCGAGCAGAACGGACCAGTATCCTTCATGCATCACACCGCCTGCAAGCAGCTGAAGGTCTTCCGCATGATCCAGAATCGGCAAATCAAAACTCTTGGAGTATTCCATGATGTGCCGCATCAATTCATGATTCTGAACACATTTTCCGTCATCGGAAAAGGCAACGACTCCGGCTTTTTTCAATCCGCCGAGAGGCGCCATTTCTTCACCGGCAATCCCTTTGGTCATTGCTCCGCAGGGCAGAACATTCACCACACCGTCTTTTTCAGCATTGGTGAGAACATACTGAATGGTTCCGGGATTATCTGCACAGGGACTCGTATTGGGCATTGCCACAATGCTGGTAAAACCTCCGGCCGCAGCAGCCAGCGTTCCGGTATGGATCGTTTCCGCCGCAGTTTTTCCGGGGTGACGCAGGTGGACATGGATATCCACAAATCCCGGAGCGAGAACATAGCCGTTCAAATCAATGGTTTCCGCATCTGCAGCAGGTTCCGCAGCAAATTTTCCATCAGTCACATAAATATCTTTTACTCCGTCGAAATCGGTGGACGGATCGATCACTCTTGCATTTTTGAGAATGTAGTTCATTTCAAGCACCCCGCAACGAGAAAGAGGACTGCCATACGAACGGCAAGCCCGTTGGTTACCTGTTCAAGAATCACGGAACGTTCGCCGTCAGCTAAAGCAGAAGCGAGTTCCACACCGCGGTTGATGGGACCCGGGTGCATGATCATAGCATCCGGTTTCATATATTTCAGAACAGATTCATTCAAACCGAAAATCCCGGAATATTCTCCGATACTCGGAAAGAAACCGCTGCGCTGACGCTCATGCTGGATCCGCAGCAGGTTTACCACATCTGCACCTTCCAGAGCTTCCGGAAGATTGTGGCAGACACGGACACCCAATTCCCGGAATTCTTCGGGAACCAATGTTGCCGGACCGGCAAAGGTGACATTTGCACCAAGCTTCAGCAAGCCCCACATATCACTGCGGGCAACACGGCTGTGACGGATATCACCGATGATGGAAACATTCAAACCTTTGAACGAACCTTTTTTCTCACGAATGGTGAACAGGTCCAGCAACGCCTGTGTCGGATGACTGTGAGCACCATCTCCGGCGTTGACGATTCCGCAATTCAACCGTTCAGCCAGAAAGTTCGGAGCTCCTGTTGCAGAGTGACGCATCACGATCAGGTCAACTTGAAGAGCTTCAATATTTTTAACGGTGTCAAGCAGTGTTTCGCCTTTTTTCAAACTGCTGCTTTCCGTGGCAATATTGATAATATCAGCTGACAACCGCTGTTCTGCCAATTCAAAAGATATTCTTGTTCTTGTACTGGGTTCCACAAAAAAGTTCACCACTGTTTTTCCACGCAAAGCCGGAACTTTCTTAACTCTGCGCTGAGACACTTTTTTGAACTCTTCAGCCGTATCAAGAATATGAATGATCTCTTCTGCCGAAAGATCATAGATACTCAGGAGGTCCTTTCTGGTCCATTTGAATTCGCTCATTCTCTATCTCCGTAATTTTTGATTGTAAAATTTCTCAATCATACTGAACTATGATTCGGTCACAGGAATCAATTTCATTCCAATGAACCTTCACTTTGACAGCCTCATCCCAAATACTTACCTGCCCGACATAGTCTGCTGCAATAGGAAATTCATGTTCGGGTCTGTCGACCAGGATCGCCAGCCGGATGATTGCCGGTCTTCCGAAATCTGTAATGGCATCCAACGCCGCACGAACCGTTCTGCCAGCCTGCATAACATCATCTGCAAGGATCACGATCCGGTCATCAATATCAAAATTGATTGCCGTTTCCCGGATCAACGGCAATGTTTTTCTCATGCCGATATCATCACGGTACATGGAAATATCGAGTTTTCCGGTGGGGATTTTCTGGTTGAAGCGTTTTTCCAGAGCTGCTGACAACCGTTCTGCCAGGGGGACTCCGCGTTTCTGCAGCCCGATGATCCGCAAATCATCAACTCTGCTGCCGAACTCTTCTGCAATTTCATCTACCATCCGTTCAATCATCACGGACATTTCTGCGCTGTCTGCGATCAATATTGCGTCATTTGCCATAATTATTTTCTCCGGTTTTTTATGTAATTTACACCCGTAACGAAAAATTTCCAGTAGAAAAAATCAAAAAATACAAATATTCTGTTTTCCGTTTGCATATCACAAAAAAAAGTGTATATTACCGCAGATATTTTGTTTTTTAATCCGGTCTTTCTGCTTGTTATTTTGGTTTCCGGATTGAAAATTCGTATAAATATCAAAAAAAATCAACGGAAAGGAAAAAATCCATGCAGGCTAAACTCCGGGAAATTGCATCCCATTTTGATATCTACGGAAATTACCTCTGGGCTGAAACCAGAAAAACAGGACATATCAACGACACCTGTTTCGGCGTTTTTAATCAGGCCGGAATTCAAGTCCGTTATATCTTTCAGCGAATCAATCATAACGTCTTCAAAAAACCGGAAGAACTGATGAGCAATGTCACCCGGGTTATTCAGCACATCCGGCAGAAACTCCGGGGCCAGAATGATGCCTCCCGCAGAGTTATGACCCTTGTCCCGACTCTCGATGGAGGTTATTTTCATAAAACAGAAGATGGAAACTATTGGAGATGTTATCTCTTTATTGAGCGGGCAAGAACCTACGATGTCATGGAATGTACAGAACATGCTTATCAGGCAGCGCACGCCTTTGGAACATTTCAGCAGCAATTGGCTGATATCAAAGGAGATCGGCTTTTTGAAACAATCCCCAATTTTCACCACACACCCAGCCGTTTGATCACATTTGATCAGGTTCTCGAAAAGGATATCAGAAACAGAGCAGCGGGCGCTAAAGAGGAAATCGCTTTTATCAATCAATTCCGGGATAAATGTTCCATCATCACAGACCTGCTGGAAAACGGCGGCATCCCCGAACGGGTCTGTCATAACGACACAAAACTGAACAATGTCATGCTGGACGATGAAACCGGAGAAGCAATTTGTGTAATCGACCTTGATACAGTAATGGCAGGTTCCGGTTTGTATGACTTTGGAGACCTGGTCCGTTCCAGTGTATCCCCTGCCCCGGAAGATGAACCGGATCTTGCCAGAGTCTTTTGCCGTCTTGATATCTATGAAGCTTTGACAAGGGGATTCCTTGATGGCTGCAAAGGATGTCTCACTGAAAAAGAAATTGAACTGATGCCGTTTTCCGCACAGTTGATTACATTTGAAAACGGATTGCGTTTCCTGACCGATTACCTTGATGGAGACAATTATTTCAAAATCCACCGTCCGGAGCATAACCTTGACCGCTGCCGCACGCAGTTCAAACTTGTTATGGACCTCATGGAAAAAGAAGAAATCCTCGCTCAAATGTCCCGCTGAAAGGAAATATTGTGAAAACAACTCTGCTTGAACTATACCGTAAAACTCCGGAAAAATTCCGGTCTTTTCTCTTTGATGTGGATGGAACCGTTTTGCTTGCGAACTCTCCGATTCCGGGTGCTCCCGAATTTCTGGATATCTTGCGGAAAGATAACGTTCCTTTTTTCTTTTTGACCAACAATTGCGCTCAGACTCATGAAGAAATTGCTCAAAGGCTGACAAAAGCCGGGATTTATGCAGAGGCAGATCAGATCATTTCCAGCTGCGATCCGATTCCCGCATATTTCAAAGAAATCAATAAAACTGGAAAAGCTCTCCGTTATTTCCTTGTCGGCCGGGCACAGAACATTCCCGGTGTAATCGAATATGAAAAAGACCCGGAAAAAATCATGGAGTGCGACGGCGTTCTGCACAATGCCGGAAAATATGACTGGTCTGTTGTCATAACCGCAATATTGAATTTCTTTCTGAAATATCCGGAAAAACCATTTATTGTCACCAATCCCGATATGCTGAACCCGGTGGAAGCCGGTGTAACAATTTGTTCCAACGGTCAGATGGAACTGGTGATAGCCCATCTGAAAAAGAGAGGGATTGACAAAGAACGGATCCATTTCGGCAAACCATTCCAGGCTGTTTACGGTGTTGTCAAAGATCATCTGGCAGAGGTTGGTGTCCGTCCGGAAGAAACATTGGCTGTCGGCGATTGGCTGAACAGTGACATCCGCGGAGCAAATCTCTCCGGAATTCCATCCTGTCTGGTTTTGACCGGATTATCCAAAGTAAGCGACATCGCAAATTTTGACAGTACCTACACCCCCACTTATATCGTTTCAACTTTATCATAAATAACGAAAGATCAGAAATATGTCAGAACCCAGAGAACAATTGTCATCGCGTATTGGTTTTATTCTTCTTGCCGCAGGCTGTGCAATCGGATTGGGAAATATTTGGAGATTTCCCTACATCGTCGGACAAAACGGCGGCGGATTGTTTGTATTGCTTTACCTGGCATGCCTTGCGTTCCTCGGGTTCCCGCTTCTGCTTCTGGAACTTTCCATCGGACGCGCCGGACGCAGCACCTTCCCGGGAGCATTCAGAAACCTGAAAAACAAAGATGCAAAATTCAAATGGGAACTTCCCGTATATGTTCTTTTTGCAGGAAATATGATCCTTTTGATGTTCTATTCGGTTTTGACCGGATGGCTGTTTTCTTACATGGTTGGGTTCTTTTCAGGAAACAAGACCGTTATGACAGCAGCTTATTTTGAGCAGCTTCTTGCATCTCCTGTTCAGCAAATCATATACCTTTTATTATCACTGGTTCTGACCTTTGTCATCTGTATCGGAGGAGTCCAGAAGAGAATCGAAAAAAGCATCAAATATATGATGGGCGGATTGTTTCTTCTTCTGCTGGTCCTGATCGTAAAAGCAAATCTTCTGGAAGGTGCATCTAAAGGAATAGAATTCTTTTTGACCCCGAACTGGGAAAACTTTGCGAAGCGGGATATCTGGGCAACGATTTACGATGCCATGACCCAGGCATTTTTCACCTTGAGTCTCGGTATCGGAAGTATTGCGATTTGCGGCAGCTACACCAGCAAGGAACGGACCCTTGTTTCTGAAGGATTCTGGATCATCACGCTGGATACGCTTGTGGCTTTCTGTGCCGGTTTGATTATTTTTCCCGCATGTTTTGCATTCCGGATTGAACCAGGCGCCGGACCTTCTCTGGTATTTATCACGCTTCCGAAAGTATTCCAGAATATGAGTGTCGGTTTCTTCTGGGGCGGACTGTTTTTTGTATTTTTGTTTGTAGCAGCCCTTTCAACACTGATCGCTGTTTTTGAAAATATTATTGCATTCGGTATTGATGAACTGAAATGGAGCCGGAAAAAATCCACTTTGATTTTCGGTTCCATTCTGACAATTCTTTCTCTGCCCTGTGTTTTCGGGTTCAATATCTGGCAAAGTTTCCAGCCGTTCGGAAAAGGAACAACGGTCCTTGACCTGGAAGATTTTATTGTCAGTAAAAACCTGCTTCCGCTCGGAGCTCTTTATCTTGCTGTTTTTGCAATGAACAGATACGGCTGGGGGAAAGAAAATTGTCTGGAAGAAATCAACTGCGGAAAAGGAATGAAACTCTCCAAAAAGATATTACCCTATATGACCTGTATCATTCCTGTTATCATCTTCGTTGTCTGGCTGACAGGGATCATCCAGCACTTCTCCTGACAGTAAAAAAAAGCTTTTATTGCAGAAAACAATAATATTTTGCAGAAAAATCCAATATTTTGCAGAAAAATCTATTGGATTTTTTAAAAAGTGTTGTATAATTACCTTGAGATACACTAACCTTTCAGAAGAAGGAGAAAATTTATGTCTAAAGTAAGAATCGGTATCATCGGTCTCGGATTTATGGGAAGTACCCATTTCCGTATCTACAGAAGCCTCCCCAATGCAGAAATCGTCGCTCTGGCTGACGTTGATCCTGCAAAACGGAAAGGCGATATTTCCAAAGTCAATGGAAACATCGGCAACGATGATAACTCCATTCCTCTGGATATGACAGGTGTCACCACCTACGAAAACGGCTTTGACCTTATCAATGATCCCAACGTGGACGTTGTTGATGTCTGCGTTCCCACACCTTATCACAAAGATTATATGGTTGCCGCACTCAATGCAGGCAAACATCTGTTCTCAGAAAAACCCCTCTGCCGCTCTCTCGAAGATGCAAAGGAAATCGAAGAAGCCGTTAAAAATGCCAAAGGCTTCATCAACATCGGCATGTGTGTCCGCGCATGGCCTGAATACAATGATTTCTACCGCAGATTCCATGCAGGAGAATTCGGCAAGGCTATGATCGTTGACTTCCGCAGACTTTCCCGCGATGTCAGCTTCTCCGGCGCATGGGAAAACTGGTTTATGGATGGAAAACGCGCAGGCGGTGCTCTCCTCGACATGCATCTCCATGACACAGACTTCATCACCTATCTGCTGGGCAGACCTCAGGCAGTCACCTCTTTCGGAAGATCTGTCTACTCCTCCGATGGCGCAATCGACCATCTCGTAACCACCTATGACTACGGAACCGATGGACCTCTTGTTACAGCAACAGGCGGCTGGACCAGTGCTTATGACGTTCCCTTTGAAATGTCTTTCCAGATCATCTGCGAAAAAGCAACTGTCCGTTTCATGTCCGAAGGCTACAAAGTCTACTGGACCGACAAGCGTGTTGAAACCCCTGTCATTGAAGTCGGAAATCTGCCCACAGGATGGCATCAGGAACTGGCATACTTTGTGGAATGTATCCAGAACAATGTCAAGCCGGACCGTTACCAGACCTTCCAGTCTGTTCTCGATGCATTCAAAGTCGTTATGGCTGAAGAAAAATCCTGCAAGACCAATCAGAAAGTCGTTGTGGAATATTGAGGTGAATCATGTATAAAGCATTGAACTATTGGGTATTCGGCGGTTTCGATGGACAGAAGACCGCTTATGAATTCATCGACTGGGCTGCAGAACAGGGACTCGACGGAGTCGAGCTCACAATCGGTGACTGTCTGAAAGATGACATCACCAAAGAAGAATGTGAAAAGATTGCAGCTTATGCGAAATCCAAAAATATCGGATTGCGTTCTGTTGCAACCGGTTCCGGCTGGGGCTGCGGTCTCGGTACCGGAGATGAAAAAGAACGTACCGCTGCTGTGGAAAATGTCAAACGTTATCTGACCATTGCATCCTGGCTTGGAGCTGAATCTGTTCTGGTCGTCCCCGGCGCAACCCGTGTTGCATGGGATCCGTCCCATGCAGTCTGGAGCTACAAGACCGTTTGGGAATCTGCAACAAAATCAGTGAAAGAACTGATCCCCACTGCAGAAACTCTCAAAGTCAATCTCGCTCTTGAAAATGTTTGGAACCGCTTCCTGATCTCCCCCATGGAATGGAAACTCTTCCTTGATCAGTTCGATTCTGAATACGTTGGAATCTACTTTGACACCGGTAACTGCTGTCTGACCGGGCGTCCTCAGGACTTCCCGGAACTCCTCGGAAGCCGGATCAAAGCAGTTCATGTCAAGAACTTTGAAGAAAATGATGCTGCCGGAGGTCTCCACGGATTCGGTGATGACCTCTCCGTCGGTGTTGTCGACTTCAAAGAACTGTTTGCAGAGTTTGACAAGATCGGTTACAAAGGACCGTTCACAGCTGAGATGATTCCGTTCTCACGTCTGCCGGACATGGTTCTGCCCGACATTCCTCTGGCTGAAAAAACAGTCAGGATTCTGAAATCTCTCTGATCTGTCTGATAAATAAAATCCGGTCGTTTTCTTCGGAATGCGGCCGGATGAAATATCCTTGACATATTGCATCACATCGCATAATATGCATTATGTTAAATCCTTTCATCGTGTTTTTTTGATTTTTTCATTTTTTGAACGACTTTCAATCGTGTGTTTTGAGTTCAAAAACGAGTTTTCCGCTTAACATAATGCATATTATGAGACGCGAATTTACTTT
>JAFVTF010000006.1 GCA_017503375.1 Lentisphaeria bacterium | reverse complement strand
TACTCGAACAGGAAGATCGTTTTTTACTACGTCTAATATAACCATGATTTTAAATTTTGCATCATAGTTAATCGAGTTTTTTGCATTTTTTTTCATAAATATGCATCCTTTAGTTGTGTCCAACTTTTTGGGTGCATATCACTTTGGGATAAAATAAGGCTTTGTTCCCCATAAAGGTTGAGGTGTGATCGGGGAAGAAGGGAAAAACTTTTGAATTTTTTTCCCTTCTTCCCCGAACCCCATCTTCCTTTTGGAAACCTTTTCGCGGCATTCCGATTTTTACGATGTAAAAATCGAAATGCCATCTTAAAGTTGAAATAGCAGAAGGATTTACCAACCTGTATGGGGAACAGCGCTAAAAATTAATATGCCATCATAAAAAAACAGGCTGCATGAGGTCAATCAGATTTTTATTTTTCCAGATAGACAGCAGCTTTTTTCAGGGCATGAGCGGCATAAGCCGGTTCATAAGCTGGTTCAACCGGAAGATCTTTCTGCATAAATTTCAGGGTAAATCCATTTTCTCCAGTGGTATTTTCTGCAGCGATCGCAACAAGATTAAATCCGGCGTTCAGCTTGATTTTCTGCGTAAACTCTTTCTTTTCTGAAAGGATTTTACTGTTGATGGCAACACTGGCTCTGCTGTCTGCAGCAAAATAAACCGTTGCGATCGTCTCCTCCGGCACAGAAAGATAAAAGGCAAAGAGTCCGGTCTGTCCTTTTGCGATTCCAAATGATTGAAGCATGTTCCAGACACTTGTACTAAATGCCTGCCACTGGAACGCGCCCGGTTTCTGATCCGGGATCCGCTTCAACAAAGCATTCAGGGTGGCATATTCAATGGAACGGACAGGCAGTTTCGGTTCTTTGGGCATCCGCTTCAGTACTTTGACATTCAGCATATCTTTTTCAGTCTGCTCAAAAGAGGCAAAAGGTCCGGCGAGCAGCATGGCTGACGGCACAAAATAACGGATCGGTAAAGGTCCATTCTTTTTGGGACGGGCAACGCTTCTTGCATACTGTACCCAGCCGGGAGCCGCTTTGGGGGATGGTATGTTCTTACGGAATTTTGCAATTTCAGCATTGTGTTCCTGTGCAGTCCGGGTGATGGCAGTTCGGACATCAGCAAGAGATTTTCCCTGATAGAAAAGGAAAGTCTGACCGCGATCGGCATTGAATTCATACTGTTTATTTTTCGGAGTAATGATCTTGCCCGAGAAACATTCCAAAACGTTTTCATCGGAGGGGAACGTTATGATATGTTTTCCTTTGAATGCTGCATGAAGAGAAAGAAACGGTCCGCGCTGGAAGATCACGTCGCCCTGTTTATTGGCAATATGGCAGCCGGCTTTTTCTGCAACTGCTCTTACGATATTTGCCGGGAGCTGACAGCTTGCTGAGTAATATGCTGTCCAGTTCTCATTTTTTTTCATAGCGAACCGTACAGTTTTATCACTAAAAACTGCAAGAGGAACCGCTTGCGGATCTTTGATTTCCCATGCACTCATGTAGGTTCCGGCAAAAAGGGATTGCTGATCCACTGCCGCCAACTCATTTTTCCGGATCTTCCTGATATCACCTATATGGAAGTCTTTCCCGGAAATTCCGAGATATTTCTTCATATTTCCGTTATGGGCACTCAAAACAACTTTTCCCCAGGGGATACGACTGGTATTTTTTGCGACTTTGAAAGAGGTCAATCCAGTAAGAGCTGCCGGATCATAATGGTTCAGAGAACTCAAATTGATTCCGCCGGGATTATAGAAGAAAAGCAGAGACCTTCCGTCAGATTTCAACTGTTCAATTCCGCTCCGTTCCTCATTGCTGAGAGCTAGAATATTCAGGAAAATAACGAGTTTATATTTTTTATAGACTTCCGGTTTCAGGAAATCGGAAAGTTCATAAAAATCATGATCCGCACCGATAAAAGCCAGCTGTTTTACCCGGAATTCTGTGGGATTTGCAAAATAATTTCCATAGAGCTGACTTTCCTGATCTGTCACAACTGCGATCTCTGTCTGACGGAGAGTTGCGAACTTCCGCACAACGTCCCGCATTTGATTGATCCGGGAAATTTCCCGCAGGATTTCCGGATGAGTAAACCACTGTCCGCCGAATTCCATCAAATATCCATTATGTCCTTTGAGGAATGCTGCAACGCCCTGACGGCGCAGCATCTGTGCAGATTTCTGCGGTGTGGGAGCCGGACACCCCTGACCAGCCAGAGTTCCGTAAGTTCCATGTGTCCGGAAATCCTCTTCCGCCAGGAACATTTTTTTATTGACAAAGAGAGAGGTATCAACAGCTCTGTTCGGCGAGTAGCCTCCGGTTTTCCGTAACGAATAAGGCGACGGAGCCCCGAGAAAATCAATATCCGGGCACTGAAGAAGCTGCTGAGTGAAAACAGTTCCGTTGACATTCATCACATTCATATCGGACAGGATCTCCATCCCGGCAAGGAGTTTCCCTCCGGAGACGGCTTTGATCACACCGGCAAGGTATTTTGCGGCATTGGTCATTGGCAAATTCAGCACCTGCAGATAATCTCCGTTGCGGGTACAGGGATAAGCTCCTTTCGCCCGTTCCTGCAACGACGGAAGACGGAACAGGTCATTCACATCCTTTGCTTTATAGAATTTGACCAGTTCCCGCAGTCCGTCTTTTCCGTATTTCAAATTAAGATAATGCCGGAATGCTTCCTGTCGGGTCCTGCTGTAATCCCAGTGAAAATTACCGGATTTATGATACCACCACTCTCCGGTATTCAATGCGCCGATATAGACCCCGACGATGGATGGTGCCAGATTGGATTCCCCTGCAAGTTCAAGGAATCTTCTGACCCGTTTTGCAAGATATAATTTCCATTCGGTCAGAGCATTTGCATGATACCTGTTACCGCGCCATTTCGTATTTCCATCCGGTTCTGTCAGGAGTGCATCAGGATACTTTTCTCTGAAATCATCGCCCTCAAAAGAAGCCCAGATACGGATGATAATTTTTGCATCCGGTGCTGATTTCAGCAAAGCATCAGCATTGACTTTGAACCGCTGAAACATTTTTTCCGGAGACGCATCTTTCGGATATTTCCCGCTGTATATGTTTTTAGAATGAACATAGTTGACATCCACCAGGAAAACATTAACACCGGCTTCGCGGAGTTTCCGGGCAGAAAGCGGGTTTCCGTTTGTGGCAGCCATCAATTGTCCGGAAAACATGGTGAGCGGTTTATTGTCAGAATAAATGACAGGCATTCCGTTTTCCCATTTGATCTCATTTTTCACAAAAGGATATGTTTTTGCCGGAGGTCGTAAAAGAGCCTCTCTTTCAGATTTATGACGTGGCTGAACAAAATCGACATGTCCCTTCAAAAACTTATTTTCATCTACAGGTAAATTTTCTGCTGCGATCAGAAAATTGGCTGTGAGGGCGGAAAGAAAAAAAGCAATTCGTTTCATTTAAAACTCCTGTCTTTGAACTTGCTTAAAACGGGAATCGGACTGTTTTACTGACAGTTCCCTGATTGCTGTAACCGTACCAGCCATCAAAATAGGCAACCGGCACAAGTTGATTCAAACCGACCTGTTCCACATGACCGTCTTCAAAAGAAGCATTGAATCCGGTACCATGACGGTCAGAGAATTTCATATTATTGGTCAAATTTGCAGCATTGCTTAAACGGAAGAAACCTGAAACATTCGGGTTTGAATCTGCTAACAGCATCCGCAAAGATGCTGACTGTTTCAGGATCGAAGCGCGGGGCCATTGGTTTACTGCTGAAATCTGATATTTTCTGACATGGGTATTCATCCCATAGTCTGCATAATAGTCACCGCCGCGGGCGCCAACATTCATCCCGTGTTTCCGTTCTGACGGGCAATGAAAGGTGTGACCTCCTTTTTCACTCCAATGACTGTTGTTCGCTTTAGCTCTTGCAAACGCTCCGATCCCCGCGTTTGCCAGATAACCGCCCCACCAGGGAGAGGTGGGATTCCAGTAGACAGGGACAAACCAGCTGTCGTTGGTGTCTGTATATTCCATAATATCCATCGACAACTGTTTCAGGTTATTTACGCATTGCGAGGATCTTCCTTTCTCTCTGGCGTTGTTCAGCGCAGGCAGAAGCATCCCGGCAAGAATCGCGATTATCGCAATTACAACAAGCAGTTCAATCAATGTAAATTCAGACTTCTTCATACAACTCATCCTTTCTCTTTTTACAAACGTGTTGTTCAAACTTTTCACTCTGTAAGAAGTATAACCCGGAATTCCTCTTTTGTAAACAGTACGATCTATAGAAAAG
Organism: Lentisphaeria bacterium; assembly: GCA_017503375.1. Classification (GTDB taxonomy): domain Bacteria; phylum Verrucomicrobiota; class Lentisphaeria; order Victivallales; family UBA1829; genus SIG79. Next base: position 2,402 of record JAFVTF010000006.1, on the reverse strand, counting down.
TTATCACTTTCCGACATTTTTCGCATTTTCTTTGAAATTTTTCGTGGTATTTTATTGAAAAAGAGATTTTGTCTGTTATATTTTTCAGAGAAAAAGGAGATTTGCGGATGTATTTTGATGATATCAAGATTCAAAATGTGATCCACCGTTTTATATCCGGAACAAAAAGAGAAAACAACCTTCATGCAGAAGTTAATTCACTGGAATTTATCAGATGCGGATATGTTTTATTTTTTCACGATGACGGAACAAGGAAAGAGACCATCCGTTTGAACGCACCTGTATTTTTCTGGACACGGCAGGGGGATGATTATGCAATCATCCCCGATGAAGAATCGCCCCGGATGAAGTATGTTGAACATATTTATATAGACTTCACCGGTCCCCGGACAGGCCGGATGGTTGAAGCTCTGTATGAATTGTATCCATCCGGGAAAATGACTCCGCTTGAACCGGAGAAAATCTTTGAAACCTTCCGGAAAATTCTATATTTATACCGGATAGATCCTGTTCAAAATTCAGCAGAGATCGGCATGTTGCTGGAAACCCTGATGTTCTATGTCTGTTCCGAAAAGTATAATAACAAAACGGATGGCTATGATCATTACAAACTTGAAACGATTGCTGATGATATCCGGAGCAACCCGTTTAAAGATTATAATTTTTCAGCCACTGCAAAATCTTTGGGAATCACTCCGGATCATTTCAGACGCCTCTTCCGTGATAAGCATCATCTGACACCAACAGCATATCTGAATCACCAGCGGATGATCCGTGCTGTGGAACTGCTCGAAAAAACAGATATGCGCATCAAAGAAATCGTTTTTACCTGTCATTTCAGTTCTGAGATAGGTTTTTCCCGCAGTTTCAAAAAGTACAGCGGGCTTTCCCCCCGGGAATACCGGCAAAAACGAAGTCAATAAGAAAAAAGGTTTGTGAAAGATGAGAAATTGGAAAAAAGGTTCTTTGCATTGTCATTCCATGTGGTCTGATGGAAGAGCTCTGCCGGAAGTCGCAGTGAAAACGTATCAAAATGCAGGTTATGATTTTGTCTGTCTTTCCGATCATAATGTGTTTCAGGAAGATCCGGAAGTCTGGATCCAGGTACGCGGCGAAGAAGGGGCATGGCCCCCTATGCTTTCAGCAAAAGAGTATCAGCGGAGCTGTGAAATGCTCCCCGGTTCCATCATCGAAAAACAAATCTCTTATAAAAAATACATCCGTCTCAAAACGTTCCGCGAATTGAAAGATGAATTTGAAGTGCCCGGGAAATTTCTGCTTGTTCCGGGATTGGAATTGACCGGCAGCGGCGAAAGTTTCGGCTGTCCCGGGAGAGTTCATGCCATTCATTGCAATATATTCAACGCCGCAAAAACATTACTGCCGCCGACCGGGGGAACCGATAAGGAATATTTACAGAAAATGCTGGATCTTTATCACTCTGTGGAGAGAAAAGATTCCTTTTTCATGCTGAATCATCCATGGTATAATGTCTGGGATGCCGACCCGCGGCTACTGATCGGTTTTCCGGAGATCACGCTTTTTGAAATCTGCAACAGCGGAACCGGAAGTATGCCGGAAGATTGGATCTGCAACCGGGAAAAGTATTGGGATTTTGTTCTGGCGCACCGTCTGGCAAACGGGGATCCGGTTTTGTATGGAACAGCTTCCGACGATGCTCATTTTTATGATCCGGAACGGCTGATGCTCCCGGCGGCGGTTGAGACGGGGTTTGTGGTTGTGGATTGTCCGGGCGAACTGACCGCTGCGAACCTGTGTGCCGCGATCAAAGCCGGGGATTTTTACTCTTCTTGCGGTGTCATGCTGGACGATGTGGAATTTTCTGCAGAAAGCGGGACATTGAATGTTCAGGTCAAAGCGGAACCGGGCGTTCAATACCGGATCGATTTTATCTCTACTGCAAAAGATTTTGACCGTACGATGGAAGTGAAAGAGTTTCCGCATGAAAATGAGATTTTCAACCGGACTCGACCGGTGATTCCTGCAGGGATCGGCGAAGTTGTCTCAAGTGTGAACGGAACATCGGCATCCTACACGCTGAAAGAGAATGATCTGTATGTCCGTGCGATCATAACTTCTGACCGTGAAACCAGATTGAAGACGAATTTTTATCCGGCTCTGCAATGTGCGTGGACACAGCCGTTTATTATAAAAAAGCTCTGTTCCACATAAAGGTTGTTCCTTGAAGAGGGGAAAAAGCCCTTTTGAGGAAAGGTCCTTTTTCCCCTCCTCAACTTGTCACGGCGCAGATATTATGAGAGACACAAGAGGTCTCTCATTTTTTATGTCTGAAAACAAAAAATGGTTTGCCTCTTGATAAAAACGGATTTATGTTAATCCAAGAACACCGAAGTCGCATAGTGCGCTTCAAAAATCAGGAG
>JAFVTF010000035.1 GCA_017503375.1 Lentisphaeria bacterium | reverse complement strand
GCGCCGCAAAGAACCGACTTTCACCATGTGATGTCCGTTAGCTCCGCCGGTATAATTCAATTCATCGGAATGATAACTGAAAAACTTTTTATTGGCATAGACAACTTTGTATTTTCCTGTAAACTCCCGATAAAAATTCATCCCCTTCATATTTGGGTTTTCCGGGTCAAATTCTGAATTTTCCACACAATGCCGGATAAAATCATTCAATTGTCCGGTATTCTGTTCCACAGCTATGACGGTGCAGAATGCAGAAAGACTCAACAAAAGTAAAACTGTTTTTTTGATCATGATGAAACAACCTTCTGTTTCTCAGATGCAGACTCTCAATCGAGTCTGCGGATAACATTGATCATTTTTGCATCACAGTATTGGGCCTTGGCAATCTGACGAGCCTGTGACGGGCTTGTTGCAGAGATTTTGACTTTCAGCAAAATTCCATTGACCAATACGTGGACTTCATAGTCGTGCATAGCAATGCTCCTTTCGGTAATTGTGATTTTTTGAGTATTGAACCGTGTCTCTGTTTGTAACAGTTTATACGGAACGGAGGGTTCGTTATTTCACTCTTTTTTCTCTTCCAGCTGTTTTTTTTCCGTTTTTTTTGCAGACATCAGTTTCCAAATTCTCCGGATCAGCGGAAAGCAGACGATCAGCACCAACATAAACAGCCAGAATGACGTTGTTACAAGCAATTTTTCCGGATGGTGTTTTGCAAGATGCAATAAACTTGCAGCGGTGCCATCGCTGATCTTATACGCAGCTGTAATCGCCGCAATGGAAAGACCGCCTGCCAGAATTTTTTTTGCATTAATGGAATCAAGAAATTTTGTTCCGCCTTTTTTATACGTTTCAAAGAGATATTTTCTTGCAGCAGGGGAATCTGCTTTATTCGCATAGCCGATCATTCTGGAAAGATCATCTGCCGGAGCTTTGTTGAAAATCTTCACTGCATCATCACCAAATGTTTGAACAGCCTTGATTCCCAATCCGGGAGCTTTTTCCTCCAACCGGATGAAATCATCGCCGATCCGTTTAATATGCGGCATCCAATCATCAACATGAAGAGCAAAGCGGCGGACGGTATCCGGAGAAGCACTTTTACATATCCGCCAGAAGTCATCTCCATATTTTGCTCCTGCCTGAAGAGATTCCAAACCGCCGGATTTCACGATTCTTGCCACATCATCTCCGTAAGCAGTCATCGCTTTCTGCAATGCCTTTTGTGCAGTACGTCCGGCTGAACGTGATAAACTCTTTCCGCTGACTTTTGCAGCAACTTCAATGGTTTCCCGGATCAGCACTGACGGTGCCGCAACAAGTCCGAGCGTAAATGAAAGAAGGAATAATGACAAAACAAATTTTTTCATAAGCTGTTCTCCTGTACTTTTTGTGTAATATTTTCCATATTCTTTTTGCTCATCTGATATGCTTTTGCCGCTTGCCGGATTGCGTTTTTCCGCATATCATTCTGACATGTGCGGATCGCTTGAAACAATGTTTTTTCCATTTTATCCGGCATAACCTTCAGTACATCATAGAGTTCATACCCAGCCCACCCTGCGCCAACAAGTGCAAAAGTATCGAATAAAATGCCTGGACCATCAGCGAGAGAAAGAGCTGCTGAGATGCCCAGTTTTGCTGTAATTTTTGCGGTCAGTCTGGCAAATGCGGAAAATGTTTGTCGGATCAAAACAACTTCAATACCGGTACCGATCGCTGTCAAAATATATTTTTGCATCAAAGTAGAAGTCTGATCATGAAACGTTCCGATCTCCCGGACAAATTTTTCTGCTGCTTTCTGATTATTTCCTTTGGGCAGTTTCTCCAGTTTCTGAGCACATTCCGCATGAAACTGATTGTCATTTTCCTGTACCTGCAAAAGAAATTTTTTGAGTACATCATTGATTTCAGCCGCACCGGATGTGCATGGGCTGACAATCAACGGGGAAATAATCCCGCTGACTTTCTGCTGGGCAGTATTCGTTTTTTTAAATTTATCTTTAACTATCATCCCAACGAGTTTTGCAGAAGTCGCAAATTTGGAAATTTCCTTGACAGCCTTTTTTACATTGCGGGCGGCAGTACGGAAATGTTTTTTTCCGGCGTTCTGAATCTCACGCTGAAACTCTTCGTATGCAGCATTGTTCTTTTCCTGATAATACCTGCTTTTTTCCAAAACTTCCTTCTTAAATTCTTCCACGGTGTAAGACGATTTCGGACGGAACCATTGAAATTTTTCTGACAATGCAGAAAACAGCAATGCGCACAAAGCGATGATAACAAGTACCAACTGAAGCTTTGTAAAAAAGCTCATTTTTGCGACGATAGACTTTGACTGGTCTTTCATAAAATATTCTCCTCATTTTTTTCATTGTTCAGACGAAATGCTTTCATTCTGTCTTTACCTAACTACTTCCAACTCCGAAAATCTTTCTTTTTCCGGAGTTTTTTATTTTGCTCTGTTCCCAATAAAGGTTGATTAGTGATCGGGGAAGAAGGGAAAAACTTTTGAGGAAATTTTTTCCCTTCTTCCCCGAACCCCATCATCCTTTTTGAAACCTTTTTGCGGCATTCCGATTTTTGCATCACAAAAATCAAAATGCCATCTTAAAGTTAGTTAAATAAAAGAGTAATAAGGATTTACCAACCTATATTGGGAACAGAGCTTTATTTTTCTCAAAATATATCCTTTTTTTTCGATTTTTTCAAGCAAAAAACAATTTATAAATCCGTATAGAGATGGTAAATAAAGACAAAACTCAATGTTTATTTAGCCGGTCTGTTTCATGACCGGCTCCTTTCTTGTATTGTTTCCAGCCAACCGGACCTGAAAAAAAACTGAAAAAAAGCATTTTTTCCGGTTGAAAATCTTCATTTTTGTGGTATTTTTACGGTGATACCCCCCGTGAAGGGAAAATAAGCAGAAAAAGCAGGAAAATTACAGATTATTTTCTGCCGGAGAAAGCGGGGGATTGCAAGAAGAGAAAGGTAAAAATTATGGCTTCTGAAAAAATTATTCTCAGCGGCGATGAGGCAGTGGCAGAAGCTGCGCTTTGCTGCGGAGTCAATCTGGGTGTTGGATATCCCGGAACCCCCTCCACGGAAGTGCTGGAACATTTGTCGAAGATCGGCGGAAAAGCTCAGTGGGCCCCCAATGAAAAGGTCGCTCTCGAAGTTGGCGCAGGTGTCGGTTTCGGCGGCGGCAGAACTATCGTCACAATGAAACATGTGGGCTTGAACGTTGCGGCTGACCCGCTGTTCACACTTGCTTATACCGGAACAAAAGGCGCAATTGTGGTTCTGGTTGCAGATGATCCCGGCATGGCATCCAGCCAGAATGAACAGGATAACCGGAACTATGCAAAGGCGGCAAAACTGCCCATGCTGGAACCTTCCGACAGTCAGGAAGCATACGATTTCATGATCCGCGCTGTGGAAATTTCCGAAAAGTTCCAGATTCCCGTCATGCTCCGTATGACTACAAGAGTCTGTCACTCCAAGTGCATTGTTGACCGCTGGAAACCCGTAGAACAGCCGAAAGTCTTTGATTTTGAATTGGCTGTAAAAGAACGTGTGATGGTTCCGGCATTTGCCAAACCCGCCCATGTCCGTCTTGAAGACAAGATGAAACAGATTGCGGCATCTGCAGAAGCAAATGTTCTGGCACAGAAAGAAACCGGGTCTGCTGATCTCGGAATTATCTGTTCCGGCATTTCTTATCAGCATGTGAAAGAAGCCTTCCCCGAAGCCTCTGTTTTGAAGCTCGGATTGACCTGGCCGCTGCTGATTGAGCCTGTCAAAGAGTTTGTTTCCGGCGTCAAACGCTGTGTGGTTGTGGAAGAAGGAGACAAATTCCTTGCTGAAGCGATCCGCGCTGCAGGTGTGGAAGTGGAAGCAAAAGCGGATGCGTTCCTCTTCGGAGAACTGAGCGTTTCCCGCGTGAAAAAACTTGTTGCAGGCGATACGACACCGGAACCGGCAGCTGCACCGGGCCGTCCACCGCAGCTCTGTCCGGGATGTCCTCACAGAAAATCCTTTGAAGGTCTCCGTGATCTGAACTGCATTGTTTCCGGGGATATCGGATGCTATACACTTGGAACTCTGCCTCCGTTCAACGCCATGCATACGACAGTCTGCATGGGTGCAAGTATCGGAGTTGCACTTGGTCTGCGCCGTTCTCTGAAAGAAGAAGATGCCCGCCGGGTCGTGAGTGTGATCGGAGACAGCACCTTCATGCACAGCGGTCTGACCGGAGTTGCGGAAATGGTGTACAACCGTCCGGCAACCGGACACCTGCTTGTGATTCTTGACAACTCCACCACAGCGATGACCGGTTTGCAGGAACACTCAGCCACCGGACGTTATCTGAATATGGAACCTGCCAACCAGATCAATATTGAAGCGGTTTGCAGAGCCATGGGCGTTGATCACGTGGATGTGATCGACACAACAGTGGAACATGAAAGATATATGGCACTGGTCAAGGAACGTCTTGCCTCCAACGATGTCAGTATTATTATCGCAAAACGTCCCTGTATTCTCCAGATCAAGAAACTTGCGAAATTCCAGAAAGGCGGTGCAAAATGAGCAAAGCTGTTACCAACGTACTGTTTGCCGGAATTGGCGGACAGGGGATCATTCTTGCAAGCGACCTGCTTTCAGAAATGGCATTCCGCTGCGGTTTTGATGTCAAGAAAAGTGAAATCCACGGAATGAGTCAGCGTGGCGGAAGTGTCAGCGGCGATGTCCGTTTCGGCGAAAAAGTTTACAGTCCGATGATTCCTGCAGGGGAAGCGGATTATCTGGTGGTTCTCTCTGAAGATCAGGTGGAAGTCTGCAAAAACATGGTGAATGAAAATACAGTGATTCTGACACCTGCGGTTCTCGGTGATTTTGACCCCGGCAAGAGTCTGAACGTTGCCATGCTGGGAGCTTTGAATGCGGGCTTGAAACTGGATAAAGAAATCTGGTTCGGTTTGCTCCGGGAACATTTCAAAGGGGAACTGGCAGAAATCAATATTGCAGCATTTGAACGAGGGGAAGCCTCGGTGAAATAAATTTTTTTAAGGAACGAGAAAAATGGCAAAGCCTTACAATCCGGTCAGTGCGGCGGACTACCTGCCGCGTCACCTGCTTCAGGAAATCCAGCTGAAGCGTCTTCAGAACATTGTCAAACATGAATACGACAATGTGCCGTTTTACCGCCAGAGAATGGATGAAAAAGGGGTAAAACCGGAAGATATCAAAACGCTGAAAGATATCCAGCTTCTTCCTTTCACCATGAAGAAGGACCTCCGTGATACTTATCCGTTCGGATTGTTTGCTGTTCCCATGAGTCAGATTGTCCGCCTCCATGCTTCCAGCGGTACTACAGGAAAACCCATCGTTGTCGGTTACACCAAAGAAGATGTGGAATCCTGGTCCAACTGTATGGCACGTGCTCTGGCTGCAGGCGGAGTAACCTCTACTGATATTATTCAGAACTCCTACGGTTACGGTTTGTTCACCGGAGGACTGGGAGCTCATTATGGGATTGAAACTCTGGGTGCAACCGTTGTTCCGACATCCGGAGGAAACACGGAACGCCAGATCATGCTGATGCGCGATTTCGGCGTAAACGGGATCTGCTGTACCCCGAGTTACTTCATCCATTTGTGCGAAAAAGCACAGGAAATGGGTGTTAATATGAAGGACCTGCCCGTTCGTGTCGGATTCTTCGGCGCGGAACCGTGGACCCAGGAAATGCGGGAACGCATTGAAGCTCTTTCCGGAATTGAAACCTTTGATATTTACGGTTTGTCAGAAATGAGCGGTCCGGGTGTCGGTATTGAATGTGAATGTCATTGCGGTCTGCATATTTTTGAAGAAACCTTCTATCCGGAGATCATTGATCCGGATACCGGAGAAGCCCTTCCTGACGGAGAAAGAGGAGAACTCGTTTTCACAACGATCAATAAGTTCGGTATGCCGATGATCCGTTACCGGACCCGTGACCTGACCCGGATCATTCCGGAACCATGTGCCTGCGGAAGAACCCTCCGCCGGATCGACCGTATTTCCGCACGCAGCGATGATATGTTCATCATCCGCGGTGTGAATGTGTTCCCCTCTCAGATTGAATCTGCATTGCTCTCAGTCGACAGTGCGGCATTGCCTCATTACAGAATCACACTGACCCGCCGTCCGGATGGCTTGGATGATATGACCATTGAGATTGAAGTCAAGGAAGAGCAGTTCTCTGATGATATGCAGAAGATGGCTGCGCTTCAGAAGAAGTTCTCTCATGAAATTGAACGGATTCTGGGAATCCGCGCCATGGTCAAAATGGTTCAGCCCGGTGCTCTCCCCCGCAGTGAAGGAAAAGCAAAACGCGTTTTCGATTTGAGAAACGCAAAGTAAAGGAGATTTTACCATGTATTTGAAACAGCTTTCTGTCTTTGTAGACAACAAGCCCGGTGCACTTTATGCGCCCTGCAGCACATTGGCGGATGCCGGAGTTAATCTCTCCACAATTTTTCTGGCAGACACCAAAGATTTCGGGATTATGCGGATTATTACCAAAGATGCGGAAAAAGCTCTTGCAGCCTTGCGTGAGAACAACTTTGCAGTGAAAACAACAAATGTTCTTGCCATTGAAATTGAAGACGTGCCGGGGGCTCTTTCCAAAGTTCTGAAAGCAATGGAAAGTAAAGGATTGAATGTTCTTTACATGTATGCCGCTATGGGAACTTCCGGAAAACCTGTCATGATTTTCCGGTTCGATGATGCAGATCAGGCTCTGGAGAAACTCTCTGAAACAGATTGCAAAATCATCAGTTCTGAACAATTTTTTGCCCGCTGAAAATAAAGTAAACAGGAGAAGATTTATGAACAAATTATATATCGCCGCAATTTGTGCAGCAGCTTTGACCTTTACCGGATGTGTCGGCAGTTTCAATGAAGATGACTATGTCATGACAACTCCGGCTCTTATGGAATCCGTTACAGTGTCCGGTGATCTTGCAGATTCTCTCAAAATCACCCAGACCAGTAAAATGAAAACTGAAAGCGGTGTGGAAGTCGTCTGTATCCGCGGAAGACTTAAACGGGAAGGGTTTGCCAGTTTTGTTATGAACCGCAAAAACTCTGTTGAGCTTACCTATAAATTCACCTGGTTTGATGCACAGGGAAAAGAAGTTGCAAATGCAGCAGATAAATGGCATTCCCTCACGCTGAAACCCGGTTCTGAATTTGCATGCACTTCCACAGCTCCTGCTAAAGAAATCAATAAAGTTTCACTGATTATCCGTAAAGCAGGTGAAGAAGCGCCTGCTGTTGCTGCATCTGCTCCGGCAAAACAGGACAAAACTGCAAAAGCTCCCGCTAAAGCAGCTCCCAAAACAAAGAAAAATACAAAAAATGATTGTCTTTGCGGCTGTGCTCAAGGCGAAAAATGCTATTGTCCCGAAGGCGCACCTTGCCCCAATGCAGGTAAAAACAAGAAAAAATAATATACTGAAGGAAAAAACTATGATCTCCACAGAATTGAAACTCGACTTTGAAAAGTGCGGCGGTCTCATCCCCGCAATCGCTCAGGATTGGCAGACCGGCGAAGTTCTCATGCTTGCTTACATCAATCAGGAAGCATGGGAAGAAACCCTCAAATCCGGAAATGCAACCTACTGGACCCGTTCCCGTCAAAAACTCTGGAAGAAGGGCGAAGAATCCGGAAATGTTCAGAAAGTCAAAGAAATCTACGTTGACTGCGACCAGGATACTGTCATTTTCAAGATTGAACAGATCGGCGGAGCTGCCTGCCACGAAGGTTATCACTCCTGCTTCTTCCGGAAATATGAAGACGGCAAACTTGTCATTCAGGGTGAACCTGTCTTCGATCCCAAAAAGGTTTACAAGAAGTAATCATGAGCAATCCCCTGCACGATATTTTATACGCCAGATTGAGAACGGCTCTTCCCCGTCTTTCCGTGACGCGGGAAGCCTCCTGGAAGGATTGTACCAGTTCCGGAACGGGACAGGCATCCTTTTTTCTGGCGGAACCTTCATCTGTGCAGGAACTCAAAACCCTTCTGATGGTCCTGCGGGAATTTTCTGTTTCTGCCAGACCATTGGGAGCCGGAACAAATTTTATCGGCTCTGACCGGGAACTTTCCACTGTTTTTCTCCGTTTGAAACAAACCTGTTTTTCCGGAATCAAACAGGATGGAACGCGGCTGGAATGCGGAGCGGCAATCCGGCTTTCTCTGTTGGCTGCAGAAGCGGCAAAACTCGGATTCGGCGGATTGGCACCTCTTTGCGGAATTCCCGGAACTCTCGGCGGAGCTGTCCGGATGAACGCAGGTGCAAACAAAGCTGAAATCTCGCAGTTTATCCGGGAAATCAATGGAACTTATCTTTCCGACGGTTCCCCTTATATATGGAAAGAGGGCGATGGCGGCTGGGCATACAGAACCTCTCCGCTGCCGGAAGATGTCATGGTGACATCCGTCACGCTGGAATTTCCTGCCGTTGAACCGGAAGCGGAATTGAATCTGATCCGTCAGGAAAAAGAGCGCAGGGCGGCAGTTACCCCGAAAGGCCGTTCTGCCGGAAGTACATTCCGGAATCCCGTTCAAACAGTGGCAGGAATCCTGCTGGAACAGTCGGGGTGCAAAAATATCCGTTGCGGCAATGTACACGTCAGCAGTCAGCACGCAAACTGGATCATATCGGAAACGGCTGATTCACCTGCATCGGAAGAGGACTATCTTTCTGTTCTGATGCAGATGAAACAGGCGGTTTTCCGCAATCATAAAATCAATCTTCAAACAGAACTCTGTTTTGCTGATACGGAGTCGGAAAGGCTTGTCAGAAATATGGATCAGAAATTGAAAATCGTGGTATTGAAAGGCGGAACCAGTTCGGAGCGGGAAGTTTCCCTGATCTCCGGCGGTGCTGTGGCAGAAGCTCTCAGAAGTGCCGGACACGATGTGACAGAGTATGATATTCTCAAGCCGGAAGTCACCGATGATATGCGGAACGCTGATGTGGTTTATCCCGTTCTTCATGGCGGTTTCGGAGAAGACGGAACCCTTCAGAAGGTCATGGAAGAAGCAAATCTCAAATTCGTGGGATGTCCTTCTCAGGCTTGTATCGATGCCATGGATAAAGTCATTTCCAAGAAAATCATGGAAAAATCCAACATCCGTTCCCCAAAATATTTTGTGACAGATTCCGCTGATACTCCATTCCCGGAAGAGTTCGGACTCCCCATGATCGTGAAACCTCCCTGTGAAGGTTCTACTTTCGGATTGACTCTGGTGGAATCTCCCGAACAGTGGCGCGGTGCACTGGAACTTGCATTGAAGCATGACAAATCCGCACTGGTGGAAGAATACATCGAAGGTGTGGAGGCAACCGTCAGTATTCTGGATGGAAAGGCCATGCCGCTGGTGGAAATCCGCTATCCCGGAAAACTTTATGATTATGATGCAAAATATACTCATGCGCTGGGTGAAACGGAATATATCTGTCCTCCGACCGGGATTTCAGAAGCCGCTCAGAAAGAGGCTCAGGAGCTTTCTCTTGCATTCTATAACGCTGTCGGCGCAAGAGATATGCTGCGCGTGGATGTGATCATCGGCAAAGATGATAAAGTCTGGGTGCTGGAAGGCAATACTCTTCCCGGCTGTACGCCCAGCAGTCTTCTTCCCAAGGCGGCAAAAGCTGCGGGAATCAGTTTCCCGGAAATGTGTTCGTCTCTTGCATTTGCCGCAGCCAAGCGTGATTGAAGCGGGGATATCATGGCACGCATCCGGAAACAGGAAATCACCGTAACAGAAAAAGCTCTGGAACCAATTATTCCGGTCAGTGCAACAGTGGAATGTGCCGTGAATCTTTCTCCGGAAAATGGAGATTATGTGGTATATTTCCCCGAAAACGGAACACCGTTATTCCGCCGGTGGCGTTGCGCAAAAGACAGTTCCATTCTGCTTGAAGCATTGAATAAAAGTGCTGATTCCTACCGTTCCACCGAAGAGGAATTAAAAAAACGGGGTAAGACTTTTGTGATTTTATCTATGAAAAAGGTTTTCCGTTCACTGCCGGAAGAATCCGGAGCTTCTGAAATGGAAGCCTCTGCCTCCGCCGAAGATTTTCTTACCTTTCCGGAAGCAATGGCAATTCTGAAGGTCAAGCGGACCCGTATGTATGAATTGCTTCAGACAGGCAAAATCAAAGCCTCCAAACTCGGCAGACTCTGGCGGATCGAACGCAGTTCTCTGAATGAATTCATCCGCAACTGCAGAAACAACTGAGTTTTTCTAACAATAAAGGTTGATTTGAGATCGGGGAAGAAGAGAAAAACTTTTCAGGAAAGTTTTTCCCTTCTTCCCCAAACCCCATCATCCTTTTTCAAACCTTTTTGCGGCATTCCGATTTTTGCATCACAAAAATCAAAATGCCATCTTTGGGTAAAAACAACAGAAAGATTTACCACCCCGTATGGGGAACAGAGCTATTTCATAAAAGCTGCGATTTCTTCTGCGGTCAGTTCTCTGACTTTTCCGGAGGGAAGTTCCGGGTCCAGTTGTAAGTCACCGATAGAGATCCGTTTCAGATAAATCACGTTTTTTCCTGTTTTTTCGCACATCCGTTTTACCTGATGGAATTTTCCTTCTGCGACCTCCACAAAAACTTCACAGGGATTTTCTGTGATTTCCAGTCTGGCAGGTTTTGCAATAAAATCTCCCAGATCCATACCGGATTGAAACGCTTTGATATCTTCCTGTTCTGCGGGGTGATCCAGACGGGCAAAATAACGTTTGAATACATTTTTCCGGGGAGAGGTGACGGCGTGATCGAATTGTCCGTCATTGGTGAGCAGGAGCAAACCTTCCGTATCCTTATCCAGTCTTCCGGCGGGGAACGGTTCATAATGTTTATATTCATCGGGCAGGAGATCGACAACGACAGGGTCTTTTGCGTCCCATGTTGCGCTGAGATATCCTGCGGGTTTATTCATCATGAGATAGATAAATTTCCGGTAGGAGATTTTTTCTCCGTTTACTTCAATGGTATCGTTTTCCGTGACCTGCACATCAGATTTTCTGATAATGGTTCCATTGACAGAGATTTTCCCTTTTCCGGCAAGGCTTTTGATCTCTTTCCGGCTGAACGGGGTGGATTCTGAAAGAAATTTATCCAATCGCATGAGTTCTTCTCCTGATCTTCACTTTCCCTCTTCCTCAAGAAAAGCAACGATTTCCTTGACGAACACGGGAACGTAGGTTGCCATTTTTGCGGGACCGACACCTGTGATTCCTTCGGCATCAGCCGGAGTTACAGGTTTGAGGCGGACAAATTCCAGCAGGGTTTTATCTCCGAACACCACATACGAAGGAACGCCGCGTTTTGCGGCAAGTTTCGCCCGGAGAGCTTTCAGCCGGGCAAGCAATTTCTGATCTCCATCATCGTTTTCCGTTGGCGGAGTCAGAGAAATTTTAATGGCCGGAGCCTTTTTCTTCGGGACAGGCAGGTTCAACCGGATATCCCTGCGTGCTTCTATCTGAATCCGTCCCTGCGTGGAAAGTCCCAGACACGGATATTCAGGGTTTCCGCATCGTTCCAGATAACCTTTGTCTTCCAGCTCCCGAAGGTACTGCATGATGAGATTCTGTTTCATGGGCTTGAGAATTCCGAAACAAACGCTGTCGGTATATCTTGAATTGACGGTATCCGCGCTCATGACTCCGGCGAGGATCTGACTGAGTCTGCCCCGTCCGATCCTGCCGTTGAACATCCGTACAGAGGAAAGGATGGTATGCACAGTTGCCAGTTCAGCGGGGGTCAGATTTCTGTCAGCAGAGTGAACGGCATCGGAACAATGATCGCAGACACCGCACTCCCAGTCATCGGCATTTTCCCCGAAGTAGGAGATGAGATATCCCTGACGGCATCCTTTGGCGCGGGCATAGGTGAGCATATCTTCCAAACGGTTCATTTCCAAATCCCGTTTCTGCTCATATTGTTCAAAATCAATGACAAGCCGTTTTTCTTCCGGTTTCAGCAGGGTGGTGACAGCTCCGCGGTAGTTTTCTTTTTCCACTTCCAGAGAGATTCCGTCCAGTGCGGAGAGTATTCTTCTGATATTTTCCGGGGGCAGGGCACAAAGTTCAGAAAGTTCCTGTACGGAATATTTTTTCATTTTTGCGGCGGCTGCTCCATAATTTTCCACGACTCTGTGCAGGAATCTTGCCCGCTGAGTTTTTTCTTCTGCATTTTCGGTTTTCAAAGAGTTCAAATCGCCAGCCAGACGGAATTGTACAGTATTTTCTCTGGAATAGGATCTTGCTGCATAGCCGTGTTCTTCCAGGATTGCAAAAGCGGCACCGATCTGGGAATCAGTTTTTGCATTGGGAATCTGTTCAGCGATTTCCGCAAGAGTCATTTCCAGCGGCAGACCGCCGGATTTTTTCCATTGAGCCTGCAGGAAAAGATAAAGGGAATGAACGAGTTCCGGTTCCGGATTGTTCATGTCGATCAGGAATTGATGAATGAATTTATCTCTGTTTCCATAGATCAGAACACATTCAGCGGGTTCGCCATCGCGCCCCGCTCTGCCCGCCTCCTGATAATACGCCTCAATGGAACCGGGGATATTGTAATGAATGACCTGTCTGACATCCGGACGGTCGATTCCCATTCCAAACGCATTGGTTGCCGCCAGAATGGGAACCGGTTCGGACATGAACTGTTCCTGCGCGCGGGTCCGTTCCTGGTCGGACATTCCACCATGATAGGCAATACAGCCGAATTCTGCCTGCAGGGCTTCCACGGCTTTCCGCGTGGAGGCATAAATGATGGTAGGAACTTTCTTATCCAGCAGCCGTGCAACGGCATGGTCTTTTGAGGCATTGTCATGGGCTTCGATCACAGAAAAAGCAAGATTCGGACGTTTGAACCCGGCAACCATCATTTCCATCTGCGGGCGTTTCAGCTGCTGAACGATATCTTTCTGAACGGTTCTGGTGGCGGTAGCAGTAAAGGCGCAAACCTGCGGGATTCCCATTTCTCCGGCAACATCACCGAGCCGCATGTAAGACGGACGGAAGTCGTGCCCCCATTGGCTGATGCAGTGGGCTTCATCCACCACCAGCACTTCCGGAGGATTTTCCCGGATGAATTCCCGGAATCCCGGAGCCTGAAACCGTTCCGGAGCCACATAAAGTAATTTCAAAGCCCCGCGTTCCACTTCTCTCAGAATGGCATATTGCGCTGCCGGAGGAACCGTTGTGTTAATAAATGCGGCGGGGATTTTCCGTTCCACAAGCGCGTCCACCTGATCTTTCATAAGGGAGATCAGCGGGGAAACGATGATACTGTACCGTTCCTTCATGAGCAGGGGCAGCTGATAACAGAGAGATTTCCCTGCCCCCGTCGGCATGACCACACAAAGATCTTTTCCGGAAAGGACAGATTCCATGACGGGTCTCTGGTGATCCAGGAAGGAATCATAGTCAAACCAGTGTTTCAAAGCTGCGAGCAGTTGATCATTCATGCGGGAAAACCTTTCATTATGATAAAATTTACATGGGAATATATATCAAAAATGAGAATAATCAAACAGAAAATTTGAAAAACCGGAAAATGAGACTATATTAACCGCTGATATTTTTTATAACCCGAAAAAAATAAAACAACAAACGGAGAAAAAAATGAAAATCCCCGAACTTATTGCACTGCTGCTCTATTTTGTAGTGCTGCTCACCATTGGTGTCTCTTTCTATTTCAAAGACAGAAAAGCCGGTGCCGGAGAAAAGACTTACTTCCTTGGAAACAGAAACATGAACGGCTGGGTCTCTGCCCTGTCTGCCGGTGCATCTGATATGAGTGCCTGGGTGCTTATGGGTCTGCCCGGTGCAATTTATCTTTCCGGTATCGGACAGGTCTGGATCGCAGTCGGTCTGCTCATCGGAACGGTTCTTGCCTGGGTTTTCGTTGCACCGAATCTCCGCAGATTTTCCATTGCGGCAAATGACTCCATCACAGTTCCCCAGTTCCTGACCAACCGGTTCAAAACCAACAGAAAAGGTATTCTGCTTGCTTCTGCAATCGTCTTCATGATCGCCTATTGCATCTATGCCGCATCCAGTATTTCCGCATGCGGAACACTCTTCAACACAGTGCTTGGCATGGACCCGATGATTGCAATGATCATTGCGACGATTGTGATCGTTGCCTATACGTTCCTCGGCGGTTATAACGCTGTCTGCTGGACCGACTTCTTCCAGGGATTGATCATGCTGGGAGCATTGCTTCTGGCTCCCATCCTGGCTCTTGCCATGATGAAATCTTCTGCTTATACAGCACCTGTGGATGCTGTTCCGGCAAACTTCTTCAATGCCTATTCTTCCGGAAAATCCGACTGGAAGAGCTGGAGTGAAATTATTTCCGGTCTCGGCTGGGGACTCGGTTACTTCGGTATGCCCCACATTCTGATCCGCTACTTCTCTGTCAGAGATGAAAAGGAAATGAAAAAATCCAGAATCATCGGCAGTATTTGGATTTTCATCATCCTTGCAGCGGCCTCCGTTGTCGGTCTGCTCGGACGGAAATTCTTCGGCAATATTCTGGAAGAAACCAAGAAGCAGGACCTTGTCTTTATTGAAATGATCCGTCAGGTATTTGAATGGATCGGAAACAATACCGGACTTGTAAGCCTTTCCGTGTTCTTAGCAGGTGTTCTGCTCTCTGCAATTCTTGCGGCATCCATGAGTACAGCTGACTCTCAGCTGCTTGCATCTTCTTCCGCCTTTGTTTCCGATATCTACAAACCCTTCTTCCGGAAAAGTGCATCCGACCGTGAAATGATGTGGGCTGGCCGTATCATCATGGCATTGATCGCTGTCGCAGCTTTTGTGATTGCAGCGAATCCGGAATGCGGCGGAATCATGGCTCTGGTTTCCTGTGCATGGGGTGCTTTCGGAGCTGCATTCGGTCCGGTGATCCTGCTGGCTCTCTTCTGGAAACGCTTCAACTACAACGGAGCTCTTGCCGGTATCATCGCCGGGTTCACAGTGGATATCTTCTGGTACCTCAAACTGAGCAAATGCACCGGAATCTATGAAATCGTTCCCGGATTCCTTGCAGGTTTGATCGTGGCTGTTGTTGTCACTTTGATTACCAAAGCTCCCGACGCTGAAGTTCAGGAACTCTTCCAGAACGCAAATAAGAAGAGTGAATAATTTGTTTTATTCATAAGAGGTAATTTCAAAAGTCTTCAAAAATGTCTGAAGGTCCTTGCTGTGATCTGAAAATGGAACGTTTTCGGCGGTAACTCTTCCTCCTCCGCGCAAGGCTGCGGAGGAGAAAAAATGAGGGAGATTCGTCTTCACCTTTCAGACTACGCTGCGACAAGGTGAGGAGGGAGGGCCCCTTCTCATATTGCAGATGATGTGCAGCTTTTATGAGATATCTGTGAAAAAATAACGGAAAATCACTTTTTTTTCGTGTTTTCCCCTTGAAAAATCCGGAAAAAGAGATAAATTTACGGAGATAAAATGAGGCAATTTCAAAAGCCACTTTTGAAATTACCTCAAAGTAAAAAGTTTTTTTTGACAGAAAACAAACAATATAACATAAACAAAAAACTGGAGAAAAGCATGAAGTTTGGAAAAATGCTCATGGTTGGTGCGGCAGCATTCGCAATGGTCCTCAGCACTGTTGGTTGTGCAACAGATGATGATCTCAGTATGTTCAGAGGAAAGAGCGGAGCAGGCAGCAACAGCGGCTTGAATGGCGGCAACGGTTCTGCTTACGGCAACCTCAACGGAGGAGATGCCGATTTGAACTCCCTGAATGGTGGAAATGGTGCCAATGGCATGAACGGCGGCGACGCCAATTCCGGAGTTTCCGGCTGGGCAAACAAGAGTCTTTCTCCCTATGACGATTTCGGAACTCCCATTACCGGACTTACATTCCAGCCTGTCTATTTCCGTTTCGACCAGTCCTCCATTGACTCAAGTGAAGCAGTAAAACTGGATCAGGTTGCAGCATATCTCAATTCCAACCCCGGAACCGGTGTTGTGATCGAAGGAAACTGTGACAGCAAAGGAAGCGATGAATACAACCGCGCGCTTGGTGAACGCCGCGCTCTCGCTGCAAAAGATTATCTCATGACAAAAGGAATTGCAGATTCCAGAATCCGTACAGTCAGCTATGGAGAAGAAAAACCTGCAGTTCCCAATACCGATGATTCAGCCCGCGCAAAGAACCGCCGGGATGAATTTATCGGCGTAACTCTCAAGCGGTAAAAAAAAAGAAAAATCTGAGCGCCGGACATTCTTACCCCCCTTTGTCCGGCGTTCTTTTTTATATCTCCCCAAAAACAAGGATCTCTTATGAAAAAAACAGATTACATTGGTATTGGATTTGTTGTTCTCTTTATTCTTCTTGTTCTCTTTTTCCCCTTCGATTACGGAGTAAGCGGTTCCACAGTTTCCAACTTTATCCAGGGAAAAGGTGATGTAAAATCTCTTCAATGGACAGGTTTTGTTTGGAGCAAGCTGGGAAATTTCGGAAATGTCACCCATGAATTCCCCTATATCATGGGATTTTTGAAGTTTGCATTGCTTGCGACCTTCGGAGAAATGCTGAAACACCGGATCAAGACCGGCAGCTGGATGGTCAGCAAATTGCCGCTGCGTGTGATCGTATGGGGTTTCTACGGAATCGTTATGACAATCGCCTTCAGTCTGTTTGCAGCCGGAACCGCCTCCATGATGAGCGGAAATCTCTGGTTCGGTTCCAATCCTTTGCTGGATTCCGGATTCGGGAATAAATTTATCTTTGCTTTGACAACGTCCTTCTTCATGAATATGATTTTTGCCTACCCCATGATGCTCAGTCATGAGTGGTTCGGGCAGGTCATTGAAAAAGGAAAGTTTATCGGCGGAGCTGAATTTTTCGGTTCCTGTGATGCCAAAGTCTGGGGTTCTTTCATTCCGAAGACAATTCTCTTTTTCTGGGTTCCCGCCCATACCGTCACTTTCCTGCTGCCTGCTGAATTCCGCGTTCTCGTCGGAGCCGCTCTCAGCGTGGCGCTCGGCTTTATCCTGACAATCAAAGCCGTAAAAAAAGCATAAAAACACACGAATTGAACCAAAAGAAAGGTTGATATACCATGTCCGAACGTGAATATAATTTTACAGAATTTGAACAGAAATGGCAAAAATACTGGCTGGAAAATAAAACTTTCCGCGCTGAAGATAATTCTCCCAAAGAAAAACTTTATGTCCTTGACATGTTCCCCTATCCCAGCGGAGCAGGTCTTCATGTGGGACATCCCGAAGGTTACACCGCAACCGACATTTTCTGCCGGTTCAAACGGATGACCGGATTCAACGTTCTTCACCCCATGGGCTGGGATGCTTTCGGACTTCCTGCTGAACAGTATGCCGTGGAAACAGGAACCCATCCCTCCATCACAACTGCAAAGAACATTGCCACTTTCAAACGTCAGATCCAGTCTCTCGGATTCAGCTATGACTGGGATCGTGAAATCAATACCACTGATCCGAAATACTATCGCTGGACCCAGTGGATTTTCATGCAGCTCTACAAAAAAGGTCTCGCTGAAATCGCTGAAGTCCCTGTCAACTGGTGTCCCGCTCTCGGTACAGTTCTTGCAAACGAAGAAGTCATCAACGGCAGAAGTGAACGCGGAAACCATCCCGTCGAACGCCGTCCCATGAAACAGTGGATGCTCAAAATCACAAAATATGCCGAAGAGCTGCTCAAGGATATTGATGATCTCGACTGGCCGGAAGGCATCAAAGAAATGCAGCGCAACTGGATCGGCAAGAGCGAAGGCGCAGAAGTGACATTCAAAGTCGATGGAACCGATGTGAACATCACGGTTTACACCACCCGTCCCGACACCCTGTTCGGTGCAACATATATGGTTCTTTCACCCGAACACGTTGATGTTCCGCGGATCACCACTCCCGAACAGGCAGAAGAAATTCAGGCTTACCAGAAACGTGCCGCCGGAATGAGTGATCTTGCACGTACCGAACTCAACAAGGAAAAGACCGGAGCGTTTACCGGTGCTTATGCCGTCAACCCGGTCAACGGAACAAAGATTCCCATCTGGATCGCAGATTATGTTCTCGCAAGTTACGGAACAGGTGCCATCATGGCTGTTCCCGCTCACGATACCCGCGACTTTGAATTTGCTCAGAAGTTCAACCTGCCCATCAAGTGCGTAATCCGTCCTGATGATCCTCAGGCTGATATCGACGGAGTTGTTGCCGGAACAGTCTGCTGGACAGGTGACGGTCCGCTCATGAACTCCGGAAACGATGCCGGACTGGTTCTTGACGGACTCCGTGTGAACGAAGCCAAAGCAAAGACCATCGAATGGCTCGCCGCAAAAGGTGCAGGTAAAAAGACGGTTAATTACAAACTCCGCGACTGGCTCTTCAGCCGTCAGCGTTACTGGGGCGAACCGTTCCCCGTCATCTATATGGAAGACGGTTCCGTGAAGCTGCTGGATGAATCCGAACTTCCGCTGGAACTTCCTGAAATGTCTGACTTCAAACCCTCCGGAACAGGGGAATCTCCTCTTGCCAATGCCGGAGAGTGGCTGAACTATACTGATCCTGTGACCGGAATGAAAGGCCGCCGCGAAACCAATACCATGCCTCAGTGGGCAGGTTCCTGCTGGTACTATCTCCGTTACATCGATCCTCACAACGAAGAACGTTTCATCGACCCCGAAAAAGAAAAATACTGGATGCCTGTTGACCTTTATGTGGGCGGTGCGGAACACGCTGTGCTGCACCTGCTTTACGCACGGTTCTGGCATAAAGTCCTCTTCGATCTCGGTCTGGTTTCCACGAAAGAACCGTTCCAGAGACTGGTCAACCAGGGTATGATCCTTGGTATTTCCTACAAAGATCAGCGCGGTGTTCTGGTTCCCATGGATGAAGTGGAACACCGTCCGGATGGAAATGCCTACCGCAAGGGAACAGAAGAAAAACTGGTGGAATTTCCCGCCAAGATGTCCAAATCCCTCAAGAACGTGGTCAACCCCGATGATGTTGTCCGTGAATACGGTGCCGATGCAATGCGTCTGTATGAAATGTTCATGGGACCGCTTCAGGCAACCAAGCCCTGGAACACCAAGGGGGTGGAAGGCGTCTTCCGCTTCCTGAAACGTACCTGGAAAATGATCGGTCAGACCCCCATTGCGGATATTCCTCTGACACCTGCACAGGCAACTCTGCTTCATGCAACGATCAAGAAAGTCACAGAAGATACCGACACCTTGAACTTCAATACAGCGATCAGCCAGATGATGATCTTCCTGAATGAGTTCTCCAAACTGGATCCCATGCCGCGCACAGCAGCAGAAGCCTTCACAAAACTGATTGCTCCCTATGCTCCGCACCTTGCAGAAGAATTGTGGGAAATCCTCGGAAATCCCGCTCCTGTTTCTCTGGCAGACTGGCCAAAGTATGATGAATCTCTGCTTGCAAAAGAAGAAACAGAGATCCTCGTTCAGGTTCTCGGAAAGCCCAAGGCACGCATTATGATGCCTGTGGATGCAACTCAGGAAGAGATGCTGAAATTGGCTATGGCAGATGCCAAGGTTCAGGAAGTTATCGCAGGAAAAACTCTTGTGAAGTCTATCTGTGTTCCGGGCAGAATCGTCAACCTGGTGGTCAAATAACATGGCAAACGTGCTTTGGATCAGTGCCGGAGCGATCGGCGCATATTTCGGCGGACGCCTTCAGCAGGGAGGTGCCCGCGTCGCTGTCACGCTCCGGTCCGATTATGAAGCTGTCAAAAATAACGGATTCCGTATTTCCGCTGCTGCCGGAGAATTTGAATTTCACCCGGATGGAGTTTACCGTTCCGCAGCGGAATATCCCGGAACACCGGATTATGTGGTCGTGACTGCAAAAGTCCTGCCGGAAATCAATGTTCCGGAACTGATCCGTCCCGCCATCAAAAGCAAAAATACTGTCATTGTTCTGATTCAGAACGGAATCGGAATCGAAGAAGCTGTGGCAGAAGCATTTCCGGAAAATGAACTCCTGAGTACCGTTGCTTACATCGGCGCCACCCGGATCGGGAAAGGAATTGTTTCCCAGAAAGGTTCCCAGCGGCTTATCATGGGAAAATTCGGCGGCGGTGATTCTGAAAAAGGGCGCCGTTTGATTGAACTGTTCAAAGCTGCTGCTGTGGAAGCAGAATATTCTGATGATGTGGCTTATTACCGCTGGAAAAAACTGCTGTGGAACACGCCGTTCAATACCGTATCTGTTCTCGGCGGACATCTGGATACAAAACAGATGTGTGACAGAGGTCCTATGGAAGAGCTTTGCATGAAACTGATGCAGGAAACAGCGGATGTTGCCTCAAGTGAAGGATATTCTTTCTCTGCGGCAGATCTTTCCGATAATATGGAATATACCCGGAACTATCCGGCTTACAAGACCAGTATGCTTGTGGATTATGAATCCGGACGCCCGTTGGAAGTGGATGCCATTCTGGGGAATGTGTGCCGAATCGCAAAGCAGAACGGTGTGAAAGTGCCGCATCTTGACACCTGTTATGCGCTTCTGCAGAGTGTTTCCCCGAAAGGCTGAACATGAAGTTTCCGCAAAGATTGAAAATCGTCATCCCTGTAATGCTGCTGGCTGCAGTGATCGCGTTTGCCGCATGGTATGTTTCGGAATGGTATATCCCGACCGGCGCAATCGTTCCCGGTGCGCCCATTGAGCTGCAGCGGCTTTCCCAGAATGATAAAGAAGTCAAGATCATTACAAAGAAAAAAGGGAAAACAGAGCAGGGGCTTGTTTTTCCTCCTGATGGCAAACCTTTGCTGTATAAAGTCGATTACAAAGAGAAAATTTTCATTGAACAGACCGTCCTTGTGAATGGTATTCCTGTGAAAGGTATTTACCGGAACGACCAGGGTGTTGTTCTGGGGTACACCGTAACCTTTTATACCGGAGAACAGCGGGAGTATACCCTATCGCTTCAAATCGACTGGCAGGTGGAAAAACACCGTTTTCTTGACCGTTACCGCGGCAAAGCGTGGAAGACCAACTTCAGTTTGCGCTGAAAAATTTCCTCAAAATTTTTTCCCTTCTTCCCGAACCCCATCTTCTCTTTTGAAACCTTTATTGGGAACAGAGCTAAACAAAAAAAGAGAATATTTTTTCTCCTCACTATTTGCAAAAATCGAAATGCAGATTATAATACCTTTATGATAAAAACATAAAGAAAACATGGAGAGTATCATGATGAAATACAGAATCCTTTTTGCCGGAATTCTTGCCGCTTTACTGCTTAACGGATGCGGAAAGAAAGAAACCTTTGCCGAACTGATGACAAAAGCGGAACAGGATGCTATTGCCGGAAAATGGGAAACTGCTTTGGAATACAGCAAAGATGCCCAGAAAAAAAATCCGGCAAGTTCCGAAGCTGTTCTGCTGACAGCTTTTGCGTATGAACAGAACGGTAAAATCAATGAAGCTCTCCTGGAAAGCCAGAAAGCTGTAAAACTTGCACCCAAAAACTATTTCAGTCTTTACACGTATGGCAGAATCCTTTATAAATTCAAGAGAAATGATGATGCCATGGCGGCTTTGAAAGAGTCTCTGAAACAGAACCCGGATTGTACTGCTGCACGTGTTCTGCTTACCCGTATTGCAACAGAACAGAAAGATTACCGGACTTCCGCAACTCAGCTCAATGCTTTGCTGAAAGATAAAAAGTATCAGGATAAAGCCCTGCTGTACAACGAGGTCGGTATTTATTATGTTCAAGTCCGGAAAAATCGTAAATCCGGATTGCAATGGTGTGCAGCCGCAGTTAGATTGGATGGAAACAATCCGATCTATATGCTGAATACTGCGGTGATCCAGGATAAAAACGGCAATACAGCTGATGCCCGTGCGAGATATCAGAAATATCTTGAATTGACCAAACACAATCCTTCACTTGCCGGGAAACGGGCATCTGTTGAAAACCGGCTGAAGCAGCTTCAGACGAGATAAACCATTATGGCTGGAATCCCCGAAGAGGTTATTGATTCGATCCGCGCAAGGGTCGATATCGTTGATCTCATTCAATCTTACATCCCCCTGAAAAAACAGGGGCGCGATTTCAAGGCATGTTGTCCGTTCCATTCGGAGAAAACTCCTTCTTTTACCGTTCGTCCGGACCGGCAGTATTATCATTGCTTCGGTTGCGGAAAACATGGGAATGCCATTTCCTTTGTTATGGAACGGGAAAATGTGGATTTCCCTACTGCAATCCGCCTCCTCGCCCAGAAATATAATATCTATATCCCGGAGGAAGAAGAACGGCAGCCCCGTGCCGGTGCAAGACAGTATCCCGGAAATCCGAATCAGAGTTACAGCGAAAAAAAGGACCGTCTGTTCCTGCTCCATGAAAAATTGCGGGAATGGTATGTGATGAACCTTAAAAACAATCCGGAATCTCCGGTGGCACAATACCTTGCCACAAGAAAACTTTCTCCGGAATCTATTCAGAGGTTTTCTCTCGGGATGTCTCTTGATTCCTGGGATTCTGCAATGGTCTTTGCGAAAAATCTCGGATTCACCGAAGCCGAACTGGCAGAAGGCGGCATCATCAAAACCTTTGACGATAATCCCTCCAAACGTTATGATCTTTTCCGGAACAGACTCATGTTCCCCATCTGGGATGAACTGGGAAGAGTTGTGGGATTCAGTGCCAGAACCATTGAATCCGACCCCAAAGCAATGAAGTATGTCAACACTCCGGAAACGCCCATTTTCAAAAAAGGACGCATCCTTTACGGAATGCATCTTGCCCGGAGTGAGATGTCTGACAACAAACTCGGCTGTGCTATTCTTTGCGAAGGTCAGCTCGATGTGATAGCAATGCATGCGGCAGGTTTTTCTAACTCCGTTGCAGCGGAAGGTACTGCTTTTACTCCGGAACAGGCAAGAATGCTCCGCCGTTATACCGGAAAAATCAAACTTGCATTGGACTCCGATGCCGCCGGAACAAAGGCTGTTTTTCGGGATGCTGAAATTTTACTGCCTCTCGGTTTTGATGTGAAAGTTGTCCGTTTCCCCGGAGGAAAGGACCCGGATGAACTGTTGAAGCAGCAGGGAAAAGAGGCAATTGCAGAGGCTGTGGAACAGGCTTTTGACTTTTTTGATTTTGCCGTCAGAGAATTTTCCGACAAACATGGAGATTCCCCTTCCGGAAAGGCGCAGACCGCAGCGGCAATGCTTCAGCTGATCGCTCTGCTGGAAAGTGAAGCCTCCAAGACCGCTTATACCTCATGGCTCGCAGAGAAACTCGGCTTGAGTGCTGATGGCCTTTATGCTGAACTTGTCCGTTCCGCACGGAAAGAGGCTGAACGGAAGGAACGGTATGCCCGCTATGAACAGGAACGGGAAAATGTTCCAGTTCAGGAGGTTCAGAAACCGGAAACACAGGCAGAAAAACGGTATAAGAAAGCCCTGTTGGAAGTCCTGGAAGTTCTTTTGAAATTTGAAGAGGCCGCTGCCGTGGCTGTCGAACAAATTCCTCCGGAATTGCTGAATCAATCGCCCTTTGCCATTGCAATCAATGAGATCATTCAGGCAAAAATGCTGGAGGAATGGAGCGATGCACCTCAGCGGATCATCGAAAAACTGGAGCCGCAGGGATTGATTTCGCAGGAGCTTTCCAAGCTTCTGATGGGCGAAGAGGAACCGGAAGAACCCATCTCTGATCCCGCAGTTGAACTGACTCCGGAACAGATCGCCAAAGCAGAAAAGGAAAAGAGAAAAATTTTTGAACGGGAAAAGAAGCTCGCATTGCAAGTGCTTGCACAGGATGTGAAACTTCTGCAGGAATTCAGTCTGACCATGCGGATGGAACAGATGATGGAACGCTTTGCCCGTCTTGCCCCGGATGATCCGGAAAAACTCAAACTGATGAAAGAACTGGGCAATCTCACCCGGGAACGCGCCGCTCTCCGGAAGTGATCAAAAAGGAAAGCTCTGTTCCCAATAAAGGTTGATTTTGTGATCGGGGAAGAAGGGTAAAACTTTTGAGGAAATTTTTTCCTTTCTTCCCCGAACCCCATCATCCTTTCAGAAACCTTTTTGCGGCATTCCGATTTTTGCAATACAAAAATCAAAATGCCATCTTTGGGTTAAAACAGCGGAAAGATTTACCAGCCTTTATTGGGAATAGAGCTTAAAATTTCAATTCGTGAGGCGAACATACCTGCAGAAAAAAAGAGGATTGTCCGGGCAGATAATCCTCTTTTTGAGTTTTTATCATTTGAACTTCTTTATGACTGCTTTCCTCTGAGGTGGGGGAAGAGAATCACGTCACGGATGGAATCGCGTCCGGTAAGAAGCATGACCAGACGGTCAATACCGATACCCATACCGCCTGCAGGAGGCATACCGTATTCCATAGCGCAGAGGAAGTCTTCGTCAATGGTCTTCTGGAGTTCGCCTTCGCGGTCGTTGAGCTTAGCCTGTTCCAGGAACCGCTTGCGCTGTTCGATGGGATCGTTAAGTTCAGAATATCCGGGGGAGACTTCCTGACCGTTGATTTCCAGTTCAAAGACATCCACGACGGTGGGATCGTCTTCGCATTTCTTTGCCAGCGGAACGAGATATTCCGGCATTCTCAGCACAAATGTGGGCTGGATCAGGGTGTGTTCAATGAGCTTTTCATAAACTTCATGGGTGATTTCCAGGTCGTTGAAGTCATCCAGAATGACAGCTCCCATTTCTTTGGCACGGGTAGCCTTTTCGTCACGGGAAAGATCGAACCAGTCAGCACCGGCTTTTTCTTTCACCAGATCACGGTAGGTTGCACGTTTCCAGGGACGCTGCAGGTTGATAACTGTATCGTCCGGCATGGTGGTTTCCAGTGTGCCGTTGACCTTCATTGCAACGGTGGTGACCATTTCTTCGATCAAATCCATCATGACTTCGCAGTTTCCGTAAGCCTGATAGATTTCGATCATGGTGAATTCAGGACTGTGACGGCGGTCGACACCTTCGTTCCGGAAGTTTCGATTCAATTCAAAGACTTTTTCAAATCCGCCGACGAGGAGGCGTTTCAGGAACAGTTCGGGAGCAATACGCATGTACATATTGCTGTTGAGTGCTTCATAACGTGTGATGAACGGACGTGCATTTGCACCGCCGGAAATGTTCTGAAGCATGGGGGTTTCCACTTCCATGAATCCCTTGGACTCCAGGAATCTGCGGACTTCGCGGATGATGGCAAAGCGTTTCTTGAAAACTTCCTTGCTTTCTTCGCTCATGATCAGGTCAAGATAACGCTGACGGTATCTCTGTTCCTGGTCGACCAGACCGTGATATTTTTCCGGCAGGGTTCTCAAGGATTTGGAAAGAAGGGTGCATTTTTCTGCTTTGATGGTGATTTCACCGGTACGGGTTTTGAAGAGTTCCCCTTCCACACCGATGATATCGCCGATATCAAATTTCTTGAAAAGTTTGAAGAATTCTTCTCCGACAGCATCTCTGGAAACGTAGAGCTGGATTCTTCCGGAGGAATCTTTCACATCTGCAAAAACTGCTTTCCCCATTGCACGGAACGCGGTCATACGTCCGGCAACATTCACTTTTGCCTGCGTTTCAGATTCTTCCACATAAAGTTTTTTTGCTTCGGCGGTGGGAATTGCACCGTCATAACGGGTGCCGTAAGGCTTCAAACCTGCAGCTTCAAACTCTGCAATCTTTGCTTTTCTCTGTTCAAAAATGACTTCAGGCTTGACTTCCTGCACCTGTTCCGGCTGATTTTTTTGTTCAGACATTTCAATATCTCCCTGAATAATGTTATCTATTTCATCCGGTAATGTACACCCGTTTTCAGTTTTTTTCAAGACAACTTCTGCAAAGATAGTTGTTATTTGCATTTTTGTTTTACAGATATTCCAAAGATTTCCCAACCCGTACGGGGGACGGAGCCAAAAAAAGCCGCTGCAGAACGATCAGATTCTGCAGCGGCAAAAAATATTTACTCAGATCAGCTTATTTGGAAACGATTTTGACAGTTTCCAGAGCAATCATGAGTTCTTCGTTTGTGGGCATGACAACCACTTTGACCGGGCTGTCAGCAGCAGAGATCAAGCCCTTCTTGCCAAAGCAATCCTTGTTGGCTGCATCGTCAAGCTTGATTCCAAGAGCGGCAACTGCATCAATGATGCGTTTACGCATGACGCTGGAGTGTTCACCGACACCGCCGGTGAAGACGATTGCATCAGTTCTGCCGCAGAGGACATAGTAGGAACCGATGTATTTTGCAACTCTGCGGACAAACATGTTGAGAGCAAGCTTGCAATCTTCATTACCTTCAGAAGCTGCCTTTTCAACGTCACGCATATCGCCGCTGCCGATTCCGGCAACACCGAGAAGACCGGATTTCTTGTTCAGAGTCTTGTCGATTTCATCAGCAGTCATACCGAGGTGCATCATGTTAATGACAACTGCGGGGTCCAGGTCTCCGGAACGGGTTCCCATGACGAGACCTTCCAGCGGGGTGAGTCCCATTGTTGTGTCAATGCATTTTCCATCTTTGACAGCTGCCATACTGCATCCGTTTCCGAGGTGGCAGGTGATCAGATTGGTCTTGTCATAATCCTGTCCGAGGAATTCCGCTGCGGCATGAGCAACAAAGTTGTGGCTGGTGCCGTGGAAACCGTATTTACGGATGGAGTGCTTTTTGTAGAATTCCATGGGGATGGCATAAAGATATGCTTCGCGGGGCATGGTCTGGTGGAATTCAGTATCGAACACACCGACGTTGGGGGTTCCGGGGAATGCCTTTTCGCAAGCTTCGATACCGGTAAGGTTTGCGGGGTTGTGAAGAGGTCCGAGGGGGAAGCATTTACGGATGATCGCCTTGGCGTTTTCATCGATGAGAACAGGTTTGGTGATTTCTTCGCCGCCATGGAGAACACGGTGACCGATTGCGGAAACTTCGCTCAGAGATTTGAGAACTGCGCCTTCGCCTTCCACGAGCTTCTTACAGATGACCTGAAGAGCTTCTGCATGATTGGTGATTGCAGGGATTTCTTCGGACTTGTAGCCGTCCGGACGTTTGTAGATGACCTTCGGATTGTCAAGACCGAGACGTTCTGCCTGGCCGCTTGCCAGAACGGTGTTTTCCCCGTTTTCCATGTTGAACAGGGTGAACTTCAATGAGGAACTGCCTGCGTTAAGCACCAGAACTTTCATTTTTACTTCCTTCCAATGATTTGTTTTACATCATACTCTCAAGTATGACTTCTTGTTAATTTAAAAAGACTTGCGTATAATATAGCACTTTTTCCGGGATTTACAATAGCAGAGAACAAACTATCTTGAAATTTACTGCCGTTTTCAACAGATATCTCATAGTTTTTCAAAAGGCTCTGTTCCCAATAAAGGTTGTTCCTTGAGGAGGGGAAAAAGGGGCTGTTGCAAAACCTGCATACAGAAAACGCATTTTAATTGAGTCTTTTGAACAGAGTGAACGGAGTTTACAGAGATTACGGAGGTGGTTTGGTAATTAAAACAACCGTTACCCAAGAGAAAAATTTTTAT